>NZ_CP029206.1:0-353333 GCF_003101015.1 Actinobacillus porcitonsillarum | reverse complement strand
ATGCAGATTTGGAAAAAGAAACGGTGCGTTGGTGTCGTGAAATGCTACGCAACAGCCCGATTGCATTACGTTGCTTAAAAGCAGCGTTAAATGCGGACTGTGACGGACAAGCGGGTCTTCAAGAATTAGCAGGTAATGCAACGATGTTGTTCTACATGACAGAAGAAGGCCAAGAAGGTCGTAACGCATTTAACGAAAAACGCGCCCCAGACTTTAGTAAGTTTAAACGCAATCCATAATCCATACGAAGCAAGCGGTGATATTTCGTAAATCTTTTGCAAAATCTCACCGCTTTTACTTTTTGGTTTGAAATCATGTCAAATCCTGAATTGGAACAACAAGAAAAAGCGCCTGAAAAAAGATCGATATTTTCGAGCTTTATGGCGACAGGTTTAAAAGTGGGGCTGGTTTGTGCCAGCTTTATGGCATTTTACGCCATTTATCTAGACGGTAAGATACGGACGAAAATGGACGGGCAAGTGTGGCAACTGCCTGCGGAGGTTTATGCACGTATTGAAAGTATCCGGATTGAAGATAACCTAACGCTAGAACAAACAAAAACCGCACTATTAGATAACGGCTATCGTCAAGTTTCTCAAATCGCAACGCCGGGCGACTTCAAAATCGAAGAAAATAATATTGTGATGTTACGCCGAGCTTTCCCGTTTCCTGAAACGCCGGAAGCACAGCGAGTATTAAGACTTCGCTTTCAAAATGATCGTTTAACGTATATAGAAGATCTTGTGCAACAAAAGTTGGTGGAAGAATTCCGTTTGGATCCTAAACTGATTGCAATGATCCATTCTGAAAGTGATGAAGAACGCCAAGCGCTTCGTTTACAGCAATATCCTTATTTTTTGATTCAAGCGTTACTTTTAACGGAAGATAAACGTTTTTATCAGCATGATGGTATCAGCCCAATGGGGATTGCACGTGCTTTGGTGGCAAACTACCAAGCCGGTAGAACAGTGCAAGGGGCGAGTACTTTAACCCAACAATTGGTTAAGAACCTCTTTTTAAGCAGTGAAAAATCATTAAGCCGAAAAGTGAATGAAGCGTTAATGTCGCTAATTTTAGATGCACGTTACGATAAAAATAAAATTTTAGAGACTTACCTCAATGAAATTTATTTAGGTCAAAACGGAAGTTATCAAATTCACGGTTTTGCGCTTGCCAGCCAATTTTATTTTGGTCGTCCAATTCAAGAAATTACGCCTTCACAAATGGCGTTGTTAGTTGGAATGGTAAAAGGTCCTTCGTTGTATAACCCATGGCGACACCCACAGGCAGCGATTGAGCGCCGTAATGTGGTGCTAAAATTACTCCAAGAAAATAATGCGATTACGCAAAGCGATTATGAATTTTTAATTAAGCAACCGCTTGGGGTTAAAGAAAAAGGCACAATTTATCGCCAACAGCCTGCCTTTATGCAAGCCTTAAATTTAGACCTTAAAAATGAGCTAGGTGAGAATCGTATTGCATTATTATCGGGGGCGAAGATTTTTACGACCTTAGATCGTAAGCAGCAACGTTCCGCGGAACAAGCAGTCATTAACGGTTTAGAAGATTTAGAAAATAGTGATAAGAAAATCAAAGACTTACAATCGGCGATTGTTGTAGCGGAATATAAAACGGGGAAAGTGCGTGCTATTGTGGGCGACCGCTTAACACAGTTTGCCGGCTTTAACCGTGCGATTCAAACGAAGCGACAAATTGGTTCTTTAGTCAAACCATCCATTTATGCGATTGCGTTATCGAATCCAAAAAGCTTCCGTTTAAATACGCCAATTGATAATAAACCGATTACAATTTATACCAAAGGCTCAGCACCTTGGTCACCAAAAAACTACGATAAGCGTTTTAGTGGTTCTGTTATGTTGATGGATGCCTTAGTGCGCTCATTGAACATCCCAACGGTAAATATTGGTATGAAGTATGGTTTGAAAAAGGTCATTGAAAAACAAAAAGAAATGGGATGGGATAAAGTTGAAATCCCAGCGTACCCCGCAATGTTGCTCGGTTCATACTCTATTTCGCCTTATGATGTGACAAAATCTTACCAAGTACTGGCAAATAATGGCTTAAAAGTGCCTTTAACCACGATTGAATCCATTACAGGGCATGATGGTAAACCACTTTATCAACGTAACCTTGACGCCGTAAGCGAACGAGTATTACCTGAAGAAGCGACCATTCAAACGTTGTATGCAATGCAACAAGTGGTTGAGCGAGGAACAGCACGTAGCTTACAAAATGAGTTTGCTCATTTACGTCTTGCCGGTAAAACGGGTACGACTAATAATGCACGTGATACATGGTTTGCGGGTATTGACGGCGAAAATGTAACTACTGTGTGGTTAGGGAAGGATAACAACTCCGATACTTATTTAACCGGTTCAAGTGGGGCATTGTATGTTTATAAAGAGTACTTAAAACGTGCATCGCCGACAAAATTCAGCCTGCCAAAATCGAAAAATATTCAATGGGTGGGGATCAATAGTTATGGCAGTATTAACTGCGATAACAGCCGCCAAATCCCAATGTGGCGAGATCGAGGACAGCGTTATTGCACTTCCGCAGGTGCTGTTATTGAGGCTGAAAAACCAACAGTATTGGAAGCACTTTCTTTAAGTAAACCTCAAACCGAAAATACTAAAGCCGAGGTGCCGGAAGAACAACAAGCTGTTCCGACAGAAGAGATTGCACCAACTGCAGAGTAATATGATGTAAACCCGCTTTTATCTTAATGAAAAAGCGGGTTTATTTTAAAATTTTGACACACTTCACAGATTCAGCTTTCGATCATAGAAGCTCATTTTTTTCCATGTTAGCATAATACCTAGCTAAATTTGCTTTTAAAACAGCCCTATTATGTTGCATTCGTGTGATGAATAAAGCAACGCGCATGAATAATAAATTCTAATTATTTAAAGGAGAAATTTTATGAAAACATTAACCCTACCACCAACATGCCAATTCGTGAATTATAACGATATTCCTGTTCTTGAAATTAAGCATGCTTTAATGAGTGCAAAAATTTCGCTACAAGGCGCTCAATTATTAAGCTGGAAGCCAGCTCATGCTAATCAAGATGTATTCTGGTTAAGTGAGGTTGAACCTTTTAGCCTTGGTCAGGCGATTCGAGGTGGTGTGCCGATTTGCTATCCTTGGTTTGGAGCAGCCAAACAGCCGGCTCATGGTACTGCTCGCAATCGCTTATGGGAACTTACCGATTATGTAGAGCAAGAAGAGAATGTTAAACTTACATTTTCTTTGTTTGATGAAAACAAAAACCTAGAAGCTAAAATGGAGATGGCGTTGGGCGAAACCTGTGAACTGTGCTTTACCCATCTTGGTAAAGAGCCTGCTCAAGCAGCATTACATAGTTATTTCTATGTTCAAGATATTGAAAAGACCGAACTTTTTGGTTTACCTAATACAGTCTTTAATGCCTTAACGAAACGGCAACAAGCGGTTGATTCTCCAAGAAAAATTGCAGAGTTAGTCGATGAAATTTACCTTGCACAAGGCGATAGCTATATTGAAGATATCGGATATCAGCGACAAATTGAGGTTGCGCACCAACATGCGAGCGAAATTGTTGTTTGGAACCCGTGGCATAAAGCAATGAGCGGAATGAACGAGCAGGGTTACCGAACTATGGTTTGTGTTGAAACTGCACGCCTTAGCCAATTATTACAGCCAAATGAGCAAATTGGTGTTGTTATTCGAGTGAGAAAATAAAATTGGCGTACGTTATTCATTCTAACGGTTAGTATAGATGAGAAAAATGTGGTTGCTTAACCGCATTTTTTATTTGCAAGCGGTCACATTTTCTTAAGTTTTTACTAAGGAATTTGCGGTATAATGCCAAACCAATTTAGTGAGATTAGGAAAGCATTTTGAACGATTTATTTATTATTGACTCCCACTGTCACTTAGATGCATTAGACTATGAAACGCGTCATAAAAATGTGGACGAAGTCATTGAAAACGCCAAAAAACGGGGCGTACAGCATATTCTTTCTGTGTGTACCACATTAGGGCGATTTGAAGCCATGAAGCAATTAACCGCTCATCGTAATGATGTGTCGTTAAGTTGTGGCGTACACCCATTGAATGTGGAAGAGGAACCGTTTGACTACGAAAAATTATGGCAATATGCACAAGATCCAAAAGTGGTGGCGATTGGTGAAACGGGATTAGATTATCACTACACGCCTGAAACAAAAGCCCTGCAACAGCAGCTATTTGCTCAACAAATTGAAGTAGCAAATAAAGTGAATAAACCTCTTATTATTCACACCCGCTCAGCGCGTCAAGATACAATGGATATGCTAGAGCAACACGGCGCAGAAAAATGTGGCGGCGTATTGCACTGTTTTACCGAAGATTATGCCATGGCAAAACGGGCATTAGATATTGGTTTTTATATCTCGATTTCTGGGATCATTACCTTCCGTAATGCAGAAGAATTGCGAGATGTAGCGAGAAAAATACCGCTTGATCGTTTATTGATTGAAACGGATTCGCCTTATTTGGCACCGATTCCTTATCGAGGAAAACCAAATCAACCGGCTTATGTGCGTGAAACTTGTGAATATGTTGCGACCCTCAAAGGGGTTTCAACGGAAGAATTTGCTCGCATTACCACGCAAAATGTGCAAAACTTATTCAAAATTAACTTATAAGGACATTTACTATGCAAGCTATCCTTAAATATTTTCTGATTTTAGTGTCGCTTTCTTTCTTCATCGTCTTAGGTGGCGCGGTTAATTACGCTATGCCAAGTTATGAAGATACGGTTGTTACCGGTATGGAAGTTCGCCGTATGGATAAAGACGGCGTTATCAGCAAATCCAATCCGGCAGATGGCGAAGTTCGTGATGTTTATTTCCTTTTTACAGAAAACCCTGAAACGAAAAAAATCATGGTTTACCGTAATGAAGATACCGGCTGGGGCTTACCGCCTTATTTCAAATTTGGTTCAGCGGATATTCAAGCCAAAGCGCAAGCCTATGCTAATGAGCACCAACGTGTGCAAATTAAATACTACGGTTGGCGGATTAACTGGTTAAATGAGTTTAGAAACATTGTTTCAATTAAGCCGCTGCAAGCCGATGAAACGGTTTCTCGCCCGATTGTAAGCTATGTGCTTTATGCGGTAATCGCATTACTCTTTTTCCTTTCTGTTCAACTGATTCGTGGTATTTTCCGCAAAGAATAAGTTGCTTTATCTATTAGCCCGCTTTGATAAGTGGGCTAATTTGTTGATATAACGACTATTTTTCTCTGAATGTTCTAGGAGTCTGCTGTAGCTCTTTTTTCATTACCGCGTAGAAATACTGTAACGAAGGGTAACCGCAAATATTAGCAATTTCTTGAATTGGAATATCAGTAAAACGCAGCATATATTTTGCTTTTTCTAATTTCTCCTCATGAATGACTTGATGGATAGTTTTATTCATTTCTCCTTTAAAACGCTGCTCTAAATTGGAGCGTGAAATGCGTAGATGATCTAACACTTGTTCTGTTTTTATTCCTTGTGTAGCACGATGTCGAATAAAGTGCATAGCTTGGATAACAAGAGGATCTTGTAAAGAACGATAGTCCGTAGAACGTCGCTCTTCAACCTTAACAGGTGGAATAAGAATAGGCTTTTGTGGTACGGCTTTTCCAATCAATTTTTGATGTAATAGCTTGGCTGCTTGGTATCCGATTTGTTTGGTTCCTTGAACTACGGAAGAAAGGGATACGCGAGATAAATATTGGATCAGCTCTTCATTATCAATACCAATAATGCAGAGTTCGTCAGGTACAGCAATTCTTAAATATTCACAGGCTTGGAGTAAATGTCTAGCTCTTGCATCTGTTACAGCAATAATCCCTGTATGAATAGGTAATGTTTTTAACCAAGCACAAAGTTTTTCTTGTGAAGCACCCCAATTTTGTGAGTGAATTTGATCGCCTAAATAAAATTTGGGTTCGTGTTCATACTTTTCCATTAATTGGATAAAGGCATTCAAACGTTCCACAGACCAATGTTTGTTATGTTCAGTAGGATAACCATAAAAGGCAAACTGGTTGATACCTTTTTGTTTTAAGTGTAAAAAAGCACTTTCAATTAATGCGGTATTATCTGTGGCAATATAGGGAACATTCGGGTAATAATCAGGATTTTGGTAAGAACTGCCTACGGCAATGATGGGAACTTCGATATTTTTTAATAACTCAACGGTTTCTAAATCGTCATAATCGGCAATAATGCCGTCAATAGATAAATGTTGAATGGTATCTTTATGATAGATAAATTCATCTTCCATAAAAATATCCCAAGTACATTGTGAGGCTTGGATATATTGCCCAATGCCTTCAATTACACCGCGATCGTAAATCTTATTTGCGTTAAATAGCAAAGCGACTTTAAATCTTTGTTCCATGTGTTTCTCCTTCTTTTAGCTTACTATAAAAGAAATGGAGAAAGAGAGAAATAACAAGTGGTCAAATAGTTACAAAATTTTGCAAAAATGTGACCGCTTGTTATTTAAGATGGCTAATTTTTATTCCAAAGTAATTCTAATTCTTCTAATGTTTTTCCTTTTGTTTCAGGTACAAATTTCCACATAAATAATGCTGCTAGCACACTCATTACACCATAAACCCAATATGCAAAACCATGGTTAAAATGTTCTACTAAGTAAGAGCTTTTATCCATCATAGGGAATGTCCATGACACCAGATAGTTGGCAATCCATTGTGTTGCGACAGCAATGGCTAGTGCTTGGCTTCGGATAGCATTCGGGAAAATTTCAGCGAGTAATACCCAACATACCGGTCCCCAAGATACCGCAAAGGATGCAACATAAAATAGCATACCAGTGAGAGCGATACCCCCAGAAAGGTTGGCATAGAATGCGGTACCTAATACAAACATACCAATAGCCATACCTAATGCACCAATAATTTGTAATGGTTTACGACCATATTTATCCACTGTAAAAATAGCTATTAAGGTACACGAAAGGTTTATTGCACCCATTAGAATGGTTTGGAGTAAAGCACTATTAGTACTTGAGCCGAGTGATTTAAAAATTTCAGGTGCATAATAAAGCGCAACATTAATACCTACGAATTGTTGGAATACGGAGAGTAAGATACCAATTATGATAATGCTAATACCGAATGAAAGTAATGGCACTCCTTTAACTACTCTATGTTCTAAAGATGTTACAATATTCTGTAATTCTTTTTTACCTGATTGTTCGCCTAATAGTTTTAATAGCGTAATTTCGGCTTGAGAGAATTTATTTTGTAGTACTAACCAACGAGGGCTTTCCGGTACAAAAAATAGAAGGACTAAAAATAAACCAGCAGGAACTACTTCTGATAAGAACATATAACGCCAACCGACAGTATCTAGCCATGTATTGTCTCCACTTAAGGCAATAAAATAGTTCACAAAATAAACTATTAGTTGTCCAGCAATGATGGCAAATTGGTTAAAAGAAACCATTTTTCCTCGTATATGAGCTGGTGCAATCTCAGCTATATACATAGGAGAAACCATGGATGCAATACCTACACCGATACCTCCAACAATTCGGTAAATGACAAATTCCGTGAGGAAATTACTTAAATAGGTAGGAATATCTGTCTCATCAATATCTCGTAAACCGAATTCAGGATATGCTGAGCCCAACGCAGAGATTAGAAAGAGAATTGCAGCAATTAGCAATGCTTTTTTTCGTCCAAATTTACTACTAAGATAACCTCCGCAAGCTCCACCAATGATACATCCAATTAATGCACTGGCAACACAAAAACCTAATAATGAATTTGCGGATATTTCTGGTAGCCCTTTGGGTTGAATAAACACGGTATCTAACGAAGCAACAGTACCTGATATTACTGCAGTATCATAACCAAATAATAAGCCACCTAAAGTTGCTATTAAGGTTATACTCATAACATAAATATTTATTTTCGGTGCAGACATTATTAATCTCCTTAAATAGATTTTGTAATCATGCATTTATGTATTTTTCATACCATTTCTTTTCTATCAATTTCTAAAAATGTTTTTTTATATTATGTTTTTTCACTTTTGTGACTAATATCACATTAACCAATAATCGAAATTAAAAAACGAAATAACGTAATTGAATGGCTTTTTGATTTCTCGCATTATGCTTTCGACCTCAATATTTCCAATATTCATAGGAGAAAGTATATGTCTAACTATTTCGACAAAATTGAGAAAGTACAATATGAAGGTGCAAGCTCAACAAATCCATTTGCCTTTAAGCATTATAATCCTAATGAAGTGATTTTAGGAAAGACAATGGCGGAACATTTACGTTTGGCAGTGTGCTATTGGCATACATTTTGTTGGACGGGAAATGATATGTTTGGTGTGGGTTCCCTTGATCGTAGTTGGCAAAAAACAGGGGATTTATTAACGGGAGCAAAACAAAAAGCAGAAATTGCCTTTGAATTTTTTACCAAATTAGGTGTGCCTTATTACTGTTTCCACGACGTTGATGTTGCCCCTGAAGGTAATTCATTTAAAGAATATCAACAGAATTTTCATACCATTGTCGATCTTTTAGAGCAAAAACAAGCAGAAACAGGGGTAAAACTCCTATGGGGAACGGCAAACTGCTTTACAAATCCACGTTATATGTCAGGGGCTTCAACCAATCCAAATCCTGAGGTTTTTGCTTGGGCTGCGGCACAAGTATTTACAGCAATGAACGCAACTAAACGTTTAGGCGGTGAAAATTATGTATTATGGGGTGGCCGTGAAGGGTATGAAACCTTACTGAATACAGATCTAAAACGTGAGCGTGAACAAATTGGTCGTTTTATGCAAATGGTTGTAGAACATAAACATAAAATTGGCTTTAAAGGGACGTTATTGATCGAACCAAAACCACAAGAACCAACTAAACATCAATATGATTATGATGTGGCAACTGTTTATGGTTTCCTCAAACAATTTGGTTTAGAAAATGAGATCAAAATGAATATTGAGGCAAACCACGCAACCCTTGCAGGCCATACTTTCCAACACGAGATTGCAACCGCAACAGCATTAGGCATTTTCGGCTCAATTGATGCGAACCGTGGCGATCCACAATTAGGTTGGGATACCGATCAATTCCCAAACAGTGTGGAAGAAAATACCCTTGTGATGTATGAAATTTTGAAAGCAGGTGGATTTACCACAGGTGGCTTTAACTTCGATGCTAAAATTCGTCGTCAAAGTACCGATCCTTATGATTTATTCCACGCTCATATTGGTGCAATGGATGTGTTGGCGCTTTCACTTAAACGCGCAGCTAAAATGATTGAAGATCAACAACTCCAAAATGTTGTTGATACACGTTATGCAGGTTGGAAGGGGGAATTAGGTCAGCAGATTTTAACAGGTAAAGCGAGCCTCGCAGATCTTGCAAAAGTTGTTGAAAGCCAAAACTTAGATCCGAAACCGATTTCAGGTCAGCAAGAATATCTAGAAAATTTAGTGAATAGCTATATCTATCGTTAATGTTACAAGCGGTCGTTTTTTGCAAAAAATTTGCAATTTCCGACCGCTTGTATTCTCTTTCAAGGAGTTCGTATGTATATCGGAATCGACTTAGGCACATCAGGCGTAAAAGCTATTTTATTAGATGAAAATCAACGTCTTATCGCAACGGCTAGCCGCGCACTACCTATCTCTCGCCCACAGCCACTTTGGTCAGAACAGAACCCACAGGATTGGTGGAATGCAACCAATCAAGCGATGCAAGAACTTGCCAGCCAATATGATTTACGAGCAGTCAAAGCGATTGGTTTAACAGGGCAAATGCACGGCGCAACTTTGCTAGATAAGGCGGATAATGTGCTTTCACCCGCTATTTTATGGAACGATGGTCGCAGTTTTGCTGAGTGTGCTGAGCTTGAACAGTTAGTCCCAAACAGCCGAGAAATCACAGGCAATCTAATGATGCCTGGTTTTACCGCACCTAAATTAAAGTGGGTAGATAAGCACCAACCTCAAATTGCAGAGCAAGTCGCCAAAGTACTATTACCAAAAGATTATCTGCGTTTATTGATGACAGGGGAATATGCCTCAGATATGTCAGATGCCTCAGGTACAATGTGGCTTGATGTGGCAAAAAGAGATTGGAACTTACCGCTACTGAATGCTTGTGGCTTAGATCTCAACAATATGCCAAAACTATTTGAAGGTAATCAAATTACAGGCTATTTGCGTAAAGAGGTTGCACAGCAATGGCAAATGAACTCCGTGCCTGTGGTTGCAGGCGGTGGCGATAACGCGGCTGGGGCGATTGGTGTGGGGTTATATCAAAGTGGGCAAGCGATGTTGTCGCTAGGGACTTCTGGGGTTTATTTTGTGGTAACAGATAAATTTACCGCAAACCCACAAAAAGCAGTACATAGTTTCTGCCACGCTTTACCAAATTGTTGGCATTTAATGTCGGTGATTTTAAGCGCAGCATCTGCTGTTGATTGGGCGCAAAAAATAACGGGGATTAGTGATATTCCAACCTTGTTCCAACTAGCCGAAAAAAGTACGGTAAATTCTGATGTGATTTTTTTACCTTATCTATCAGGTGAGCGCACTCCACATAATGATCCTTATGCCAAAGGTGTTTTTTGGGGATTAACCCATAATGATAACCAAGCAACATTAGCCAAAGCCGTGATTGAAGGGGTAAGTTTTGCTTTAGCTGACAGCATTGATGTATTGCACGAAACTGGCGTACAAGCAAATCAAATCACCCTAATTGGTGGCGGAGCAAAAAGTGCTTATTGGCGACAACTGCTTGCAGATATTACGGGTAAAACATTCGAGTATCGCACTGGCGGTGATGTTGGACCTGCATTAGGTGCAGCAAAACTAGCCCAAATAGCGTTAAATCCAAAGCAGGATATTGCTCAGTTCTGCCAGCCTTTAGTGCTTGAGGCGGTGTATCAACCGAATATGCATCGTTATAATTATTACCAACAGAAACGGCAAAAATTTATAGAACTTTATCAACATATAAAAAATATTTAGATCCATTCCTTGAGAAACTCTACTTAAATAGAGTTTCTCTTATAGTTAGATTTTTATTTGCAACCCTACCTACTTTTCGCTAAATTAGAGTATTTCCATGATTAGCGAATAATACCTATGATTTATTTCATTTCCGATCTTCATCTTAATGAATCTCAACCTGAGATGACGCAGCTTTTTTTGCAATTTATGCAGCAAAAAGCACCGCTTGCAGAGGCGGTTTATATTTTGGGAGACTTATTTGATTTTTGGATTGGCGATGATGAACAATCTGCGTTGATTAGCAAGGTTAAGTCAGCCATTAAAACGCTTACCGCAAGCGGTGTGAAATGCTATTTTATTTGCGGAAATCGTGATTTTTTAATTGGTAAGCGGTTTGCGAATGAGACAGGTATGATATTGCTTCCGGATTATCATTGCATCGAACTCTATGGCAAAAGCACCTTACTTTGCCACGGCGATACTCTTTGTATTGATGATGTGAAATATCAACAATTTCGGCAAAAAGTGCATCAAAAATGGCGTCAATGGTTATTTTTACGCTTGCCATTATCATTAAGATTAAAAATTGCCCAGAAAATCCGAATGAAAAGCCAGCTTGATAAGCAGACTAAATCCAACACGATTATGGATGTTAATGCTGCATTTACGACCAATATGGTAAAAAAATTTAATGCCACACAACTGATTCATGGGCATACCCACCGACAAGCGGTGCATTTTGAACCTGATTTTACAAGAATTGTGCTAGGCGATTGGAAAGCAGATTATGCTTCTATTCTGAAAGTGGATAAGCAAGGGGCGGAATTTATATGATTGATGTTGTTATTCCTTGTTATAACGCAGCTACGACATTACAGCGTGCTGTGCAGAGCGTATTAAATCAGCCTGAATTAGGTCTATTGTGGATTGTTGATGATGGCTCAACGGATCAGACTTTTGCGCTTGCAAAATCTTTTGAGGCGCAACTCCCTGATAAAATTCGGGTGGAGAAAATGCCGCAAAATGGTGGTGTTGCAAAATCCAGAAATTGGGGAGCTTTGCAAAGTGAGGCGGAGTTTATTGCATTTTTGGATGCGGATGATGCTTACGAAAATGGAGCATTACAAGTCGCCAAAGCGATTTTTGAGTTCCAACCTGAAACGGCTGTTGTTCGCTTAGAATTAAAACCGGTGGGGATTCCGGAGCGTTATGCTTCCCACGCTGACTTTGATTTCGCTTGGCAACATATGCGAATGACCTGTGGCGGCAACGTTGTTTTTCGCCGTGCTTTTTTCTTAGCCTGTGGCGGTTTTCCACAACATGCGCTGTTCCGAGAATTAGGCGGAGAAGATGGGGCATTGGGGATCGCTACCACAAAAGTGGCTAGAGTTGCTACCGCTTTTCAAGATGTTGGTGTCTTGCATTATTGCCGAGAAGGTATGCATGCGGAAAGGTTACTCGATGCGCTGTTATTTGGCACACAGCCAAAGGGTGTTACACCAGAAAAAATAGCGCAAGCTGAAGCAGTTACGGCACAGATTTGTCATCAGATTAACCAATTAAAAATAGGGTTGAACAGTGATGAGGTGGGTATTCGACCTGTCAAATTGCAATGGAGCTAGGATGCAGAAGTGGATTTATATGGGAATAGGTGGTTTGGCACTTGGCTTGGGGATTTTGGGGATCTTCTTGCCTGTTCTTCCAACCACGCCGTTTCTGTTACTGGCACTATTCTGCTTTAGCCGTAGTTCAGAAAGGTTACATCGGTGGTTTGTCGATAGCCTGTTTTATCAAAAGTATTTAAAGGAATTTGATGAAAAACGAGCGATGACCATGAGACAAAAATTCACAATTTTAGCCATTGCTTTTCCATTTTGTCTTTTTGCTTTCTTAACGACAAATAGCATTTGGGCAAGGGGTGCGTTAATTCTTCTCGTTTTATTTCAGTATTGGTATTTCTTCTTTCGTATTAGAACGATTAAAACACGCCAAGCCTCATAACTTGGCGGTTATGCTAAATCCCTTCTCCGTAGGTGCCTTCGATATCCTCAAAGTATTGGTTCATATCAAATGCCGGTTTTTGTTCTGACGATTTACTGATAATACGAGCCGGAACCCCTGCGGCTGTTGCATGATCAGGAACGGGTTGTAATACGACAGAGTTTGCCCCAATTTTGGCATATTGACCGATTTCAATATTACCTAAAATTTTGGCACCCGCCCCAATCATTACCCCTTCTCGAATTTTAGGATGGCGATCACCGTGTTCTTTTCCTGTTCCCCCTAAGGTAACCCCTTGTAAGATGGACACATCATTTTCAATAACAGCCGTTTCGCCAACAACGATCCCCGTTGCGTGGTCGAACATAATGCCACAGCCGACACGGGCTGCCGGGTGAATATCGACATCAAATGCCACCGAGATCTCATTTTGTAAGTAAATCGCTAAGGCTTTACGTCCTTGTTGCCAAAGGTAATGGGTCACACGATAGCTTTGTAATGCATGGAAGCCTTTGAGGTAGAGAAGTGGCGTGGTCCATTTATCCACAGCAGGATCGCGTGTTCGTACCGCTTCAATATCGCTGGCGGCACTGTTAATAATTTGCGGATCGGCGAGATAGGCTTCTTCAATAATTTCTTTTAATGCGATGGCAGGCATAATTGCATTTGCTAATTTGTTTGCCAAAATATAGCTAAGAGAGCTGCCTAAATCGGTATGTTTTAAAATCGTTGCGTGGAAGAAGCTGGCTAGCATTGGCTCATTATCAACAAGCTCTTGAGCTTCTTTACGGATTTCTTGCCAAATCTGTTGTGCTTTTTCGTTTTTCATACGGCTCACTCTCCTTTACGTTCACGACCAAGTAGCTCTTTGGCAACATCTGTTGCACTTTTTCCTTCAAACAGCATTTGATAGATTTGTTCAACAATCGGCATCTCAACCCCTTGTTTTTGGGCTAACAAATAGGCTTCTTTGGTGTTGTAAAAGCCTTCTACCACTTGCCCGATTTCGGCAATGGCTTCTTCCGCTTTTCTGCCTTGCCCTAAGGCGAGCCCAAAACGTCTGTTACGTGATTGGTTATCGGTACATGTCAGCACTAAATCACCAAGTCCTGCCATGCCCATAAAGGTTTTAGGATCGGCTCCGAGAGAAAGTCCTAAGCGGCTAATTTCAGCTAAGCCACGGGTGATTAAAGCGGTGCGTGCGTTTGCACCAAATCCCATCCCATCTGAAATACCTGCACCTATCGCAATCACATTTTTAATTGCGCCGCCAAGCTGTACACCGATCATATCGGTGTTAAGATAGACACGGAATGCTTTAGAACAGTGAATGCGTTGCTGCATTTCATCCGCAAATTGAGGATCGTTTGAAGCTAAAGAAATCGCAGTCGGTAAGCCTTCTGCTAATTCTTTCGCAAAAGTCGGGCCGGAAAGCACAGCAAGCGGATGATTTTTACCTAAAATTTGCAAAGCAACGTCTTGAAGTAATCGCCCTGTATCTCGCTCTAACCCTTTTGTTGCCCACATAATACGGTGTTCCGGGCGAATAAAGGGCTTCATTGTTTTTAAAACATCAGCAAATACATGGCTTGGTACCACGATCAATAAATCCTTCGCTTTTGAAAGGGCTTGCGCGAGATCACTCTCGATTTCGAGTGCTTCAGGGAACGGAATATTTGGCAGAAAGGCTTTATTTTCCCGATCTTGAGCTAATACCTGCATCGCTTCGGCTTGATGACCCCATAAGTAAGTTTTGTGCCCATTACGTGATAACGCAATGGCGAGCGCCGTGCCGTAAGAACCTGCGCCTAAAATTGTAACAGGTGCCGAATACATTGATGTCATAGATATTCCTTTGCAAAAAATAAGATCAATTAGACCGCTTTATACCATAGTCAAAAATAAAAAAATAGGCATGCTTTCACATACCTATTTTTTCTGAGCGTAATTAGTTTACTGCTTGTTCAGCTTGTTCTGCTTCTTGACGAGCAAGATAATCCGCAAATAAAGCGTTGAAGTTTACCGGAGAAAGATTTAACGCTGGGAATGTGCCACGATTTACGAGGCTTGCGATTAACTCACGAGCGTAAGGGTAGAGGATTTCCGGACATTGTGCCGCAAGCATATGCGCTAATTGGATACCTTCTAAACCTTTAATGGTAAATACACCGGCTTGTTTAACTTCACAAATGAAGGCTGTATCACCGCTGTCTTCTAAGGTTGTAGAAACATTGATATGTAACACAACTTCATAAAGATCTTCGCCTAATTCACGTGTTTCAGTATCAAGTTCAAAACCTAATTGTGGCTTCCATTCTTGGTGGAAAATGTTAGGTAAGTTTGGTGCTTCGAAAGAAACATCTTTAACATAAATACGTTGAATTTGAAACTCAAAAGGTACTTCTGTTTCTTGAGTCGCAACTTGATTTTCTTCAGACATACGATTTCCTTATTTTTTTACAGTTGGAAGGTTTGCTGATCTCCAGCCTAAAAGCCCTTCTTTTAGCACATAAACTTTAGCAAAGCCAAGCTTGGTAAGTTGTTCTGCCGATGAGTTTGCATTAAAACCGTTGCCATCAACAACAATGACGGGTTGAGTTTTAAATTTCTCAATGGCATTGATTTTACCGCTTTTAATATCGCTTGGGTGGATGCTGTGGCTTTCAGCAATATGTCCATTTCTAAATTCTTCATCAGAACGAATATCTAAGAAAACGGCATTATCACGATTTACCAATTCAGTTGCTTGTGCGTTATTAACCACTTTAAATTTGCTGGTTAAGCCTTTGTACAGGCTAAACAGAACCGCAACAAAAACCGCAACCCACGCTGCCACAAGTACAGGGTGTGCTGAAATGAATTGTTGAAGTTGTTGAGTAAAAGTAAGTTGTTCCATAGCTAAATTCTCTAAGTCTTATCAAATAAAAATTGGTGTCATTGACCATTTATTTTTAAGGTGGGCATTTGCCCACCTTTTAAACTTAAAGAGATTAAGCTTGTTGTGCCATTACTTCATCAAATGACATTGCTTTTTCAGTTACTTTCGCTTTTGCTAACACTGCATCTACCGCTTGTTCTTCTAATACCACGTTACGGATATTTTCAGTTAATTGACGGTTTTTCGCATAGTGAGCAACAACTTCCGCTGGTTGTTCGTAAGCTGATGCGATATCTGCGATCATCGCTTCAACACGTGCTTCATCTACTTTTAATTCGTTAGATGCGATCACGCTTGAAAGTAATAAACCTACTTGAACACGACGTTTTGCATCCGCTTCAAATAATTCAGCCGGTAATTGTGCTGCCATTTCAGGTTTACCACCGAAACGTTGAACCGCTTGATGACGTAATACATCAATTTCTTCCGCAACTGCTGCAGCCGGTACTTCGATTTCGTTGTTTGCTAATAAACCGTTGATTACTTGGTTTTTCACACGAGCAGTTAATGCATTTTTTAGCTCACGTTGCATGTTTTTCTTGATTTCTGCACGTAACTCTTCAACGGTTTTTGCAGAACCAAATTTTTTCACGAATTCTTCTGTTAATTCAGGAAGAACGGTGTTTTCTACTTTTTTCAAGGTAATTGCGAATTTCGCAGCTTTACCTTTTAAGTTTTCAGCGTGGTATTCTGCTGGGAAAGTTACGTTGATGTCGAATTGTTCGCCCGCTTTGTGACCTACGATACCTTCTTCAAAACCAGGGATCATACGACCTTGACCCATTGCTAATACGAAATCAGATGCTTTACCACCTTCGAACTCTTCGCCATCTACTGAACCTACGAAGTCGATTGTTACACGGTCATCTGCTTTTGCGGCTTCAGCCGTTTCTGCGAATGTCGCTTGTTGTTTGCGTAACACATCAACCATTTTGTCTAAATCAGCTTCTGTGATCTCAACAACCGGTTTTTCAACTTCGATGTTTTCTAAGCCTTTTAATTCAACTTCTGGGAACACTTCAAAAGTTGCTGTGAATGAGAAATCTTGACCAGGTTGGTAGTTGTTTGGTGTGAAAGTTGGACGACCTGCAAGGTTGATTTTTTCAGCGATAACCGCATCAAAGAATGCACGTTGCATTTCTTCAGATAATACATCTTGACGAGCCGCTAAACCAAAACGTTGCTCGATGATTGAGTGTGGCACTTTACCTTTACGGAAACCATCTACGCGAGCATTTTTTGCATAGCCTTTTAATTGTTCTTTGTAACCAGCTTCGATTTTATCTGCTGCTACGGTAATTGTTACACGGCGTTGTAAGCCTTCTAAAGTTTCAATAGAAATTGACATTCTTAAACCTCAATTTGAGTATATAAAAGATAGAGAAATAGACGAACATTGTAGCGATCTATCAGAGATCTGTCGAGAGGAAATCGCAAGGTTTGTGTGATAAAAAATGGAGAATAGTGAAATACTATTCTCCATTTTGATATTTTAAGGATTAAAGACCTTTTGGAATACGGATTTTTTGACCTGGGAAGATCTTATCCGCATCTTTAATAACTTCTTTGTTAGCTTCAACGATTGCTGTATATTTTGCACCGTTACCGTAAGCTTTTTCTGCGATTTTCCATAAGGTATCGCCTTTAGCAATGATGTAGAATTCATCATCACCGGCAATTTGTTCGCCATTTGCGATTTGGACATTATCAATATTAACGGTATCAATACCCGCTACGTTACCAGCCATTAATACTGCTTTTTCAATTGCCGCCGCTGTTGAAGCAACACCACTTAAACTTGCTACGCCGTTTTCAACGGTAACTTGTACATTTTCAACACCAGGATTATCTTGTGCAAGATGTTCTGTTACTGCACTTGATGCTTCCTCTTCTTTTGTAAATAACTTGCGACCGATATCTGCGGCGAAATCAAATAAACCCATTTTCATATCCTCATGTTTAGGTTAATTGGAAAGTAAATTTTAACATCATTTCATCGAAATGATGTAGCTCTTATGTTAGAGTATTGTAAATCAATTTAGTTCAGGGAGAAATGATGAAATTAGCAGAAGCCTTGATTGAACGCGCAGATTTACAACGCCGTTTAGAACAATTAAAGCAAAGATTACGCCAAAATGCTCAATATCAAGAAGGCGAGCAACCTACTGAAGATCCGAATAGCTTGCTTAATGAATATCATCAAATTACGCTGTTATTAGAGCAAATGGTGACTAAAATCAATATGGCAAACCATCGCATTTATTTAGAAAATGGCTTGTTGATGGTCTCTGCACTTGCACAACGAGACAGATTGAAAAATGAACATGCTATGTTAGTAGAATTAGCAAACGCCGCAACGCCAACCTTTGATCGTTATAGCCGTAGTGAAATCAAAATGTTATCTGCGATCGATGTTAAAGAGCTGCGTAAACGCATTGATCACATTGCAAAACAACATCGAGAACTTGATACACAAATCCAGCAAGCTAACTGGCTAAACGATCTTTAATTTAAAAGGGTAATTTTTACTTCAAGGCGAATACAAAACCTCGCTTAAGGTTATATAGCGTCGAAAATTGTACAGAAGCGAAGAGCAGCTTCATTGATATACTGTGTAGCTCCGTACAAGTTAAAGCGTAAAGTAACCGTGTAATTTGTACAACCCTGTATTGATTGAAGTAAAAATGGGTGGGATAGGGGGATTTTAAAACGTGGTAAAAAAAGATAAAAATCTGACCGCTTGAAGGAATATGATGTGAAACAAGTACAATTTTATGTTTTAACCCAAGATAACATTTATGAACACACTTGCGATTTAGCTGCAAAAGCATGGCGATTAGGAAAACGAGTACTTATTGCTTGTGAAACGGAACAGCAAGCGTTTGAAATTGACGAACGGCTTTGGGCGAGAGAACCGGATTCCTTTGTGCCACACAATTTGTCTGGTGAAGTAACACAATACGCTACGCCTATCGAGATTTCTTGGAAAGGAAAACGCAACGCACAGCGCAGAGATCTGCTGATTTCGCTGCAACAAGATATTCCAGAATATGTAGCGAGTTTTACGCAAGTGATTGAGTTTGTTCCGATTCATGAAGCGGACAAAACACAAGCGCGTGAACGTTATAAGCAATATCGCCAAATGGGGTGGCAGTTAAGTACAGAAACTTTAGCGTAAAAAAACAAGCGGTCGTAAATTTCTGATGATTTACGACCGCTTGTTTTATCGAAGAAAATTAAAATTTCTCAACAAATTTTGCGTAGCCTTGGATAAAGCTCTCTAACAGTTGAACAACAGGCTCAAGTACTACTTCGCCTTGTTCGTTAAACACGCCATTAAATACACCACCTACAGACGCATTTTGTGAATAAACAGGCATGTTGATAAAAGTACCTGATGCAATAGCGCGTAATTGATCTGCGACACGCACACCGCCAGCCATACCTGCCGCAACGGTTACGATACCAGCCGGTTTGCCAATCCATTTACTTTGACCCATTGGGCGAGAAACAACATCAATCGCATTTTTTAACATTGCTGAAATTGCCGCATTGTGTTCCGGGCTAACTAAAAGTACGCCATCCGCATTTGCCACAGCTTCACGAACACGAGTATATTCTGCCGGAGAATTTTCATCTAAATCACGGTCGTAAAGTGGTAAATCGCCAATTTCAACGATATTTAACTGAATGCTTGCCGGTGCAATTTTTGTAAGTGTTTAACAACAAGTCGGCTTGCTGATGTTTTGCTTGCGCTACCAATAAGTACGGCGATTTGTTTTGCCATAATCGGATTCCTCTTTAAATAAAATACGGGATAAAAAAGTTAAGTCATTTTAATAAAAAGTATAATGAGGATAAACCCTTCTTCAGTAAAAATACTCTTTACCCTCACTTAATAATTGTTTTTGACCAATCGCATTGATTTGCAACAAATTTGTACAAATTTTGAGATGACGATATCGATTATGTTATAGTGCTATCAGCAAATCCTCACGGTATAGCGATTTGCGAAAGCCCTTAATCAAGGAAATGCATAGTTCAATAATAAAGGAGAAAATTATGCAAAAATTTAATACAAATCAAGTTGGCTGGATTGGTTTAGGTCAAATGGGCGAGCCTATGGTTAAGCATTTATTAAATCAAGGCACTAAAGTAGGTGTTTATAACCGTAGCAAAGCAAAATGTGAAGCAGTTGTGGCATTAGGTGCAACGGCTTACGATTCCGTCTTAGAATTAGTGCAAGCAAATGAGATAATCTTTTTAATGATTGCAGACTATCAAGCGGTACAGCAGGTATTAGACGAAAAGGTTTTATCAGCATTAAAAGGGAAGCTCATTGTGAATATGAGCACGATCTCGCCTGTTCAAAACCAAGCAGTGGAAGCATTATTAGCACAATATGGTGCAGAATTTGTGGAGGCGCCGGTTTCTGGATCAAGCAAGGTTGCTGAAGCAGGTAAATTGTTAGTTTTAGCTGCAGGTAAAGAGGAAATTGTTGAGCAGCTTAAACCATTATTCTCAGCGTTTAGCACCACGACTTTTTATTACGGCGAAGTTGGAAAAGCAGGTGGAATGAAATTAATGATTAACTCATTATTAGGTATTTTCATTCAAGCCTATGGCGAAGCCCTTGTATTTGCAGATCAGTATGGTATCCCTAAAGAAAAAGTCATCGAGATGATCTCAGGTTCAGCAATGAACACAGCTATTTTCCAAGCGAAAGTACCAATGTATCTACAAGACGACTTTAGCCCAGCTTTTATGATGAAACATATGACGAAAGATTTTAATTTAGCTAAAGCAGAAATGTTAAAACAAGGTCGATCGTTCCCACTTATCGAACAAGCCGCAACTAGCTACAATCAGGCAAATGACGCTGGTTTAAGTGAAGTGGATATGGCTGCGATTTATCAATTTTTAGCACAGGTAAAATAAAGGTTTACCACTCTTACTTTGGCGAGATTTTTGTTTTAAGGCAAAAATATAAATATAGCGGTCAGATTTGCAAATTATTTCGCAATTCTGACCGCTTGATGATTACCAACTATAACGATAAACCGCTTGGACTTTATACGGCTGATCTAAGTATTTACCGTTGGTTACAGAGCCTTCTAAGCCTAATCTATGATTACTTACGGCAGCGTTAATACCGAAAGCTGTTTGGATACGCCCTTTGCTTTCAGCAACATCAAACAGATATTGGTTTACACGAACCTGATTGCTATTTGTTTGTGTAGTAATACCATTCACTTCAGCATAAGGTTGGAGTTTCCAGCTATCAAATTCAATGGTTTTTGCCACACGCACACCAGCACGGGCGGTTAAGGCAGATAAGCGTTCTTCATCGCTTTGGCTAGATAATCTTGTCCACGCTGCTTGAATTTGTGGTGTAACCGTCCAGCCTTGACCTAATTGATGAATACGTCCGATTTCAGTAGAAAGGGTATAGGCATTGTATTTGCGTTTGCCAGTGGCTGCTGACTCAGATTTTACATACTCATATTTTGCCACGTTATCCCAATAGAAACCGTTGTTGGCAAGGTAAGTGCCGTAAAGACCGAGTGATTGAGTTTTCACTTTACCTGAACCATATTCGCCATCAAAATCCACATCAGAACGCGCATTACCCACAAATCCACCTAAGCGGATATTATCAGTTAAAGCAGCATCTGCACCGAGTTGAACGCTGTGAACATCTTGCTCAAAGCCTGATGAGAACGAGTCACTTGCGGTACGGGTTGAAGCAAAATCGTTGCGTGAGTTCACATTACGCACCCACACATTGCCTTTTTCGCCGTTTTTCAACTCGCCTAAACGTTGATGTAAGCCTTCAAGGTTGCTTTCCACTAAGGCAAGTTGTGCTTGGCGGAGTGAAACAAGGGCATTGGATTTTTCACTGAGAGCTTTTTCAACCATTGGCGGAACAACAGATTCTGGCGTTATTGGTTTAGGTTGTTCCGTTGGTGTAACCGGTACAACAGGCAGTGTTGGCTTCACTTCCGTTGTTTGTTCCGAAGTTGGAGGTGTAGTCGGTTTTGTCTGCTCTTCTACTGGTGCGACTGGTTTTGGCTGCTCAACAGGTTTTTCTGGTTGAGTTGTTGTTTTTGATGATTCGCCAGCTTTATTAGAAAGCACCCAGTTATTCCCTTCTTGATTTAAACGATAACGGTACGCACCGGCATCGACATAATCTTTACCTAACAGGGCAAATTGAGCTGTGCCTGTTACGGTTTCGACAAGGGTTACTTTACCATTTGCTGCATTGGGTTCATTACCTGAATCATTAATGTTTAAACCAAATGAACCGCTATCAGAGCCAGTTACCACAATTTTGTCCGATTGTTGGTTAGCAAGATCGGTATTCAATGTAAAGTTTGCATTGCCGATGAGATCAGTAATTGCTAATGTTTTAAAAGCAGAGCTAGATGGCTCAAATGTAATGTTAGATTTAGATACAGCAAGAAGATCAACTTCGCTATCGTTGTTGATTGTCCACTGGCTGTTTTTCAGAGTCATTGACACATTATTTTTAAACCATTCTGGTGTTTGAATATCATCGGAATAGGTATTTGTTCTGACGGCACCGTAAAGGTTACTATTTTCAGCATTTAATGTTGTGCTATGTGTCATAAACTGATCCACATCAGGGTTTTCATCTGTATCTGGATTAACTGAAAGTAATGCATTTCGCCCAGTAAATGTGCTGTTTGTAATGTTAATAACATTATGATTGCCTGTTATAAAACGATCTTGTCCTGTATAACCAAAAGCATCGGCGGTAATTGCATATTGTGCTTCAATTTGACTATCATTTACTTCAGCTTTACCGCTATATAAGTTGATGCCTGAAGTTAAACTATCGTTAGTTAAGGAAATTGAGCTATTATTTACTTGAACGTAAGAGTTTGGGTATCCTATACCAATACCTGATTGGCTATAATTACTGCCAGAGATACGAACATTATTAATAATTGCTTGTGCACCACTATTAATTTCAACGCCCCAAGCTTCAGCACTATTGAGTGTAATGATGTGATCTTTTGCAGTTAATTTTGCTTCGTTATCTATATCAATACCTGTTGCTTCGGGCGCATTAACAATAATATCAGCAGAAGTAGTTACGTTCGCATGTTTACCGGTGGCATGAATAGCATTTGAAAAATAACTATCTCCTAAATTATATTTTTCTTCAAAGTTTGGCTCTAAAGTAAATTTTACCCCTTTTTCTATGACGGCATTCACATTAGCAAGATTCAAAATATCTCCATTTCCTGATAATTCTGATAATGTTGCTGTTGTGCCGGTTGGAATAGTAATGTATGCGTTATTTAGAGTATCTTCCCTTTTGTTCGTGATAGGATTAAATTCTGCATAATTTGAAACAGAAATTAAATGGGTAGAAGAACTAGGAGTAGTAGTGGACTCTGTTGCCGCTGTATTTTGATAGTGCTGTGGAACAACCTTAACTTTTAAGTTATCTTCATAGACACCTAATGGGGCTTCTGTATTACTATTTAAAATCCAATATCTTTCAGTTCTACGTTCATTTGTAGATAGGTTTGTATATCCCTTATAGAACAACCCATAATTACACTGTGTTTGAACATTACAAGTATGATTAATGTCTGCTGCATAAGCATTTGAAAAAGCAAACATTAAACTTGCTGTAATTGCACTAAGTTGAAATTTTTTCATATCAATAATATCCTTAATAAAAAATACGGCATTATGTAGTAATTGAATAAATATTTAATTTCTTAGTATAAAGGGGCAAATTAGCAAAGTATCTTGCCCCTTTATCGTTTGATCTACCAACTATAACGATAAACCGCTTGGACTTTATACGGCTGATCTAAGTATTTACCGTTGGTTACAGAGCCTTCTAAGGCTAATCTATGATTGCCTACGGCAGCGTTAATACCTAAAGCCGTTTGAATACGTCCTTTGCTTTCAGAGACATCAAACAGATATTGGTTTACACGCACCGTACTTTGGTTGGTTTGCGTAGTAATACCATTCACTTCCGCATAAGGTTGAAGTTTCCAGCCATCAAACTCAATGGCTTTTGCCACACGCACACCGGCACGGGCAGTTAGAGCGGATAAGCGTTCTTCATCGCTTTGGCTGGATAATCTTGTCCACGCTGCTTGAATTTGTGGGGTAACCGTCCAGCCTTGACCTAGCTGATGAATACGTCCGACTTCAGTAGAAAGGGTATAAGCATTGTATTTGCGTTTGCCAGTGCTTGCCGACTCTGATTTCACGTATTCATATTTTGCCACGTTATCCCAATAGAAACCGTTGCTGGCAAGGTAAGTGCCGTAAAGACCGAGTGATTGAGTTTTCACTTTGCCTGAACCATATTCGCCATCAAAATCCACATCAGAGCGAGCATTACCCACAAAGCCACCTAAGCGGATATTATCAGTTAAAGCAGCATCTGCGCCTAATTGAACGCTGTGAACATCTTGCTCAAAGCCTGATGAGTGCGAATCGCTAGCAGTACGGGTTGAAGCGAAATCGTTGCGAGAGTTCACATTACGCACCCACACATTGCCTTTTTCGCCGTTTTTCAATTCGCCTAAACGTTGATGTAAGCCTTCAAGGTTGCTTTCCACTAAGGCAAGTTGTGCTTGGCGGAGTGAAACAAGGGCATTGGATTTTTCACTGAGAGCTTTTTCAACCATTGGCGGAACAACAGATTCTGGCGTTGTTGGTTCAGGTTGTTCCGTTGGGATAACCGGCACAACAGGTGGTGTTGGGCTGACTTCTGTTGTTTGTTCCGAAGTTGGAGGTGTAGTCGGTTCTGGCTGCTCTTCTACTGGTGCGACTGGTTTTGGTTGTTCAACAGGTTTTTCTGGTTGGCTCACTTTATGAGATAGAACCCAATCATTTCCATCTTTACCTAAATAGTAGCGGTAAGCTCCAGCATTAATGTAGTCGCCATTTAATAAACCAAAGGTTGCATCTCCTTTTCCAGATATTTTTACTAAGATAACTTTTCCATCTGACGTATTAGGTTCCTTATAGGTATCTTTAACACGAAGAGAATGGCTGCCTTCTGCCGAACCAGTAATCACAATTTTATCTGAATTTTGCTCTGCAATATCGGTATTAACAATAAAAGTACCACTTCCCGTTAAGTTACCGATGGTTAGAGTTTGAAATGGTGTCTCTTTTTGTATATTCACAGTACCGTTATTAAGAGCTAAGTTTGTGATGGCATTCTCGTATTTTATGTTTTCTTCTGTGTCTGTGAATGTAGAAACAGTCCATTCAGAATTATTGAGAGTAAGATTTATCGTTGGGTCTTTACTCATACTATCAGGAATAATGGATATTGTGCCTGATAGTCTAGAATAATTTGTAGCAGTAAGATCGTATTCCTCATTTAATGGATTGGTAAGACCCGCATCATCATTACTGCCTGCTAGAATTAAGAATTTACTTTGAATCTTAGTATTGTCTAGGTTTATCTTAGCCTTAATAGCAGTATCATTACTTTTGATTATTTGTCCAAAAACCGTGGTAGAACGAGGAATACTGACATTATTAAAATTAACGGTATTTCCTGTTTTTGATAATTCAACGATAACGCCATCATCAGAACCCCAAATCCAACCATCATTTATCGTAATAGTGCTATTCTCAAGGGAAATATTATTGGCGCCATTTTTTGCTCCTAGACTACTGTTTTTAAGCGTACTACTTGAATTAGTAAGCTGGATTATATCGCCTAATTTAGCATTAAGATGAGCATCGCTATTTTGGATATTGAGTGTTGAGTTATTGGCACGAAAAATATCGTGTGGAAATGATTCATCCGTAGATGTAAAACCTACATTACTTGCACTAACATTTAATGTGCTATCCATTAAATCAACTAGATAGGTTTCTTCCTTCCCATTATAGCTAAAAGAAGTGGTACAGCTGTCCAATATTGCATTAGTCTGGTTAATAACATTAGTGTCTAGATCACAATTTCTTGCAAAACTTTCCGCAGAACTGACCGCTAACCCACTCGCAATTAAAGCAGTATAAACCGCAGATAATTTTAATTTTCTCATATCAATAATATCCTTAATAAAAAACACAAAAAGCCCACTATTTCCATAGCAGGCTTTTCTATCACTAAAAATTAGTCGCCAACAGCGATGCGTTTCATATCAGTCATATAACCACGCAATTCTTGACCGATTAACTCAACTGGGTGGTTGCGGATTGCATCGTTAATATCACGTAAGTACACATTGTCGATTTCAACGGTTGGTGTTGGTTCGCCTAAATCGCCTTTTTGTAACATCGGGATTAATTTCTCAGCTAAGATTGGCGTTGCAACGTGTGAGAATAAGTAGTTACCGTATTCCGCTGTATCTGAAATTACTACGTTCATTTCGTATAAACGTTTACGAGCGATAGTGTTTGCAATTAACGGAAGCTCGTGTAATGACTCATAGTATGCAGACTCTTCGTAGATACCGCTTGCAACCATTGCATCAAATGCCATTTCAACACCTGCTTTTACCATTGCAACCATTACTACGCCGTTATCAAAGTATTCTTGTTCAGAAATTTTGATACCGTCTGCTTTTGGTGAGTTTTCAAAGGCTGTTTTGCCTGTTTCTTCACGCCATTTTAATAAGTTTGCATCGCCGTTTGCCCAGTCTGCCATCATTGTTGATGAGAACTCACCGCTGATGATGTCGTCCATATGTTTTAAATATAAGAAGTTTAACTGTGCTTTGATTTCTTCCGCTAATTCAAAGGCACGGATTTTCGCTGAGTTAGAAAGACGATCCATCATTAATGTGATACCGCCTTGTTTTAATGCTTCGGTAATGGTTTCCCAGCCGTATTGAATTAATTTGCTTGCATATGCCGGATCTTTACCGTCTGCCACTAATTTGTCGTAGCACACGATAGAACCTGCTTGTAACATACCGCAAAGGATGGTTTGCTCACCCATTAAGTCAGATTTTACTTCTGCTACGAATGAAGACTCTAACACGCCTGCACGGTCGCCACCTGTTGCACTTGCCCACGCTTTTGCAATCGCCATACCTTCGCCTTTCGGGTCGTTTTCAGGGTGAACTGCGATTAATGTCGGCACACCGAAACCACGTTTATATTCTTCACGCACTTCTGTACCTGGGCATTTTGGTGCCGTCATCACAACGGTGATGTCTTTACGAATTTGCTCACCTTCTTCAACGATGTTGAAACCGTGTGAATAACCGAATGCTGCGCCTTGTTTCATTAACGGCATCACATCTGCTACCACTTTAGAGTGTTGTTTATCTGGGGTTAAGTTAATCACTAAATCTGCGGTTGGGATTAACTCTTGGTATGTGCCAACTTTAAAACCATTTTCAGATGCACGAGTAAATGATGCACGTTTTTCTGCAATCGCTTCTGCACGTAATGCGTAAGCAATATCTAAACCAGAATCACGCATATTTAAACCTTGGTTTAAACCTTGCGCACCACAACCTACGATCACGATTTTTTTGCCTTTTAAAAAGTTGCAACCGTCCGCGAACTCGCTACGATCCATAAAACGACAACGACCTAATTGGTCAAGTTTTTCACGTAAGTTTAATGTGTTGAAATAGTTAGCCATTTTTTATTCCTTATGATTAAAAATAGGGTTTGATTAAATTAGGCGCAGTATAACGCAAACGGTTGGTTGCGTAAATTGATAATATTGAGAGTTTGTGTTGCAATTTATGCAATGTGTATTAGATATAAAAAATGCAAGCGGTAGAAAAAATCTTACCGCTTGCAAATTGCTTATTCTGCTTCTTCTAGAATAACCCAACCGGAATCGAGCCAATCGCAAAGTGTATCAAGCAATAATTCTAGCTCTTCTTGATCTTTGGCTTTTGAAGCCAGTTTATTCCAAGAAATCGAGTCGCCGTTTGCAATTCGAATCAGCAAATTGGCTTCAGCTTCATTTAACTCATCAATCCATTCGCCATTAACGTAAATGCGCTGTGGATTTTCGGTATAGAGAATTTTTACGTTTGCATCTTGTTGAATCCAGCCGCCTTCTTCCAAAATTTCTTGGATTTCATCAGGATAATTTTCGCCTTCGGTTTGCAACAATTCATAACGGCGAGAACTTACCGCAGAAGCAACTGCGTGGGTAAAAATCGCATCAAATTGCTCGGAATCTTGCAACAAGTTAATCAATTGGCGTTTGAATGTTGCGACCATTTTCGGATCGAGCAACGCATTCGGTTGTTCATTTGGCGATAGACGGAACGGAATATTAAATTCTGATGTCGCCATCGCTTCATTATGTTGATCGAGCGCCTGCGTGAATTTACACAATAAGTCCGCCGCATTTGGGTAACGTAAGCCGAAAGAGAAGGTTAAGCTATCACTTTCAGACACACCATAATGCGCCATACGTGAAGGTACGTAAAGAACATCGCCTGGGTTCATCACTTCATCAATTACTAATTCGCCCATATCGTCAAAAATACGGATCGGCTGATTAGGTTTAAATTCTGTGGAAGGATCACACCACTTGCCCACTTGCCAACGGCGTTGTCCGTAGCCTTGAACAAGGAATACATCATATTCATCATAATGTTTACCGACAGTACCGCCTTTTGGTGAGCAAGAAACCATAATGTCATCTCGTTGCCATTGTGGAATATAGCTAAAGGCTTGCCATAATGCCCCGAGTTCCGGTGACCATTGCTCTAAGTTTTGCACCATAATAGAGTATTGTTCAGCAAGATTTTCTAAATCACTTGGCTCAAACGGGCTGTTTTTGACAGACCATTGCTCATCGTGGCATTGAATAAGGCGAGCAGTAACCTCTTCTTCTAAAGCCAAATCAAAAATATCGCTCGGCTCAAAGAGATCGACAATTTGTGGTAACCCATTACGGATTAGAAGCGGTCGTTTTTGCCAATAATTTTGCAAAAAATCTTGAACAGAAATGTTTTCGGGCAAACAGAATGGAATGTTCATAAGGCGTTCCTTCTTAGAGTGATGAATACCTTTATTCTAGCGAGGTTTTACAAAGAATTCACGGAAAGATTACAAAAAATGAGGGGTAGATCGCAAATTTTTGTGGATAAAAGCATAACCAAAATGAAAATTTGCAAAAAAATCACAAAAACCGACCGCTTACAGGCTATAATAGCGGTATTTTTTAGAATGATTTTAGGAAAAAGACAATGACATCGAAATTTAACGTTAAAACTTTCCAAGGTATGATTTTAGCTCTGCAAGATTACTGGGCAAACCAAGGTTGCACCGTAGTTCAGCCATTCGATATGGAAGTCGGCGCGGGGACATCTCACCCGATGACTTGTTTGCGTGCTTTAGGTCCTGAGCCGATGGCGTTTGCTTACGTTCAGCCTTCACGCCGTCCGACTGATGGTCGCTATGGCGAAAACCCGAACCGTTTACAACACTATTATCAATTCCAAGTGGTAATCAAACCATCACCGGATAACATTCAAGAACTCTATTTAGACAGCCTGAAAATGTTAGGTTTCGACCCAACGCAAAACGACATTCGCTTTGTGGAAGACAACTGGGAAAACCCAACGCTAGGCGCGTGGGGCTTAGGTTGGGAAGTGTGGCTAAACGGTATGGAAGTCACTCAATTTACCTACTTCCAACAAGTGGGCGGTTTAGAGTGTAAACCGGTAACGGGCGAAATTACTTACGGCTTAGAACGTTTAGCAATGTACATTCAAGGCGTGGATAGCGTGTACGATCTTGTTTGGTCGGACGGTCCGCTTGGCAAAACCACTTACGGCGATGTGTTCCACCAAAACGAAGTGGAGCAATCGACTTACAACTTTGAATATGCGAATACCGATTTCTTATTCTACTGCTTCGATCAATACGAAAAAGAAGCTCAAGAGTTATTAGCATTAGAAAAACCGTTACCATTGCCAGCTTACGAGCGTATCTTAAAAGCGGCACACAGTTTCAACTTGCTTGATGCACGCAAAGCGATCTCTGTCACCGAACGCCAACGCTACATTTTACGTATTCGCACCTTAACCAAAGGCGTGGCGGAAGCGTACTATGCAAGCCGTGAAGCGTTAGGGTTCCCAGGTTGTAAAAAATAAGGAAAGGGGGAGAAAATGAAACTTTGGTACTCAACAACGAGCTCGTTCGCACGCAAAGCGGTGGCGACATTGAAATATCATCAACTGGAAAATCAAGTGGAGATGTTGCGTATTACTAATTCATTTGACCCCGACTCGCCACATAACAAGGATAATCCGTTAGGGCGTATTCCTGCGTTACAAATGGAAAACGGCGAATGGCTGTTTGGCAGTTTTCTGATCAGCCAGTATTTAGATGAAATGGGATCGCAACCCACATTATTTCCAAAAGATGAAAAACGTTGGCGTGTATTAAGTTTGCACGCATTGGTTGAAGGTATCTTGGAAAATACCACCCCAACCATTGTTACCGAACGCCGTTTTCGCCCTGAAAATGAGTGGTGGAAAGCTCGCCATCAACAGTTGATGGATCGCAATATTCGTAGCTTTAAACAGCTTGAAGAAAAGCTGGCAGAATTTGGCGATGAGTTAAATATCGGCACATTAACCGCCGTTTGCTTAATTGATTGGTGGCAGTTCCGCCCTGATAATACAGGTTATGATTTAGCAAAAGATTTCCCAAATCTGACCGCTTGGGCGGCAATGATGAATGAGAAATATCCTGCATTGCAAGCAACTAAACCGACTTTATAAGCACAGATAAAAGAACCAAAAGAGGAAGAAATGGCAGACTATCAATACCCAAAAGATATTTACACAGAAGCGGAACCGGATGTAAACACCTTAGCCAATTTAGGTCCTTTAACGGCAATGGCTGGCGTGTGGGAAGGTAAGCGTGGGCTAGATGTTAATCCAAAAGCCGAGGGACCAGAAAAAGATCCTTATATTGAGCATGTTGAATTACAGCCTATTGATGCTCAAACAAACGGCCCTCAACTGTTTTATGGCTTACGCTATCATACTCGTATTGTGCAGCCAAATGAGGTGGAAACATTCCACGATCAAGTTGGTTATTGGTTATGGGAGCCTGCAACAGGCAATATTCTTTTCACGCTCAGTATTCCTCGTGGACAAACGCTCATGGCAACAGGTAATGCGCCAGCGGATGCGAAAGAATTTACCGTGAAAGCCGTACGCGGCTCGCTGACAAATGGCATTATTTCAAACCCATTTATTGAACAGAACTTTACGACTGAAAGCTATACCATTAAGGTAAAAATCAATGATGATGGTACTTGGTCTTATGAACAAGATACGGTAATGATTATCCCGAATTATCCTGAACCGTTCCATCATACAGATCGTAACCGTTTGACTAAAATTGCAGAACCTACGCCAAACCCAACAGCATTGGCGGCGAAATCTGAATAGTATATAAAGAGGCTAGTCTAGTGATGAAGCGTTATCTTACAAAAGTATTTCCATATTTGACCGCTATTTTCTGCACATCTGTGTTGGCAAATAGTGTCGTAGCCGAACAGCTAAATGATTTATCATTAGATGAATATGAGCTGGATAAAGTGTTGATCTTTAGCCGACACGGATTGCGTTCCCCAGTAGAAAAAGATCCTAAAGAAATGGAGAAGTATTCTCCTTATTCCTGGGCTAAATGGGATGTACCTTCGGGCTATTTAACGGCTAAAGGAACCATTTTAGAAACTTACTTTGGGCAATATATTGGACAATGGCTAGCTCAACAAGCATTACTGACAACAGAACGCTGTGCAACGGGTAAAGGAATTTGGGCTTATGCTAATAGCGTGCAACGTACTGTTGCAACTGGACAAGCTATTGTTGCTGGAGCATTTTCAGGTTGTTCTGTTAATTTACAACATCAAGGCGAAGTGGGGACAGAAAAAGATCCCATTTTTGATGCTGTGGCTCATCAACCAGATGAAATGCTTATTGAACAAGCTAAGCGTAATATTGATTTAACTGCATTACAACAGCAACTGAAACCACATTATGCCTTATTAAGTGAACTGATTGATTACCGCCATTCAACGAATTGTCTCCAAAAAAATCAGTGTGATTTAGGCGAAAAATCTGGTGAATATAGTATCCAAGATAATAAATCGGTAAAAATTACAGGGTCAATTAGTACCGCAAAGAAAATTGTGGGTGCATTACTTCTTGCTCATTATGTTGGTAAACCTAGTGCTGATATTGCCCATGGGAATATCGATACTCAAGAGAAATGGCAAGCGATTAACGAAATCAAAAATGCTTATTATCGAACCTTATTTAAAGGAAATCAGGCTCTAGCACAAAATGTTTCTCAGCCACTTTTACAACTTATTCAGCAACAATTAAACAGCGAAAATAAAATTATTTTACTGGTGGGACATGACTCTAATATAGTGGCTTTACTTGCAGCATTAAATGTAAAGCCTTATGAATTGGAAAATTCATTGGAAAATATTCCAATCGGTGGAAAATTATTCTTTGAAGTTTGGAAACATAAGAATAGCGGACAGAGAAAATTTCGCTTAGAGTACGTTTATCAAACAACAGAACAACTAATAAACCTTACTCCGTTAAATTTATCTACACCTCCTTATCGAGCAAGATTAGAATTAACGGATTGTTCATTGGATAGCAAAGGATTATGTGAATATGACCGCTTCCAACAAATTTTGCAGAACAGTTTAAAGGCTAAAGTGGAAAAATAATGGAGTTCAAGATGACCAAACCCGTTTTATATTTCGCCCATTGGTGCCCAGACACCGCCCCGTTTGTCGCTGAATTACAACGTTTAGGCGTGGACTACGAAGCGGTGGATATTACCCAAAGCGGTGCAAATTTTAAACCCTTTCTCAGATTGCGTGATCGCCACCCTGCTTTTGATGATGCCAAAGCAAATGGCTATATCGGTATTCCAGCGTTAGTGTTGGAAGATGAGAGAGTGGTGTTGGATTTAGCTGAGTTAGCCCTAGCACTGACGTACTAGGTTAAGCATAGTGTTGTCGCTCTGCGACAAGCTAATAGGTTGCGGAGCAACCGCACTATGCATAACCCCATACGTCAGTATGGGGGAAGTAACAAGCGGTCAGATTTTGTCTGAAATTTGTAAAAATTCAAAATGATAATGTCCTACTCTGCTGAGTATTATCGGGGTTTTAAAGGAAAGAAATAATGAAACAACATCTCTATCAAGTTATTGTGAAATGGGTTGGAAATTTAGGCTCGGGTACCTCATCTTATACTACCTATGGGAGAGATTTTATTGTTTCGGCACCTCATAAACCCAATATTTTAGGTTCCTCTGATCCTGCTTTTCGTGGCGACAAAACTCGTTGGAATCCCGAAGATATGTTATTGGCATCCATTTCCGCCTGTCATAAATTATGGTATTTACATTTTTGTGCGGTCAATAACATAGTTGTGTTGGAATATTGTGATGAGGCAATCGCAGTGATGGATGAAGGCAGTTCCGAACAAGCAGGGCGTTTCCTTTCAGCGACATTAAAACCTCGTGTGCGAATTTCGAAAGAGTCGGATGTAGATAAAGCATTAGCATTACACAAAAATGCACATCAGGCATGCTTTATTGCAAACTCACTCAATTTCCCTGTGAAATGTGAAGCTACTATTGAAAAAGATTCAATTTAAAATCAAACGGTGCGTTAAAACGCACCCTACAATGAGATAGAAAAATGACAACACAAAACTTCCTCGCCGAGATCGGCACAGAAGAGTTGCCACCGAAGGCACTCAAAAAATTAGCGACCGCATTTGCGGAGAATGTTGAAGCGGAATTAAACCAAGCGGGTTTGAGCTTTGACAAAGTGGAATGGTTTGCAGCACCACGCCGTTTAGCGGTGAAAGTATTGGGGCTTGCGACAGCACAGCCAAGCAAAGAAGTGGAAAAACGTGGTCCGGCGGTGTCGGCGGCGTTTGATGCGGAAGGTAAGCCGACCAAAGCGGCGGAAGGCTGGGCGAAAGGCTGTGGCATTACCGTTGAGCAGGCGGAGCGTATTGCCACCGATAAAGGTGAATGGCTGGTTCACCGTGCGGTGATCGAAGGTCAGCCGACCAAAAACTTGTTGGTGGGCATTATCAGCCAAGCGTTGGCAAAATTGCCTATTCCAAAAACAATGCGTTGGGGCGATAAAACCGAACAGTTCGTGCGTCCTGTCCACACTGTAACCTTATTGTTAGGCGATGAGCTAATCGAAGGCGAAATTTTAGGCGTAGCCAGCGGTACAACCGTTCGTGGTCACCGTTTCTTAGGCGAGCGTGAGTTCCAAATCAGCCACGCGGATCAATACCCTGCGTTGTTAAAAGAAAAAGGCTCAGTTGTTGCGGATTTCAACGAGCGTAAAGCATTAATTCTTGCAAAAGCTCAAGAAAAAGCGACCGCTTTAGGTGGCGTGGCGGATATTGAAGAAGACTTGTTAGACGAAGTGACGTCTTTAGTGGAATATCCGAACGTGTTAGCGGCGAAGTTTGAAGAGCGTTTCCTTGCCGTGCCTGCGGAAGCCTTGGTTTACACAATGAAAGGCGACCAAAAATACTTCCCGATTTATGATAAAGACGGAAAACTTTTACCGCACTTTATCTTTGTGTCGAACATCAACCCTGAAGATCCAAGCAAAATCATTGAAGGGAATGAAAAAGTGGTGCGTCCACGTTTGACCGATGCGGAATTCTTCTTCAAAACCGACTTAAAACAACGTTTGGAAGATCAGTTACCACGTTTAGAAACCGTGTTGTTCCAACAACAGCTTGGCACGTTGCGTGACAAAACCGCTCGCATTGAACAACTTGCAGGCGAAATTGCAAAACAAATCGGTGCTGATGAAGCCAAAGCGAAACGTGCCGGCTTGTTGTCGAAATGTGATTTAATGACCAATATGGTGTTTGAATTTACCGATACGCAAGGCGTAATGGGTATGCACTATGCTCGTCACGATGGCGAAGATGAAGAAGTGGCGGTGGCGTTAAACGAGCAATATATGCCACGCTTTGCAGGCGATGAATTGCCGAAATCGCTGGTGGCAAGTTCTGTTGCATTGGCGGATAAATTTGATACGCTCACAGGGATTTTCGGTATCGGTCAGCAACCGAAAGGCAGTGCTGACCCATTCGCTTTACGCCGTGCGGCACTCGGTGCGTTACGCATTATTGTAGAGAAAAACTTACCGCTTGATCTGAGCGATTTAGTGGCGACTTCTGCAAAATTGTTTGGCGACAAACTCACCAACAGCAACGTTGTGGAAGAAGTGGTGGACTTTATGCTCGGTCGTTTCCGTGCGTGGTATCAAGATGAAGGCATTGCGGTGGATGTTATCCAAGCGGTTCTCGCTCGCCGTCCAACTCGCCCAGCAGACTTTGACGCTCGTGTGCGTGCGGTATCGCATTTCCGCACTTTAGACAGTGCAGAAGCGTTGGCGGCAGCGAATAAACGTGTGAGCAACATTTTAGCGAAAGTAGAAGGCGAAATCTCATCAGAAATCGACCGCACTTTATTAGTGGAAGCGGAAGAAAAAGCCCTTGCAGAACAAGTAATTGCATTACAAGCAGAGCTTGCACCACTATTTGAAAAAGGCGAATATCAAACCGCACTTGACCGCTTAGCCGGTTTACGTGAAGTGGTGGATAACTTCTTCGATAAAGTGATGGTTAATGCCGAAGATCCAAAACTTCGCCAAAACCGTCAAGCAATTCTGAACAACTTACGTAACTTGTTCTTACAGGTTGCGGATATTTCGTTACTGCAATAATGACAATGATGAAGCCCTATTCACAAAATAGGGCTTTTTTATGGTGGTAAAATGGATTTAGACAAATTAATTGAGATTGACCGAGCGCATATTTGGCATCCTTATTCATCAATGACGCAACCTATACCCGTTTATGCGGTGGAAAGTGCAAAGGGCGTTGAAATTTATCTTAAAGACGGTCGTGTGCTGGTTGACGGTATGTCGTCTTGGTGGGCAGCTTTGCACGGTTATAACCACCCACGCTTAAACAACGCAATCACTGAACAATTAGCCAAAATGAGCCATATTATGTTCGGCGGTATCACGCACGAACCGGCGGTAAAATTAACGGAAAAATTGCTGACCATTTTACCCCAATCATTAAACAAAATATTTTTTGCCGATAGCGGTTCTGTTGCGGTGGAAGTGGCATTGAAAATGGCATTGCAATATTGGCAAGCGAAAGGGGAAGAGCGAAATCAATTTGCCACCGTGCGTTCGGGCTATTACGGCGATACCTGGCACGCCATGTCTGTTTGCGATCCTGTTACGGGTATGCACGGCTTATTCCGCCACCGCTTACCGATTCAACATTTTTTACCCCAACCTTCGATTAAATTTGATGAAGAATGGCAAGAAAGTGCGATTGAACCATTGAAAGAATTGCTTGCTCAGGAAGGACACCACATTGCCGCATTGATTTTAGAGCCCATTGTGCAAGGCGCCGGCGGAATGTATTTCTATTCGCCAATGTATTTAAAACGAGCGAGAGAACTTTGCGATCAACATGGTGTATTGCTGATTTTTGACGAAATTGCTACAGGTTTTGGGCGGACAGGCAAATTATTTGCTTTAGAATATGCCAATGTTGTGCCGGATATTCTTTGTATCGGCAAAGCATTAACCGGCGGTTACTTAACATTAGCGGCAACCATTACTACCGAGTATATTGCTCATACCATCAGTGAAGGCGAGGCAAAATGCTTTATGCACGGTCCAACGTTTATGGGGAATCCACTGGCTTGTGCGGTAGCCTATGAATCTCTGTCACTTTTACTGGAAAGCGATTGGCAACATAAAATCCATCAAATTGAAGCGCAGCTCAAGGCTGAACTTGCACCGGCTAAAGCGTTTAAATCCGTTGCTGAAGTCCGTGTTCTAGGGGCGATTGGGGTGCTGGAAATGCGTGAAGCAGTCAATATGGTTTCTTTACAAAAACGCTTTGTAGAAAAGGGCATTTGGGTTCGTCCTTTTGGTAAACTTATTTATATTATGCCGCCTTTTATTATCGAACCTAACCAATTAAGCTTTTTAACCGAGCAATTATTAGCCGTAGTTAAAGAGGAATATGATGAATAAATTTACTCAACATCTTCAGCAATTAGATGAAATTGGGCAGAAACGCCAATTCCCTGATATTGAACATCAGGGAAAATTTGTTGTTGCTCGTGGTCTGACGATGTTGAATTTATCCTCTAACGATTATTTGGGTTTGGCAAATGATGCACAACAGGTGGAAAGATTTTTGCAATCTATCGGTAAAAATCAACCGCTCACATCATCATCTTCTCGTTTATTAACGGGCAATTTCCCGATTTATCAGGATTTTGAAACGCTATTAGCACAACGTTTTCAGCGAGAATCCGCTCTATTATTTAATAGCGGCTATCACGCCAATATTGGTATTTTGCCTGCAGTGGCTGATAAACAAACCTTAATTTTGGCCGACAAATTTGTTCATGCCAGTCTGATTGACGGCATTCGACTTTCCGGGGCGGATTTTTTCCGTTATAAGCATAATGATTATCTTCATCTTGAGCTGCTATTGCAGACACATTCAGAGCGCTACCAACAAGTGATTATTGTTACAGAAAGTGTTTTTAGTATGGACGGCGATATTGCGGATCTTCAACAGTTAGTTGCACTCAAAAAACGTTACACCAATGTGCTACTGTATGTTGATGAAGCCCACGCCATAGGTGTATACGGGCAACAAGGCTTGGGAATGGCAGAAGTCTTCGACTGTATTCAAGAGATTGACTTTTTAGTGGGGACTTTTGGTAAGGCATTGGCATCTATGGGGGCTTATCTTGTTTGTGATAGCGAGATAAGAGAATACTTAATCAATACGATGCGTCCTTTAATTTTTTCTACCGCACTTCCACCGATTAATGTTGCTTGGACTTACTTTTTATTTGAACAATTACCGCAATTTACCGAAAAGCGTCATCATCTTGAGAAATTAAGCCAAATCTTGCGAACTGAAGTGGCGAAAAGAAGTGAATTTCCGCTGTTAAGCGAAACTTGCATCGTGCCATATATCTTAGGTAAAAATCAGCAAGCGGTGGAAAAAGCCGATTATTTGCAAAAACAAGGCTATTATTGCTTACCTATTCGTCCGCCAACAGTACCCAAAGGCACGGCACGTTTGCGTTTTTCATTAACCGCAGATTTAACCGAACAAGAAATAAAAGGCTTAATCGCATATTTATAAAAGGAGAATTAAGTGCGCTATCAACATATTGCACGCCAACAGCGTAAATTGCTTGTGTATTTTTCCGGCTGGGGAACGCCAATCAGTATTGCGAAATACTTGGAATTATCGAACGATTTCGATTTACTGATTTGTTACGATTACCGAGATTTGCATCTTGAATTTGATTTTTCGGGCTATCAAGAAATTTATGTGGTGGCTTGGTCTCTAGGCGTTTGGGTGGCTGAACGTGTTTTACATGCTATTCCTTTGACTCACGCTGTGGCGATCAATGGAACGGGGGCACCTAAACACGATCAATTTGGCATTCCAACGGCAGTGTTTGACGGTACGCTTGCGTCTTTAAGCGAAGAAAATCTTGCAAAATTTGAACGCAGAATGTGCGGTAAAATTGCCCTAGAAAATTACCGCTTGTTACCTGAAAAGCGAGATTTCACAGAAGTAAAACAAGAGTTAGCGCACTTAAATGATTGTATTATGCAAGATAATCGAACGGGGTTGCTAGTGTGGCAAAAAGCTATTATTGGCAACAAAGATAAAATTATTCCAACACAAAATCAGCTTGAGTACTGGCAAAATCAACCGCAAACCAAAATTCAGCTTATTGATGCGGAGCATTATCTTTTTAATCACTTTTCCGGTTGGCAAGAACTGCTTAAGGATACCGCGTGCAGTTAGTGGATAAACAGCAAGTCGCTATCCGATTTTCACAAGCAAAATCGGAATATGATAATAATGCGATTGCTCAACAATGTATTGTACAAAAGCTGATGGCGTTACTCGCAATCCAAGGCAAAGCTTTTGGCAAAATACTTGAAATAGGTTGCGGCACAGGTATGTTAAGTGAACAACTTGTATCGCAATGCTCTTTCGAGCGTTTGGTACTAAACGATCTTTGTCGCGATTATGAGCCTGCTTTACGCCAAAAATTACCTTATTCTTCGGTGCATTATCACTTCGGTGACGCGGAGCGAGAAAATTTCGGCATGGGTTATGATTTGGTGATTTCCGCTTCTTCGGTTCAATGGTTTGAAAACGAAGCGAACTTCCTGAAAAAGACGGTCAACATGCTGAATGATGACGGCATTTTATTGTTTAATACATTTTCTCCTAAAAATCTTTATGAAATTAAGTGTCTGCTTAAAACAGGATTAACTTATCCCACCGAAGACGAATGGTATAAATTATTAGCCGATAAATTTGAAGTTCTTGTTTTAACAACAGACAAAATCCCACTCTATTTTGATTCGGCATTGTCAGTATTGATCCATTTAAATAAAACAGGGGTAAGCATTATTGATCCCTCTAAATGGTCGGACAAACGTCTAACTCAGTTTGAACAGCGTTATCGTACGCGATTTCAGCAGAATTTAGGCGTTACATTAACTTATACGCCACTTTATGTAATGGCTCGTAAAAAAAGGAAATAACATGCTTGGTAAAGTGATTTTTGTATCGGGTATTGATACCGATGTAGGGAAAACCATTGCAACAGGTTTTTATGCTAAGAAATTGCTGGAACAGGGATTTTCCGTCATTACGCAAAAAATGATTCAAACCGGCTGTGAAGGGATTGCGGCCGATATTTTAGTGCATCGCAAAATTCAAGGCATTGATTTATTGCCTGAAGATAAAGCAGGTTTGACTTGCCCTTATGTTTTTCCTTATCCTTGTTCGCCACATTTAGCGGCGCGTTTAGCGCATACGGAAATTGATGAAAATAAAATTAACCGCGCGGTTCATCAATTAAGACAGAAATATGATTATGTCTTGTTAGAAGGCGCCGGCGGACTGGCTGTGCCTTACACCGAAACGAGAACCACCTTAGATTATTTGAAAACACAGCGATATCCGCTAATTTTGGTTAGTTCAGGTAAATTAGGCAGTATTAATCACACGTTACTCAGTTTGATGGCGTGCCAGCAATACCAAATTCCTTTAGAAGCATTGGTTTATAATCGTTATCTTGATCAAGACTCTCTGATCAGTCAAAATACAGAAGCATATTTATTAAATTATTTACAACAATATTTTCCGAAAGCGAAATTTATTGGTTTAGATAATATCGATATTTAACACAACATACTAAGAGGTAAACATGTCAATTAAAACCGAAGTTTTATTTAGTAATCATTGGAATGTTCGCGTGAGTGACCCAGGCGAAGAAGGCAATGTAAATCACTTTTTTGAAACGGTGTATATTACTCTTGAAGCACATATTTCATCAGCAAAAACGATCTATTCATTTGTACGTAAAGTAGAAGATGATATTAAAGTGCAACGTGAATTTACGGATTTAGATGAATTATTTGAGTTCTTAGGACAGTATCTAAGCCCCGTGGCATTAGGTAATGTCGGCGTAAAAATTGGGCAATTAGGTTTAGCTTAATTTGTGATGGACAATACGCTTTACGCTCAAATTCAGCCTTATTGGGATTATCTTCGAGCAGAAAAACAAGTTAGTCCCCATACGTTGAGTAACTATCAACGCCAGCTACAAGCTGTCTGTGCGATGTTAAAGCAGCATCAAATCAGTTCGTGGCAAGAGGTGGATGCTTCGGTTATTCGCTGGATTTTGAGCCAAAGCCATAAACAAGGTTTAGGCGCTAAAAGTATCGGTGTAAGGCTAGTCGCATTGCGACAGTGGTTTGCTTATTTAGTCAAACACGAACAACTGCCGGCAAATCCGGCTCTTGGGATTAAAGCCCCAAAAGTAGGGCGACATTTACCTAAAAATGTGGATGCCGAGCAGGTCGCTCAATTATTAAATACGGAAGCGACCACGCCTTTAGAAATTCGTGATTTGGCGATGATGGAGCTGATGTATAGCTCAGGGTTACGACTTTCCGAATTACAAGGGTTGGATCTTGACTGCATGGATTTAGCCACCCGAGAAGTACGTTTACTCGGTAAAGGAAATAAAGAGCGTATTGTGCCAATTGGCTCGAAAGCACTTGAAGCGATACATCGTTGGCTTGAGGTGCGTATGAGTTTTAATCCTCAGGATAATGCGGTTTTTCTTAATAATCGAGGCGGACGTTTGTCTCATCGCTCAATTCAGCTCATTATGGAAAAGTGGGGGAGAAAGCAAGGGTTAGAAACGCATTTACACCCTCACAAACTTCGACACTCTTTTGCGACCCATATGTTGGAAGGCTCGGGCGATTTACGTGCCGTGCAAGAATTGCTAGGGCATAGTAGTTTAGCAACCACGCAAATTTATACCCATTTGGATTTTCAACATTTAGCAAAAGTATATGATGCGGCTCATCCTAGAGCGAGAAAGAAAAAGACCTAAGTGGATAAGCGGTCTAATTTTTCAAATATTTTGCAATTGAGGTGGCTATGAATACCTTAAATTCTCTTTCTTCTTACCTGCCTGATATGGTATTCCAACCTTTATTTATTGTGTTGGCACTCCTTGCTGTCGCCATTATTCTTTTCATTCAAAACAAGCTCAGAATGGACGTAGTGGCATTATTAGTAATGCTTGGCTTTAGTTTAAGTGGCATTTTAACCACTCAAGAAATCTTTGCCGGTTTGAGCGATCCAAATATCGTTTTGTTGGCATTACTTTACATCATTGGCGAATCTTTATCTCGAACCGGCGTAGCAAATAGTATCAGCGATTGGCTTATGCGAGTAGCTGGCGCGAGCGAAACGAAAGTTCTTGTTTTGTTGATGTTATCCATTGGTGTGCTTGGCTCTTTTATGAGTTCAACCGGCATTGTGGCGATTTTTATTCCGGTGGTCTTAGCGATTTGTGCCGGCATGAATATTTCCCCTCGCCGTTTAATGATGCCGTTAAGTGTGGCGGGGTTAATTAGCGGTATGATGACATTAATTGCCACCGCACCGAACTTGGTTACCCATTCAGAATTAGTTAAAGCAGGCTATCAAGGCTTTCATTTCTTTAGTTTTACGCCGATCGGTATCGTAGTTCTTGGTTTGGGTATCTTGTATATGTTAGTTGCTCGTCGTTGGTTAGATGATGGGGTTGCAAATAATGTGAACAATAGCAACGAAGATTCGATGGCGAAATTGATCGAAGAATATGGACTTAACGGTCGGGCAAAAATGGTCATTCTAAAAGAGGATTCACCGCTGATTGGTAAAACGATTGATGAGCTAAAACTTCGTTCGGTTTATCAAATGAACATTATCGCCATTCAGCGTTTTAAGAATTTCCGCCATATTACGATTGCGGCTTATGGCAACGATCAGTTACAGAAAAAAGATATTTTATTGGTTGATATTGGTGTCGATGAAGTTCGTTTTCTTGAATTATGCGAACTCTTTAAACTTCAACAAATTGAATTAAAAGGTAGCTATTTCTCAACGCAAGCGAAATCCGTTGGCATGGCAGAACTTGCGGTCATGCCGGAAACGGAGACCATTGGTCGCACAATTCCTGAATTACGTTTTCGTTCTTCTTATGGATTAAGCATTATTGGCATTAAGCGTGAGAAAAACATTCTACACAACGATCTATTAAGCGAAACGATCCAATCGGGCGATATTCTACTTGTTATGGGGATCTGGTCGAAAATTGAAACGCTTGCCAAAGAACGTAAAGACTTCTTTCTATTAGGCTTGCCAAAAGAGAGCAAATTGGCAGTACCGGCAGCAAGCCAAGCGCCACATGCACTCTTTTCCGTGTTTTTGATGGTGGTGTTGATGATTACCGGTATTGTACCAAACGTGATTGCGGCGTTAATTGCCTGTCTGTTACTCGGCAAGTTCCGCTGTATTGATATGAAATCTGCGTATGATTCTATCCATTTCCCGAGTTTGATTTTGATTGTCGGCATGATGCCGTTCTCCATCGCCATGCAAAAAACGGGCGGAGTAAGTTTGATGGTTGAAGAGTTTATCCGCATAACCGGTGGTGCACAGACGAATGCTTATTTTATTCTATTAGGCTTATTTGCTTTAACCGCGGTGGTCGGCTTATTTATTTCAAATACGGCAACGGCAATTTTGATGGCACCGATTGCCATTGAAGTTGCCAAACAGCTGGGTTATTCGCCAACGGCATTGGTAATGGTCATTGCAATTGCCTCCTCCGCCGCCTTTATGACCCCAATTTCATCACCGGTCAATACCATGGTCATTGGTCCTGCCGGTTATCGCTTTATGGATTTTGTCAAAATCGGCGTGCCGTTTACCATTTTGGTTATGCTCGCCACGGTATTCCTTGTGCCGATTTTCTTTCCATTATAAAAATTTGACCGCTTGTTATACCTTTTACAAGCGGTCGTTTTTTCTAGAATTTTGCAGATTTACGGTATTATGTAGCATTTGCACAAATATTTAATATTTTCGTAGGGGCGGGGTTTATCCCCGCCCCTACATTAAATCTTCTTAAAATTGACTTTTGTGCAATTGCTACATAGTACCGGCTTTTTCCCACCCTAGTTCTTTTGAAATCGCTAAAGCGGTTTGTTTAATTTCTTGATGTAAGAAATCTGTGCCAATTTGATGCAACCTTGATACCGATGTTGAAATCGAGAGGGCGTATTTAACTTCGCCTTTAAAGTTAAAAATGGGATAGGCGATGCAAGTTACACCAATTTCATTTTCTTCTTTATCGAGTGCAAAATGTTGCTGTTTGATTTCCTCGAGTTCATTTTGCATTGCATTGATATCCGTAATCGTGTTACACGTGAGCGGTTGAATAATCTCTTGATGACTCTCCCAGTATTTTTCTAAATAATCGAGTGAATTTTTATCGTAAGCAAGATAGAGTTTCCCCATACCCGAACAATACAGCGAGAGGCGTTGCCCGATATAAGCACGAGTTTGTAGCATGCCCGTTGTTGGTTCTAACTTATAAATCATGATGGCATGATCATCTTCTCGCATTGAAAAATTGACCGTTTCACCCGTTTTTAAATTAAGTTGCTCAAGGTAAGGAGCAGCAACATGAATAATGTTGAGTGACGAAAACATTTTGTGCCCAATCGAAAGGCATTTTGTCGTGAGCCGATAGCTTCCTGCCGTGGTCGCTGGTTGAATAAACCCTTCTTGTTGTAGCCCTTGCAGTAAGCGATGGACTGTACTCTTATTTAACTCTGCTGTTTCCGCCAATTGTGCTAAAGGGCAACCATTGGGGTAATTGCTTAAAATATCCAGTAATTTTAGCCCTCGAATTAAGCTTTGATTTCCGTTTGCTTTTTCTTCTGTCATATCCATTCCGTACTGATTTTTGATTAGTCTTTTTTATTAAAAGAGAATTTCCGAATAAAAAATGTGATGGAGTTCACACTTTTAGAATTCAAAATGTGAGGGATCTCACAAAATTGAATTTTCCCGCTTAACGTCTAATAAATAACCCTCTAATATTCAAATATGAAATAGCATTTCATAAAATGAAATTATAGCCTAAAAGGAGCCATTATGACTATTCGTGTATCCTATGATGAATTAAAAGCGGAGTTTAAACGTGTATTACTTGCTCGCCAAGTTCGTGAAGAGATCGCAGAAGAATGTGCAACGGTTTTTACTGACACAACACAAGCCGGTGCTTATTCGCACGGAGTAAACCGCTTTCCTCGTTTTATTCAGCAGCTTGAAAACGGCGATATTGTCCCTGAAGCCGAGCCTACCAAAGTATTAAGTTTAGGTGCAATTGAGCAATGGGATGCACATCAAGCCATTGGGAATTTAACGGCGAAGAAAATGATGGATCGTGCAATGGAATTAGCGGCACAGAATGGTATTGGCGTGGTCGCATTACGAAATGCAAACCATTGGATGCGTGGTGGTTCTTATGGCTGGCAAGCAGCAGAAAAAGGTTATATCGGCATTTGTTGGACGAATGCACTTGCGGTTATGCCACCTTGGGGCGCAAAAGAATGCCGTATTGGGACGAACCCGTTAATTATCGCAGTGCCGACAACGCCAATTACCATGGTGGATATGTCTTGTTCAATGTACTCTTACGGTATGTTAGAAGTACATCGTTTAGCCGGTCGCCAAACTTTTGTTGATGCCGGTTTTGATGATGATGGTCATTTAACCCGTGATCCAGCAACGGTTGAGAAAAATCGCCGTTTATTACCGATGGGCTTCTGGAAAGGTTCGGGTTTATCTATTGTGTTGGATATGATTGCAACATTGCTTTCAAACGGCGAATCCACAGCCGCAGTGACAGAAGATAAAAGTGATGAGTATTGTGTATCGCAAGTCTTTATTGCCATTGAAGTTGATCGTTTGATTGATGGTAAAACAAAAGAGGAAAAACTTAACCGCATTATGGAATATGTGAAAACAGCTGAACCGTCAGATCCAAATGTGGAAGTGCGTTTACCGGGGCACGAATTTACGACCATTTTAGCGGATAACAAAGCAAACGGTATTCCTGTTGATGATACGGTTTGGGCGAAATTGAAATCTTTATAACGGAAGTGTGAAAAGCCGATGCGCAAGCGGTCAAAATATTGAAATGTTTTGCAAATCGGCTTCACAAAGGAGCAAATGATGTTTTTTGGTCATATCTCAAATTACAATCCCAAACAATATCCAAAAGCAATCGCCTTTGCTTTAGATTATCTGAAAAAGACCGATTTTGATAAGATGGAAGCCGGTGTATATGAGTTAAAAGGACGTGAAATTTTTGTTCAAGTTTTAGACTTGGTAACTCAACCTAAATCGGCATTTCAGCCGGAAGTTCATCGCCGTTATCTTGATGTGCAATATCTACACAAAGGGAAAGAAGTGATGGCGGCGGCAACGGATTTAGGCACAAACCCGATTGCACAGGCATATGATGAAACTCGTGATATTCAATACTACGCCACAGCGGAAAACGAAAATGAATTCCGTTGTGTGAGTGGTAATTTTGCTGTCTTTTTTCCTGAAGATACCCATAGAACCGCAATTTATGATGGTACGGAGATGATCCGAAAAATTGTCGTCAAAATTGCGATGAGCGAAATTGAGGAGTGATTTATGAAATCTCTGGCTCAACTGGTTGGAAAAGCACTTGAAGCTCTATGTGTGCTTATTCTTACCGCAATGTCTATTTTAGTTTTTGTGAATGTGGTTTTACGCTACGGCTTTAATAGTAGTATCAGCATAACCGAAGAAGTCTCTCGCTATATGTTTGTTTGGCTGGCATTTTTAGGTGCGGTTCTAGCTTTTAGCGAAAATCAGCACGTGAGCGTAACGGTTTTAACCGATAAATTATCGCCGGTAGGTCGCTCATTATTACGTCTCGTTACCGATGCTGCAATGCTGTTTTGTTGCTACCTTATTATTGATGGAAGCTGGATCCAATTTCAATTAAACCTCAATAATCTTGCCCCGATTTCCGGTTTACCGCAGGGAATTACTTATTTAGCCAGCGTGATTGCAGGTAGTTTAATCGGTATTTTAATTGTGGCGAGAATGTTTACAACCATTGTTAGCCTTGGAAAAGGAGAAGCACAATGACCGTTGCTATTTTCCTCTCAGTATTATTAGGTGCTATTCTTCTTGGTGTGCCTGTTGCTTTCGCCTTATTGATTTGTGGCGTAGCGTTAATGCTTCATTTAGACCTCTTCGATGCACAAATTCTTGCGCAACAAATTGTGAGCGGTGCAGATAGTTTTTCGTTAATGGCAATTCCTTTCTTTATTCTTGCCGGCGAAATTATGAATGAAGGTGGGCTTTCTAAACGCATTATTGACTTACCAATGAAATTGGTGGGTCATAAACGTGGTGGCTTAGGTTTTGTTGCCATTTTGGCGGCAATGATTATGGCAAGCCTTTCAGGATCAGCAGTAGCGGATACAGCGGCAGTGGCGGCAATGTTGCTACCAATGATGAAAACCACTGGCTATCCGTTAGATCGTTCAGCCGGTCTGATTGGGACAGCTGGTATTATTGCGCCGATTATTCCACCTTCCATTCCGTTTATCGTGTTTGGTGTAGCAAGCGGTGTTTCCATTACCAAATTATTCTTAGCCGGTATTTTCCCAGGCATTATGATGGGGATCTGTTTAGCCGCATTATGGTGGTGGCAAGCAAAACGCCTTGACTTGATGACCTTCTCTAAAGCAACGAAACAAGAACTTTGTATTTCATTTAAAAACAGTATTTGGGCATTATTACTCCCTGTCATCATCATTGGTGGGTTCCGTTCAGGTATGTTTACCCCAACGGAAGCCGGTGCTGTTGCAACCTTCTATGCTCTTGTGGTTTCGCTCTTTGTTTATCGTGAACTCAAAATCAAAGATTTATATAAAGTGATCTTAGCGGCAGCAAAAACAACCGCTGTGGTGATGTTCTTGGTGGCAGCTGCTAATGTAACAGGCTGGTTAATTACCGTGGCTGAATTACCGACTATGCTTACAGAGTTGTTAGAACCTCTCATTGAAAGCCCAACAACATTATTGCTTGTGATTATGCTAGCAGTATTTGTTATTGGTATGGTTATGGATTTAACCCCGACGGTATTGATTTTAACCCCTGTGCTTATGCCACTTGTTGAAGAGGCTGGTATCGACCCTGTTTACTTTGGTGTGTTATTTATCTTAAATACCTCTATCGGCTTAATTACACCACCGGTCGGCAACGTATTAAACGTCATTACCGGTGTGTCAAAATTACCGTTTGATCAGGCAGCGAAAGGGGTATTCCCATATTTAATGATGATGATTGCGTTATTACTTGCCTTTGTTTTTGTACCAGAGTTGGTGTTAGTACCATTACAATGGATGCAATAACAAGCGGTCAGCTTTCGCAAAAATTTTACAAAGTATCCCTTATGTTTTCATAAGGGATAATAAAAACACTAATCCATAGGAGAACTCTATGAAAACATTCTTTAATTCTTGAATTGTCAAACCAAGTGCAACGATTTTTTGAAGTAAACTTCATAAGGTGTTTTCCAACCTAAACATTTACGTGGTCGTAAATTCAGTTTATTGATCACCTGTTGAATATCAACTTCGCTCCACTGATTGATGTCTTGGTGCTTCGGAAAGTATTCACGAAGTAACCCATTTGTATTTTCATTCGTTCCCCGTGTCCACGGTTGATGCGGCTCGGGGAAGTAAAATTCTACACCCAGTGCTTCTGTTACCAAACGATGTTGGGCAAATTCTTTACCACGGTCTGGCGTAATTGACCGCAATATATGTGAATCCAGCAATTCAATCATGGCTTTTTGGACTGCTTCGGCTTTTTTGGCAGGAATTTTCTTCACCAACTCAAAACGACTTTTGCGTTCCGTCAGCGTCAGCAAACAAGCTCCACCCGCTTTACCCAGTACGGTATCGGCTTCCCAATGTCCAAAGCGACTGCGATTTTGCGCCGAAATGGGACGGTCGTTCAAATGGTTGGATATCTGAATTTTGCCACGTTTTTCATGATGATTTTTTGTATGCCGTGTTTTGCCTTTGTGGCGCAGTTTGCGACTGGCTTTGCGTTCGCCTATATCAAACAACCCTGAATAAATACCACGATAAATGGTTGAATAACTAATGGATAATTCAGATTTTTCCAATTTTAATCGTGCGCTGATTTGTTCGGGCGACCAGTTTTCTGTCAGAAACTTTTCTTGCACCAAATTGAAATATTCAGGCTGCTCTAATTTGCGCTGTGCTTTGCTATTTTGACGATGCTTCAAATAGCTGTTTTGTGCGTTCGTTGCACTGTAGCTTTCTAGAGCGTGTCGTTTCAGCTCGCGAGAAATGGTGCTGGAGCTACGTCCCAGTGCTTTGGCAATTTCTGCTTGTTTTTTGCCCTGTGCGAGTAAAATCATTATCTTTTCTCGCTCGTTTATTGTAAGATGTCGGTAGGAAGTACTCATCATTTGGAAGTGGTTTTTGTGTGGAAACAAAATTATATTCTAGTTGATGAGTACTTCTTTTTTTGTTGCACTTGGATTGTAAATTCAGCTTTAAAAACATTAGCTGCTGTAGTGGTATCAGCGGTTGCATTTTCTGGTGTCGCACAAGCAGAAGTTTCATTACGTTTTGGTTATGAAGCACCACGTAGTGATAGTCAGCATATTGCAGCCAAAAAATTCAATGATTTATTAAATGAAAAAACCAAAGGCGAAGTTAAGTTAAAACTTTTCCCAGATAGCACTTTAGGTAATGCACAAACGATGATTAGCGGTGTGCGTGGCGGTACCATTGATCTTGAGATGTCTGGTTCACCAAACTTTACAGGCATTGAGCCAAAATTAAATGTGATTGATATTCCATTTATTTTTAAAGATCGTGCTCACGTTTATAAAGTGTTAGATGGCGAAATTGGACAAGGTTTATTGAAAGATCTTGAAGCACAAGGCTTAAAAGGTTTAGCGTTCTGGGACGTTGGCTTCCGTGCATTCTCTAACTCAAAACACCCAGTAACAAAACCGGAAGATATTAAAGGCTTAAAAGTTCGTACTAACCAAAACCCAATGTACATCGAAGCCTTCAAATTGTTAGGTGGTAACCCTGTGCCAATGCCATTGGCGGAGCTTTATACCGCACTCGAAACCCGTGCAGTGGACGCACAAGAGCACCCAATCGGGATTTTCTGGTCTTCAAAATTGTATGAAGTACAAAAACATTTAAGCTTAACCAACCACGGCTATACTCCGTTAATTGTGGTAATGAACAAAGCCAAATTTGATAGCTTAGCACCAGAACTTCAAACCGCTATTGTTGAAGCAGCAAAAGAAGCCGGGCAGTTCCAACGTGATCTTAATGTGAAAAACGAGCAAGAGATCATTGCGAATTTACGTAAACAAGGTATCGAAGTGATTGAACAAGTGGATACTAAGCCGTTTAAAGCGGTTATTGAAGAACAAGTACGTAAAAGTTTTGTGGAAAAACACGGCGATGAGCTGTTGAAAAAAGTGGATGCATTAGCACAATAATGGCAAGACAAGCGGTTAGATTTTGCGAAATTTTTGCAAAATCAGACCGCTTTTCTTTTCTGTATTTTGATTTGTAGAAAAGGAACTGTTATGAACTACTATCTCGGTATTGATTGCGGCGGTACTTTTGTGAAAGCCGCACTGTTTGATGAACAAGGCATCGTACAAAGTCTTGCTCGAGAAAATGTTTCCGTTATCAGCGAGCAAGCTGGCTATGCGGAACGCGATATGTCGCAATTATGGGCCGTATGTGCCAATGTGATTAAAAACGTCATCATTCAAAGTAAAATCAATGCTGAAGACATTAAAGGGGTTGGCATTTCGGCACAAGGAAAGGGAGCCTTCTTACTGGATAAAGAACAGCAACCACTTGGGCGAGCCATTTTATCTTCGGATCAACGTTCGTTGGAGAATGTAAAACGTTGGCAGGCTGAAGAAATCCCTCAACAGTTATATCCTCTTACACGTCAAACACTTTGGACGGGGCATCCTGTTTCGATCTTAAAATGGCTTCAAGAAAATGAACCGGAGCGTTATGCGAAAATTGATAAAGTGCTGATGTCGCACGACTATCTGCGTTTTTGTTTAACAGGGCAATTACATTGCGAAGAAACAAACATTTCAGAGAGTAATCTCTATAATATGTCCGCAGGAAAATATGATCCTGCCTTAGCCGAACGGTTAGGCTTGCAAAATATCTTAGAAAAATTACCGCTTGTGATTAAACCGAATGAAATTGCAGGCTATGTAACCGAGCAAGCCGCACAACAAACAGGACTGGCAGCAGGCACGCCCGTGGTAGGGGGCTTGTTTGATGTAGTTTCTACCGCTTATTGTGCAGGCTTAGATGATGAAACAAAATTAAATGTGGTGTTAGGAACTTGGTCGGTAGTAAGTGGTATTACAGATCATATTGATGAAACACAGACACTTCCGTTTGTTTATGGACGTTACGTAGAAGCCAATAAATTTATCGTTCACGAAGCCAGCCCGACTTCTGCCGCAAATTTAGAATGGTTTTTAAAACAATGGAGCGATCTCAGTTACCAGCAAATCAATGAAGGTATTACTAAACTTGCGCCGGCAAGTAGCTCGATCTTATTTGTACCGTTTTTGTATGGCTCAAATGCTGGTTTGGGTATGCAAGCGAGCTTTTACGGCATACAAGCTCATCATACGCAAATGCACTTACTGCAAGCGATTTATGAAGGCGTTTTGTTTAGTTTAATGCACCATTTAAACCGAATGTTACAACGTTTTCCTCACGCAAATATTTTACGGGTAACCGGTGGACCGGCAAAATCGGCTGTTTGGATGCAGATGTTAGCGGATCTTAGTGGTATGAGGTTAGAAATCCCACAAGTCGAAGAAACGGGTTGTTTAGGAGCAGCAATGATGGCGATGCAAGGTACGGGCAGAAAAACCACGGAGCTAAAAGCATTGACCTCAGAAATGAAAGTGTTTGAGCCAAATCCAAATCATTACGCAGCATATCAGGCTAAATACCAACGTTATCAGAAATTGACAGAGGCATTAAAAGTTATGCTTTAAAAAGATAAAGGGGCAATTTCAAATTGCCCCTATTGGTTTCTACGATAGTAAAATATCTGTCAAATTTGACCGCTTGAATTAGCGTTTATTCGCTTGATATACCTTCATCGCTTCAGGAATTAAGCGTTCTAGATTTTCTTTACGATCTGCATTTGATGGGTGAGTTGAGAAAATGGATAAGCCTGAATCACCACTTGCTTGGCTCATTTTTACCCATACATTTGGAGCAGCTGAAGGATTATAGCCCGCTTGTGCCATTAACATTAAACCGATTTCATCTGCTTCCGTTTCTTGACTACGAGAGAATGGTTTATTAGCGATCAAGTCTGTTCCTGTGCTGAGAAGTCCCCCAGTATCAACACCTAATGCTGCAGTTGCGGCAGCATCTGCAATGGAGCCCAAAATACCAGTAGTCATTTCAAAATTATAAGACGATTTACTATGTTCTTCCAAGGCATGAGCCATTTCGTGCCCCATTACCGTTGCAATTTCATCATCTGTCATTTTGAGTTTTTCAACAAGCCCCGTATAAAACCCCATTTTTCCGCCGGCCATTGCCCAGGCATTTAACTCATTTGTACGAAAGACGGTAATTTCCCAACTAAAAGGTACGCCGGTTTTATTGGCTTTTTCCGCATAAGGCTTCATGCGATTAAAGACAGCATGAATGCGCTTAGCTGTTGATGATGAGGTATCAATAGCTTTGGCATTTTGTTGCTTCATTTGTGCATAACCTTGTAATGCTTTTGCGTTCATTTGTTGTGTATTCACACAAGCTGCAATCGCAGTAACGATAAAAGCAGAAAGGGCAAGGCGCTTGATCATTTTCATTTTTATATCCTCAATGAAGTATAAAAAATGCCAAAGCAAAACTCTGGCATTTTCATTTCTTTGTTAAAGATTATTTTTTAGCACGTTCGAAAGATTCTAAGATCTCTTGGCGAGCAGCTTCAACGCCTTCCCAGCCTTCAACTTTAACCCATTTACCTGCTTCTAATGCTTTATAGCTTTCGAAGAAGTGTTGGATCTGTGCTTTTAATAATGCCGGTAAATCACCAACATCTTTGATGTGATCGTATTCTTTGCTTAATTTTGTGTGTGGAACTGCAACTACTTTTGCATCGCCACCTGCTTCGTCAGTCATTTTTAATACACCAACCGGACGGCAGCGGATCACTGAACCTGGTTGAAGTGGGTATGGTGTTGGTACTAATACATCTACCGGGTCGCCATCTGAAGAAAGCGTGTTGTTCACATAACCGTAGTTTGCCGGATAGAACATTGCTGTTGCCATAAAGCGATCTACGAATAAAGTGCCAGTTTCTTTGTCCACTTCGTATTTGATTGGATCTGAATTCGCTGGAATTTCGATCACAACATAAATATCATCTGGTAATTCTTTACCAGCTGGTACGTTTTCTAAGCCCATTTTGATTTCCTTCTGTTGTAGAGGTAAAAAAACAATGAGATTATAGCGTATCTCAAATCAAATTTGTATGTAGAAATGAAAAAATCAGCACCTTTTCAATTTAAACAATTTAGCGTAGCACATGATAAATGTGCCATGAAAGTGAATACCGATGGCATTTCATTAGGTGCCATTGCAGATATTTCGAATGTTCAACGCATTTTAGATATGGGCACAGGATCGGGATTGGTTGCGCTTATGTTAGCGCAACGAACAGAAGAACGTTGTCAAATTACAGCATTAGAATTAGAGGAAAATGCTTACCAACAAGCGGTTGAAAATGTGAAAAATTCTGCATGGTCTGCGAGAATTAACGTTGTTCATGGCGATGTGATGAATGCGGTTTTCTCAGAAAAATTTGATTTAATTGTGTCTAATCCACCTTATTTTTCACAAAGTTTGGCTACACGCAACCCACAGCGCGATTTAGCACGTACTGTGGTACAAAGCCATTTAGATTGGCTTAATCAGGCAAAAGAATGGTTAAATGAAACAGGTAAAATCACGTTTATTTTGCCCGTTGATGCTGGCGAGAAATTGATTCAAGAGACAACACTTCATTGCATTTCTCGTTGGTTAATTAGCCCTAAAGTCAATAGTTTACCTAAACGTATGATTGTAACCTTTAGCCCGACTTTTGCGCCTTGTCAGGAAGAACACTTAACGATTTATCAACAAGATCAGCAATACAGTGAAGCATTTAAGCATTTTACGAGGGAATTTTATTTGAATATGTAAGGCAAAGTCGTGGCTCCCTTCGCTAATGAAGGAAGCCTACGGATTTTTGAACTAGGGAAAGAACTTATTGACCTTCAGGAAAGGTATAAAACCCATCTTTTTCAGTTTGTTTGAATTCTGGGGTAAGTAGCTCATTAAGTTGATAGTAGTTAATGGCTAACTCAATTTCACCTTCTGCATAAGCCCTTAATTCATATACCGGATACACAAAAACAATTCCATCATTGCTAAAGTAGAAATTGTCAGAAATACGGAAATCTTTTTTCTCGACAAACAATGGGGTTTGCCCTTCACCACTGCGCTCTGAGGTGTATGTTTCCCATAAAAGCGCTTTAAGTTTTGCTTGGTTTTTCTCGCTGACCACATCATTAAGTGTAATCAATGCTTTTTTGTTCGTATCAATGTTAAGATAATTTGTATAGCCTGTACCATGAGCGCCACCGGTAAAGGTGTAAGTACTCTGCGTAAAAGAGACAATATGATTACGCTGTCCTAAATATTGAGTATAGACGCTTTCTTCCATTGCAAAAGGTTTATACTCTTTCGCATCTTTTTCCAACTCTTGGTATATTTTTTCAAAGCGTTCAACAATATCTTGTGGTTTTACTGCGGTAAGGTTCACTTTCTCCGATTCATCTTTTGTGAGATAAAGCTTTAATAACTCTTGTAATAAGAGTTGATCTAACCACTCAATATGCGTCATGGCGGTATTTACAAAAACACTCACTTTAGATTCTTCGCGAGCAAATTCATCTTTGGGATCTTTCGGAAATTTTAACGTTTCGGATTTATCAATCAACTTCGTGATTTCAACTTGCAATGCTGGGAATGAGGCGGTACGTTTTTGTAGCTCATCATACTCAGCACGCAATTTTGTATAATCGGCTTTAAGCGCATTAAATTCATTTTCTTTGGCGGTTAAATCTGCCTGTGATTTTTTGTAATCAGTCTGTAATTGAACGAATTGCTTTTCTGTTTCAATCACTTTTTGGGATAAATTGGCATCATCGCAACCGGCGAGGATAAAAGTCATGGTAAGCAATATCGCTAAGCGTGATTTTTTCATTGTTATTTTCCTTATCGCTAATGAGAAAAATCCCCAGCCCAAAGACTGAGGATTTAGAACTAATCGTCTAAGAAACTGCGTAATGTTTCTGAACGGCTAGGATGTCTTAATTTGCGTAATGCTTTGGCTTCAATCTGACGAATACGCTCACGGGTAACATCAAACTGTTTGCCCACTTCTTCAAGTGTATGGTCGGTATTCATATCAATACCAAAACGCATACGCAATACTTTTGCTTCACGTGGTGTTAAGCCTTCGAGAACTTCATTTGTCGCAATGCGCAAACTTTCCGCTGTGGCAGAATCTAATGGTAACTCAAGGCTTTCGTCTTGAATAAAGTCGCCTAAATGTGAATCATCGTCATCACCAATTGGGGTTTCCATTGAGATTGGCTCTTTCGCAATTTTCAGCACTTTACGGATTTTGTCTTCCGGCATATTCATACGTTCAGCTAGCTCCTCCGGCGTTGCTTCACGCCCCATTTCTTGCAAGCATTGACGAGAAATACGATTTAATTTGTTAATCGTTTCAATCATATGCACCGGAATACGGATTGTACGAGCCTGATCTGCAATTGAACGGGTAATCGCTTGACGAATCCACCAAGTTGCATAGGTTGAGAATTTATAACCACGGCGGTATTCAAATTTATCAACCGCTTTCATCAAACCAATGTTACCTTCTTGAATTAAATCAAGGAATTGTAAACCACGGTTGGTATATTTCTTCGCAATTGAGATCACTAGACGCAAGTTTGCTTCCACCATCTCTTTTTTCGCACGGCGAGCTTTAAGTTCACCATTGGCAATACGTCCACCAATTTCACGAATTTGTGCAATCGTTAAGCCGGATTGTTGCTCAAGATTTTGTAAATTCACAATATTAATGCGGATTTTTTCCACATAATTAGCTAATTTAGGCGCACCACCTTTTTTAGCATTAATGGCTTTCTCGATCCAAGCTTCAGTGGTTTCGTTATTTTGGAATGCTTTCAAGAAATCTGCTTTTTTCATGCCAGCATATTCAACGGCATAACGTTGAATTTGACGTTCTTCCGCACGAACTTGCTTCATCAATTTTTGCATTGAGCCTACCAGTAAATCGAACTGTTTAGGCACTAAACGGAACTCACGGAAAATATCAGAAAGCGCATTAATTTGTTCTTTCGCTTTTGCATGCGTACGTCCGTGTTTTTGAATCGCCAGTAATGCTTTTTCGTGTTGAGCTTTTAATGCCGCAAATTTTTCACGAGCTAGTTCTGGATCAATTGAGCTATCATCAGCACTATCTGAACCACTATCGCCATCTTCGTCTTCAGATTCATCATCAACATCAGCAACGATATCGCTTTCTTCATCCTCATTTAAATGAGCATCTTCATCAATCGGAGCTTCTTCTTGTGCATTTGGATCAACAAAAGCACTAATCAGATCGACTAAACGCATTTCGCCGGCTTCAACTTGTGCATAACATTCTAATACGCCCACTAATGCCTCTGGGTATTCAGCCACAGCGCATTGTACTTCGTTAATCCCTTCTTCAATACGTTTTGAAATTTGAATTTCATCTTCACGAGTTAAAAGTTCAACCGTACCCATTTCACGCATATACATACGCACAGGGTCAGTTGTACGACCGAGTTCAGACTCTACGGTAGAAAGCACTTTTGTTGCCTCTTCTACCACGTCTTCATCGGTAATATTTTCGGCAAGCATTAGCTCATCGGTATCTGGGGCGGTTTCTAAAACTTGGATCCCCATATCCGTAATCATTTGAATAATGTCTTCAATTTGCTCTGCATCAACCAATTCTTCAGGTAAGTGGTCGTGGACTTCAGATAAAATAAGGTAGCCTTGTTCACGACCTTGAGCAATCAGAAGTTCGATTTGAGATTGTTGTTCTAATTGTTGATCTACGTGTTGTTCCATAATGATTTCCGTTTTTGAGCAGGCAAAAAAATAGTAGTGGATTATACCATTTTTTCCGCCTATTTTGGCAAGATTTATCTCAATAAGTGCGCTTTATATAGGTATTTTGAGGAAATTTTCAAGAAAGAATAAAAAGTTAAGCGGTCAATTTTTTCGATGATTTACGGTATTATGGAACAGTTACTCAAAATTTTATTTAATTTCTCCCCCTCCGTTTACGGAGGGGGGATAGGGGGGAGGGAAAAATTTAACTTTCACTCGTTATATTATTTCCCCTCCCTCAGCCTTCGGCAGCTCCCTCCGTAAACGGAGGGAGCGAAGGTCTTTGAGCTAAATGATTCTTTGTGAAACTGCTACATAATACCGATGATTTGTAATATGGCATCAAAAATTGACCGCTTGTAGAAATGTCTAAATCAATGCTCTCTCGTTTTAAAGAACTCCACATCAGGATAACGCTCTTGAGCCAAGTTGAGATTTACCATTGTCGGGGCAATATAGGTTAAGTTATCGCCACCGTCTAAGGCTAAATTCTGCTCGTTTTTTCGTTTAAATTCTTCAAACTTCTTCGCATCTTTGCATTCCACCCAACGGGCTGTCGCCACATTGACGGTTTCATAGATCGCTTCGACGTTATATTCGGTTTTCAGGCGTGAAACCACCACATCAAACTGAAGTACACCGACTGCACCAACGATTAAGTCGTTATTCATCAATGGACGGAACACTTGCACCGCACCTTCTTCCGATAGTTGTACCAAACCTTTAAGCAACTGTTTCTGCTTGAGCGGATCTTTTAGGCGGATACGGCGGAACAATTCAGGGGCGAAGTTCGGAATACCCGTGAATTTCAAGTTTTCCCCTTGGGTAAAGGTGTCGCCGATTTGGATTGTGCCGTGATTGTGTAAGCCGATAATATCGCCGGCATAGGCTTCTTCTGCGTGGGAACGGTCGCCTGCCATAAAGGTTAAGGCATCGGAAATGATCACATCTTTGCCGATACGAACGTGCTTGAGCTTCATTCCTTTTTCATATTTGCCCGATACCACACGCATAAAGGCAACACGGTCGCGGTGTTTTGGATCCATATTCGCTTGGATTTTAAACACAAAGCCACTGAATTTTTCTTCGTTTGCGTCCACTTTGCGTAAATCAGTCTCACGGGCTTGCGGAGCTGGCGCCCATTCGGTTAAGCCGTCTAAGAAGTGATCGACCCCAAAGTTACCTAATGCTGTACCGAAGAAAACAGGGGTTAATTCGCCGTTTAAGAAAGCGTCCAGTTCAAATTCGTGGCTTGCCCCTTGTACAAGCTCTAATTCGTCACGTAGTTGTTGAGCTAAGTCATCGCCTACGGCTTGGTCTAACTCTGGATTGTTTAGCCCTTTGACGATACGCACTTCCTGAATGGTATGTCCTTGCCCTGTTTGGTAGAGATAGGTTTCGTCTTTATAGAGATGATACACCCCTTTGAACAACTTACCGCAACCAATCGGCCAAGTGATCGGCGCACAGTTGATTTTCAACACGCTCTCGACTTCATCTAACAGTTCCATCGGATCACGAATATCACGGTCGAGCTTGTTCATAAAGGTTAAAATCGGCGTATCACGCAAGCGGGTGACTTCCATCAATTTAATGGTACGTTCCTCAACCCCTTTAGCACTGTCGATCACCATCAAACAGCTATCCACCGCCGTTAAGGTACGATAGGTATCTTCCGAGAAGTCTTCGTGTCCCGGCGTGTCAAGTAAGTTCACCAAGCAATCATTGTAAGGGAACTGCATTACGGAGGTGGTAATCGAAATCCCACGTTGTTTTTCCATTTCCATCCAGTCGGATTTGGCGTGCGCTTGCGAGCCTTTGCCTTTTACTGAACCTGCCGTTTGAATGGCGTTTCCGTAAAGTAACACTTTTTCGGTGATGGTTGTTTTACCGGCATCGGGGTGAGAAATAATCGCAAAGGTTCTGCGTTTATTCACTTCTTGAGGGTAGTTATTTAATGACATATTTTCTCTTAATTCGTCTGCAAAAATGGGCGTATTATCCTTGAAATTGAGGGATTTTGCAAAAAATCTCCCAAATTAGACCGCTTGTAAAAACAAAGGCTATTGCAATGAATAGCCTTTCAACTGCTTACTTATGGCTATCTTGATATAACCACTCCGCGACTTGTTTGGCGAAGTAGGTTAAAATACCGTCTGCACCTGCACGTTTAAAGCAGAGTAAACCTTCCATAATACATTCACGCTCTTTTAGCCAACCGTTTTGAATAGCTGCCATATGCATCGCATATTCGCCGGATACTTGGTAGGCAAAAGTTGGCACACCAAAGGTCTCTTTCACACGCCAAACCATATCTAAATAAGGCATTCCGGGTTTAACCATAACCATATCAGCACCTTCTTGGATATCCATTGCCACTTCGTGTAAACCTTCATTGCCATTTGCCGGATCAACTTGGTAGGTATATTTGTTTCCGCCTTTTAAATTACCGGCAGAGCCAACCGCATCACGGAAAGGTCCGTAATAATTTGAGGCGTATTTAGCCGAATAAGCCATAATTTGGGTATTGATGAAGCCTTTTTCCTCAAGGGCTTTGCGGATTTCGCCGATACGTCCATCCATCATATCACTTGGTGCAACAACATCAGCACCTGCTTCAGCGTGAGAGAGGGCTTGTTTAACCAGAATTTCTGTTGTGACATCATTAAGGACATAGCCTTCTTCATCAATAATCCCATCTTGACCGTGGGTTGTGAAAGGGTCGAGCGCCACATCAGTCATGACCCCCAATTCAGGATAAGCTGCTTTTAATGCTTTTACGGCACGTTGCGCAAGCCCGTTAGGGTTATAAGCTTCTTCAGCCATTAGTGATTTTTTGGCATCGCCAACAACAGGGAAAATGGCAATCATGGGTACACCATACTTCACTAATAAAGCTGCTTCGACTAATAACTGATCGATCGTCAAACGCTCAACGCCCGGCATGGAAGGCACTTTCACTCGTTCATTTTCGCCTTCAATAACAAAAACAGGATAAATTAAATCATTTGCCGTTAATTGATTTTCAGCGACTAAACGGCGGCTAAAATCATGTTTACGTAAACGGCGCATACGGCGTTGTGGGAAAGCTGTGTTCAGGTATTGACTCATAATATGTCCTTAATTGCAAAAAAATGGAAAAAATAACCCGCTTGTAAGCGGGCTAGTTATCGTAAATTAAGCGGTTTCCTCGCTCTCTTCTTTTGGCTTATAGAATTTGGCGCAAATTACACCTACTTCAAATAATAAGCACATTGGCACGGCAAGCAGTGTTTGAGAGAAAACATCCGGAGGGGTAAGTAACATACCGATCACGAATGCTGCCACGATAATATACGGGCGTTTCTCACGTAAATCTTCCGGTGTTGTTACGCCTGCCCAGCAAAGTAAAATAATCGCAACCGGCACTTCAAAGCAGATACCAAACGCCATAAAGATGGTTAAAACAAAGTCAAGGTAACTGCTAATATCTGTTGCCATTTGCACACCCTCTGGCGCTGTGCTGGTTAAGAAACCAAAAACTAATGGGAAGACAACATAATAAGCAAAAGCAACGCCACAGTAGAACAATAAAGTACTGGATACTAATAGCGGATAAACTAAACGCTTTTCATGTTTATAAAGCGCCGGTGCAACAAAAGCCCATATTTGATACAAAATAAAAGGCACAGAGAGAAAAATGGACGTGACAATCGTCAATTTAATCGGGGTAAAAAATGGTGTCGCAACATTGGTTGCAATCATTGTTGCCCCTTCCGGCAAGTTGCTTGTCAGCGGTGTCGCTAACAAGGTGTAAATATCGTTTGCCCAATAAACAAGAGCACAAAAAACCACTAATACGCAAACGACACAACGCAATAAACGATTGCGTAACTCAAGTAAATGGCTAATAAGTGGTTGGGATTGATCAGCTTGCATTGCTTTTCTCCTTCTTTGTTGCCGGAGAAATTTCATCATCAGGCGGATAATAAGCAGAGAGTTGCTCGCTTAATTTTTCTTCATCTAATTCAGCCATTTCAGCCAGTTCTGCTGGTGAAAGTTCCTTGGCTTCATTTTCTGATGCAAGCGGTGCGTTTTCTGTATTTTTTTGCAACGCACTTTCTGCGACTTGATTTTCAGAAGTTTGGTCAAGTTGCTCACTTTCAGCCGAAATTTTTGCCTGAATATCCGCGACTTGCTCATCGGTTAATTTGGTAATATCGTTTTTAGCTGTATTTAAACTTTCTTGCATTTGTTGAGCAGATTGTTTAAGTTCTTCGACCGTTTTGCTTAATTCAGGCGAAAGGGAAGATAAGTTTAATGCCTCAGCTTTTTTGATGCTGTCTTTAAGCTCTTGCAATTTAAGCTCTTGTGCTAATTCATTTTGCACGTTAGCTGCCAGCCCCCGAATGGTGCGAATCCACCCCATTACGGTGCGAATCGCAATAGGCATTTTTTGTGGGCCGAGAACCACTAAGCCCACAATAAATATCAGCACTAATTCAGAAAAACCAATATCAAACACGGATTATGCCTGCTCTTTATCTTTTGCTTTTTGTTCTGTTGATTCTGCCGCTTTTGATTCGACTTTTTCAAATTCAGCATCTTTCTTATCGTCAGCCATTGCTTTTTTAAAGCCTTTAACAGATTCGCCTAAATCCGTACCTAATGTACGTAATTTTTTTGTACCGAAAAGTAATACAATAATTGCGACGATAATCAGTAATTGCCAGATGCTAATGCCACCCATAATAAATTCCTCTTTTTAGGTCGGTTAAAATTAAATCTTGTCCATTATACCCCTAATTCAAAAAAAAGAAATCTCCTTGAAATTGGTAGATGGGGTAAAAATATCAGGAAAGCCTCTTTGTAAGCCAATGCTTGCTTGACTATATCTCTTGAAATCTGTACCATTCGCACACTATTTTTACTTGAGGATTACACATTTTGGACAGTCATAGTCGATACTCGTCAATTTTCTTTATGAATTAACCCGCCTTGTCCAACCCTCAGGTTGCCGACTTGGTCGGTAACTTTTGTCTAGTATCTTTTTGTTCCTTTTTGTTCATCGCCTCCTAACCTAATGGAGAAACAAAATGATTCGTGCATTTGCATTAGATAACGCACGCTTAGTCAGTGTTGATGAAACTTCTAAAGACCAACTCAATGATTCTATTTGGATTGATTTAATTGATCCAAGTGATGATGAACGGAGTGTCTTAAAACTCGGATTAGACCAAACCCTCGCTGAAGAACACGAATTGGAAGACTTAGAGGCTTCCGCGCGTTTTTTTGAAGATGAAGATGGTTTACACCTTCACTCATTTTTCTACTGTTTAGATGATGACGATTATGCCGACATTGCAACGGTGGCATTTACCATTCGCGATGGGCGTTTATTTACTTTACGTGAACGTGATTTGCCGGCTTTTCGTTTATATCGTATGCGTTCTCGCCGAGCAAAATTACTGGATAGTAACGCTTATGAATTATTACTCGATCTTTTTGAAACAAAAATTGAGCAGTTAGCGGATGTTATTGAAACCGTTTATGCAGATTTAGAGAATTTCAGCCACATTATCTTAGATGGCAAACAGGAAGGTAACAGCCTAAATGAAGCACTTTCTGATTTAACAGAATTAGAAGACGTGAGTTCTAAAGTTCGTCTTTGCTTGATGGATACTCAACGTGCGTTAAGTTTCTTACTTCGTAAAACACGTTTGCCAAATAACCAGCTAGAACAAGCTCGAGATATTATGCGAGATATTGAATCCCTCCAACCGCATAATGAGTCGCTGTTCCAAAAGGTAAACTTCTTAATGCAAGCGGCAATGGGTTATATCAATATTGAGCAGAATAAAATTATGAAATTCTTCTCGGTCGTATCGGTTATGTTCCTACCGGCAACATTGGTGGCTTCCACTTACGGTATGAACTTTGAATTTATGCCGGAATTGCATTTTGAATATGGTTACCCAATGGCAATCGGACTGATGATTTGCGCCGCTGCAACGCCGTATATTTATTTTAAACGGAAAGGGTGGTTGTAAGTTAATAGGCTATTATGATTAAGTAATCATAGTAGCCTTTATTTTCATTTAGATATCTTTAAAATAAAAAAACCGCCTGTTATTTTGCAATAACAGGCGGTTAGAATTTGATGGCGGAGGAAGTGAGATTCGAACTCACGGAGGGCGTAAACCCTCGCCGGTTTTCAAGACCGGTGCCTTCAACCACTCGACCATTCCTCCGTTGAAAACGAGCAAAATATTATCGGTTTATTTCTCTCTGGTCAAGCAAAAATTGGTTGCATTTATTCAATTGCTATTTTTTTGAGCGTTAAAATGAACCTAGGTTCGTTTTATGAGCCAAACACCACTTTCAATATGATGGGTAAACGGAAATTGATCAAATAATGCAGCTCGTTCAATACGGTGAGTTTGAGAAAGTTGTTGTAAATTTTCTGCCAACGTATTTGGGTTACAAGAGATATATAAAATACGCTCATAACCTTGAACCATATTTAGCGTATCCGGATCAAGTCCTGCTCTTGGTGGATCAACAAAGATCGTGTTGCAATCGTAGCTTTTGAGATCAATGCCTTTTAAGCGGTTAAATTCTCGAACGCCATTCATCGCTTGGGTAAATTCTTCGGCAGACATTCGGATGATCTGTAAGTTATCAATACCATTTTGCTCAATGTTATACTGAGCTGATTGTACCGAAGATTTTGAAATTTCGGTAGCTAATACTTTTCTGAAATTCTCGGCTAATGCAATTGAGAAATTCCCATTTCCACAATAAAGCTCAAGCAAATCGCCTTGACTGTTTTGTGTGCAACTTCTTGCCCATTCCAACATTTTAATATTCATTTCCGCATTAGGTTGAGTAAAGCTATTTTCAACTTGGCGGTAAACATAATTTTTGCCGTGAATAGGGAGTACTTCTTCAACGTAGTCGTGATCAAGGGCAATTTTTTGTTTGGTTGCTCGCCCAATCAGTTGAACACGAAATCCCTGTTCAGTAAGGCGTTGTTTCAATAATTGTGCTTGTTCAACCCATTCTTCATTAAGTGCTTTGTGATAAAGCAAAGAAACCGCAATTTCCCCACTTAAAGTGCTGAGGTAATCGATCTGAAACAGTTTATGGGTCAGTAATTCGTTGCCTTGAATTTCTGCTAAAAGTGATTTCATCATTTTGTTGATGAGTTCATTGGCAATCGGGAATTGATCAACACGATAACGCTGTTTGGTCTCAGGATCGAACATAATATGATATAGCTCGTTTTCCCCTTTTTCATTTTTATCGTGCCAAACACGAAATTCAGCACGCATACGGAAATGCTGTGGCTTTGAAGCAAAAACCTCTAATTCAGGTGCTTGGAAGGGAGAAAGTAAAGCGGTTAAATTTGCTACTTTTTTTGCAAGTAAATCGGCGTATTGTTCGGTTGCTAAGGTCATATTAAAAATGGAATTGCGGTATTTAATAAAAAAACAAGGTGCAAAAATGCACCCTATCTTCAAGAAAAACAAATTTATTCAGCTGCGCTGAAATCATCTCCAGCATCGCTACCAGCGTTACCGGAAAGGGTGTAAATGCGTTTAGATTTACTGGTTAGAGAACGATATTTTAACCACGCTTTCTCAATAATGCTTTCTGCGATTTCATCGCCTTTCATCACAGCAACAAAACGTTCTTCTTCAGCGGTTTTAGCTTTACGTTCCCCGGTCTCTAATGCTAAACATGCTTGACCATATTGTTCTAAGGTTTGTGCTTCACGAATAGTATAATCGCCGTGGCGAGCAAAACCACGTGGGTAATTTTTATCATCGAAGTAACGACGAGTTACGCTAAAACTTTCTGCCATAATGTGCCTCTTTTTTATACAAATGCAAAAATCTAAAATCGGTCGTTCATTAAAGCAAGGAATAAAAACAAGGTCAAGATTTAATGTTGATAAGCGGTCGTTTTCTCTTAAATTTTTACATATAATGCCAATATTGGTTGAAATTCAAGGTTAAATCATTCTATGAAATATTCGTTGCTCCTCTTTTTTAAGGTGTTTATAAAACGTGCGGGACAAAATCAATTACCCGTTACGGCAGGGTATTTAACCTACAATACGATGTTAGCGATGGTGCCGTTGATTATGGTGGTTTTTTCGGTGTTTACGATTTTTCCATTCTTTACCGAGGCAACCGAGCAACTGAAATCGTTTATTTATGATAATTTTGCACCGAATATAGGCGATGTTGTTCAACAAAATTTAGATAGCTTTGTGAATAACTCTAAGCAAATGGGCATTGTGAGTACCATTGGTTTAGTCGTGGTTGCGTTAATGTTGATCCATAATGTGGATAAAGCATTAAACGGGTTATGGCACGAGCCTCGCAAGCGGTCGATTTTTATCTCATTTTTACTGTATGCTGTGCTTTTAGTGCTTGCCCCCCTTGTTGCCGGGGTTAGCATTGCGATCACCTCTTACATAATGTCGTTAAGTTTATTTAATGAAGTGGCAACGTTTTCGCTCGCCACAACATTACTGAACTACACGCCTTTCTTACTGATTTGGCTATTATTTACATTGATTTATAAATTTGTCCCTAATACCACGGTTAAATTTAAACACGCTTGTGCAGGGGCATTATTTGCGGGGATCTTTTTCACTTTAGGGAAGCAAGCGTTTATTTGGTACATCACGACCTTCCCTTCTTATCAGGCGATTTATGGTGCATTGGCGGTATTACCCATTATGTTGTTATGGATACACCTCAGCTGGCAAGTGGTCTTATTGGGAGGGCAATTTGCCGCAGTATTAAAAGAACTCGAAATGATTAAACAGGAGAAAAAAGACGAAAATGATAGCATTAATTCAACGTGTTAAATGGGCAAAGGTCGAGGTGGAAGACCGAATTGTGGGCGAAATTAATCACGGTTTATTGGTTTTATTAGGTGTAGAGCAAGGCGATGATCAGGCAAAATCCGACCGCTTGTTAGAAAAAGTGCTACATTATCGTGTCTTTGCCGATGATCAAGGTAAAATGAACCTGAATGTTCAACAAGCCGGTGGCAGTGTATTGGTCGTTTCTCAATTTACGTTAGCGGCAGATACGCAGAAAGGGCTACGCCCAAGTTTTTCACGTGGTGCACATCCGAGCGAGGCAAACGCATTATATGAATATTTTTGCCAACAATCGGCAGAAAAAATTACGACACAAACAGGCGAATTTGCGGCAGATATGCAAGTAAGTCTGCAAAATGATGGACCAGTGACTTTTTGGTTGCAGGTTTAGTGAGATTGAATTTCTAGTGGAAAAGAATAGCGTTCTATGTTAAAACTAGATGTCTTTTCCCTTTTATTTATCTGTTATTAAGGAACACAACAATGTCTTTACAAGCAATTATTGAAGCGGCATTTGAACGCCGTGCTGAAATTACCCCAAAAACGGTTGATGCAGAAACACGTACTGCGATTGAAGAAGTTATCAAAGGTTTAGATAACGGTTCTTTACGTGTTGCAGAAAAAATTGATGGCGAATGGGTCGTAAATCAATGGGTTAAAAAAGCGGTATTACTTTCATTCCGTATCAACGATAACGAAGTGATCGATGGTGCAGAAACCAAATATTATGACAAAGTACCAACAAAATACGGTCAATATACTGAAGAACAATTTAAAGCAGATGGTATCCGTGCTGTACCGGGGGCTGTTGTTCGTCAAGGTTCACACATTGAGAAAAACGTGGTGTTAATGCCATCATTCGTAAACATCGGTGCTTACGTAGGCGAAGGTACAATGGTTGATACTTGGGTAACGGTTGGTTCTTGTGCACAAATCGGTAAAAACGTACACTTATCAGGCGGCGTGGGTATCGGTGGTGTGTTAGAGCCACTACAAGCGAACCCAACGATTATCGGCGATAACTGTTTCATCGGTGCACGTTCTGAAATCGTAGAAGGTGTGATTGTTGAAGATGGTTGTGTGATCTCAATGGGTGTATTCATTGGTCAATCAACACGAATTTATGACCGTGAAACAGGCGAAATTTACTACGGACGTGTACCGGCTGGCTCTGTGGTGGTTTCAGGTAGCCTTCCTGCAAAAGATGGTTCACACAGCTTATACTGTGCAGTGATCGTGAAAAAAGTGGATGCGAAAACCTTAGGTAAAGTGGGTCTTAACGACTTATTACGTTCTATCGAAGAGTAATTTTCGCACTGAATGGCACAAGCAACGGCTTGTGCCTCTTTTTTGGAGATCTTGTATGACGACCTATTCGCTACGTTTAAAAGCCAAGAATGAACTCACGCCACATCCGACGGCACAGTATTGGCGTAAATGCCAAGTTGAAGAACTTTTTGATTTGCCTTTTATGGACTTAGTTTTTCGAGCAGCAGAAATTCATCGACAACATTTTGATCCAAATGCCATTCAACTTTCTACGCTACTTTCCATTAAAACGGGCGGTTGCGCTGAAGATTGTGAGTATTGCCCACAATCTGCCCGCTATGACACGGGTGTTGAAAAGCAAAGTATGCTTGATGTGAACTATATTGTTGAGAAAGCCCAAATTGCCAAGGCTCGAGGAGCAAGCCGTTTTTGTATGGGGGCTGCGTGGCGAGGCCCAAAACCTAAAGATATTGAAACGGTCTCCGCCATCATTAAAGCGGTCAAATCCCTAGGTTTAGAAACCTGCGGTACTTTCGGTATGTTAGAAGAAGGTATGGCGGAAGATTTAAAAGAAGCCGGATTGGATTACTACAATCATAATTTAGATACCGATCCGGAACGCTATCATCAGGTCATTCATACCCGTTCTCACGATGATCGAATGGATACATTAGGTAAAGTGCGCTCTGCAGGGTTAAAAATCTGTTGCGGCGGTATTGTGGGAATGAATGAAACAAGAGCGGAAAGAGCCGGACTTATCGCCAGCTTAGCTAATCTTGATCCTCAACCAGAGAGCGTGCCGATTAACCAATTGGTTAAAGTGGCAGGCACACCACTTGAAAATGCAGAAGATCTTGATTGGACAGAATTCGTGAGAACCATTGCTGTTGCGCGTATTACGATGCCAAAAAGTTATGTTCGCCTTTCAGCCGGGCGTAGCAATATGCCAGAAGCCATGCAAGCCTTGTGTTTTATGGCTGGCGCAAACTCGATCTTTTATGGGGATAAATTATTAACGACGGAAAACCCAGAAGAAGATGGCGATAGAGTGCTGATGGAAAAATTGAATTTATACCCATTAAGCTGTTCAAATGTTGAATGATAAAAGTAATTACAACATAAGTAGCTAAATTCTCTCCCCTCTCCCTGTTTTTGCTTCTAAACGAAGCAAAAACTGTCCCTCTCCCACAAGGGGCGAGGGTTAGAATTTGATAACATTGCAAAATCTTGCTCATTTTTAACCGCTTGTAAGGATAATATCATGAAAAAAATCTTGTTATTAAACGGACCTAATTTAAATATGCTAGGGAAACGAGAGCCTCATATTTATGGTTCACAAACCTTAGCCGATATTGAAAACCACCTCCAACAATTAGCGGAGGCAAGAGGCTATTGTTTAGAGTATTTTCAAGCAAATGGTGAAGAGCCGATTATTAACCGTATTCATCAAGCATTCCAAAATACCGATTTCATTATCATTAACCCCGGTGCTTTTACTCACACAAGTGTTGCTATTCGTGATGCATTATTAGCGGTTGCAATTCCTTTTGTTGAGGTGCATTTATCAAATGTCCACGCTCGAGAGCCATTTCGTCATCACTCTTATTTAAGTGATGTAGCAAAAGGCGTGATTTGTGGCTTAGGCGCAAAAGGGTATGAATATGCGCTAGATTTTGTGATTTCCCAATTAGAAAAAGAGAAATAATTATGGCAGTAAAATATGAAAAATGGATTGTGGTATGCAATGGTTTATTCCGTTTATTGGGCAATATTGTCAAAATTTTGAGTTATCCGTTTCACGCCGTTTTTCCCAAAAAACGTTTTACCATTCCGGAATTTAGCCCTGCAAAGCTGAAATCAAAAAGAACGGATAAAATTACCCCAATCATTTGGCAAACGAATTATTCAAACAAAGTAACACTTCCAATGTATTGTAACTATTTGTTTAACCGTTTAATGTCATTGAGTTATGACTATCGTTATGTGAGCACAGAAGAGCGTGAAGCCTATATCAAACAAAATGCCGATGAACGCATTTTTAACGCGTATAGCAAATTAACTGATGGCGCAGCTCAGGCTGATTTCTGGCGAGTATTTACCCTATGGAAAGAAGGTGGTATCTATATTGATATTGACGGGCATTTAGTTTTCCCTCTTTCACAAATTATTCAGCCGAATGATAGCGAAGTGTTGATTAAACGCCGTGATAAATACACAAATTTCTTTTTAGCTTGTGAAAAAGGTCATCCGATTATGCAGCAGACTTTAGAAATTATCGTCAGCAACATTGAAAATCGCAGAATTGAAGGCGGTGTTTTCGTGATGACAGGACCTGATACACTTAATAACGCAATTGGTAATCAACAGGTGAATACTCGACGAGATAAAGTCACTTGTGCACAAGGTACTTTTACGAACGAGTATTTTCAATATATTGATAAACCTCGTAGTAAGTGGAACTACAAGAAGAATGAAGAGCTTTTAAAATAGACAAAAAACAAGCGGTCGGAATGGGTAAATCTATTACAAATTCCGACCGCTTTATTTTATTGATATTTAGAACCTTAAGCTTTCTTGGTGGTGTATTTTAACAAGAAATATCCCACAATGGCCGAGATATTTGTCCCAATAAGAATACCTAGTTGAGCCATTGGTAGTAGCGTTTCATCGGATTGATTATTGCCAAAAGCAAGAGAGGCAATAAAGACGGACATGGTAAATCCGATTCCGCACAACACGGCAATCGCAAAAATTTGTTTGAAGTTCACACCTTCAGGGAGTTTTGCCAATCTCAGTAAAACAGAGGCATAACTGAAAAGGAAGACGCCAACCGGTTTACCGATAATAAGTCCTAATGCAATGCCTAGCGGTAATGGAGAAGTCAGTTTTTCAAGACTCATTCCTTCAAAAGATACCCCAGCATTTGAGAAGGCGAAGAGCGGTAAAATCACAAATGAACACCATGGTGCTAAGATATGTTCTAAATGATAAAGCGGTGTCTCGCCATTTTTACCACGTAATGGAATACAAAAACCAATAATAACGCCGGCTAAGGTAGCATGCACGCCAGATTTAAGCACCGAAGCCCATAAAATAGAGCCGATAATTGCATAGTTGATTAAACCGATCACTTTGTAGCGGTTCATCGCAAATAAAATGAGAATGGCAATTGCAGCAATGCTTAATGCAAGGGTACTCATCTCATGCGAAAAGAAGAGTGCAATAACCACAATCGCGCCTAAGTCATCAATAATCGCCAATGCAAGTAAAAACATTTTTAATGCCGGTGGCACTTGCTTGCTTAATAAGGCAACAATACCTAAAGCAAAAGCAATATCCGTTGCCATTGGAATCGCCCAGCCTTGGAGATATTCCGGATGGTTTTTATTGATAAACCAGTAAATTACGGCAGGAACAATCATTCCTCCCACCGCCGCAAAAGCAGGAAAGACCGCTTTTTGTACGCTGGAAAGCGAGCCTTCAAAAAGTTCGCGTTTTACTTCTAGCCCTACAAGAATGAAGAAAACTGCCATAAAACCATCATTGATCCACATGAGAAGTGGCTTATCAATGCTAAATGTACCGATTTTTAAGATAACTTCAGTTTGTAAAAAGCTAAAGTAATGTGGACTTAAACTGCTATTTGCAAAAATCATTGCCAGAATGGCAGAAACTAATAATAAAATCCCACCAGAGGATTCCATTTTAAGAAAATTTTGAATTTGCCTAATCATTTTCACTCCTTTTTACGCTTAATCATCAATGAATTTAATTTATCTTATAACATTTTTTTAGCAAAATATCAGCTATTTCAGGTGTAAAGTTTGCTAAACTAGTACCCAACCGTTATTTTCTTATGCATCTTAGGGATGAATTATGTCAAACCAATGGCTTTATTGGGCATTAGCTTCAGCGGTATTTGCTTCACTTACAGCAATTTTTGCGAAAGTTGGCTTACAGGGGGTAGATTCGGATTTTGCTACCTTTATTCGAACCGTTGTGATTATTTTGGCGCTTATTCTATTTTTAACCTACACGTCAAAATGGCAACCGTTAAGCTCATTGAGTGGTAAAAACTGGCTTTTTCTGGTGCTTTCAGGGTTAGCGACCGGCGCATCTTGGCTGGCTTATTTTAAAGCCTTGCAAATGGGGAATGCCTCACAAGTTGCGCCAATTGATAAATTCAGTTTAGTTTTAGTCGCAATTTTTGCGGTAATCTTTTTAGGCGAAAGACCGAGTAATCAAGATTGGTTGGGTATTGGTTTAGTGGCGGCTGGCGTGCTAACGTTAGCGTTAAAACGGTAAATTTATGACCATTTTTGATGTGGTATTTGCTCATCACGATGAGCTAATTGATGCACCAAATTTACCGCCGGCAAATTTAACCGAACGGCAATTAAAACGTTGGAAAAGCCGTAGAATGGCGAATTTTTTGTTGCGAAAATTATTTGAAAAACATCATTTAGATGAGCATTGGCTAGCAGATATTCGCCGTACAGAAAGTGGTCGCCCTTATGTGGACTTACCGCATATTGATTTTAATATTACCCATTCCGGCGATTGGGTAGCGGTCATTTTTTCTTACTCTTTTGCAAATGAAAAGAAAGCCGTAGGCATTGATTTAGAGCATCCGCAAAAGACACGGCGGTTTGAGGCATTAATTCGTCATTATGCTAATGATGAGGAAATTGAGCAGCTGCTTGAAACCAATATGACTCTGTTATCGGAATTAGCCTCTCGTTTTTATTTAAGTTGGTGCTTACGAGAAGCCGTATTAAAATCTCAAGGGGTCGGTATTGTTAAGCTATCAGAAGTGCAGCATCTGCCGGCAAATTATCAAATCAACAGCGCATATAGTCCATCAGGGTATTTGATGTTTTATCATCAATTTCCCTTCTTTTTGGCTTATTTTATGCAAGAAAGCGAACAAAGTGTCCATCATTTATTTCAATGGAAAGCGGGAGAGTTGCAAAAAATTGAGCAATTTCAACCGCTTGTTTATCGTGTTAATTAGGGAGTTTATATGAGTAATGTGCTTCAATTCGGGCATCAAGATTTAGAAATTTTAAAAGAAGAAACGGTATATAAAGGGCATTTTGAGCTAAAGAAAATCCATTTTCGCCATAAATTATTCTCTGGTGGCGTAAGTGGTGAAGTGATTCGAGAGCTTTTGATGAAAGGTGCTGCTTCAGCACTTATCGCATATGATCCGGTAAGAGATAATGTGGTATTAGTAGAGCAAGTTCGAATTGGGGCTTATGAGCCAAATTCAACACGTTCGCCGTGGTTGCTGGAGCTGGTGGCGGGAATGATCGATAAAGAAAATGAAGATCCGGCAGAAGTTGCTATCCGAGAAGCAAAAGAAGAAGCCGGCTTGGTTGTCGAAAATGTGGAATATGCCTTAAGTGTATGGGATAGCCCGGGCGGGCAGCTTGAACGTTTACATCTTTTCCTTGGCTTAGTTGATAGCTCAAAAGTAGGGAACGGCGAGGTTCACGGCTTGGAAGAAGAGAATGAGGACATTTTAGTGCACGTGATTAGTCGTGAACAGGCATATCAATGGGTGCAAGAGGGTAAAATTGATAACGTGATTGCGGTACTAGGCTTGCAGTGGTTGCAGTTAAATTATCAGCGTTATCAGTAATTCTCGGTATGTTTTCATAAAAAACGGCATCAGATTGTTTGGGGCAAATATGATTTGCCCCTATAATTTTTTTATTCCTGTTGATGTTTGCTAATGTCTTGAAGGCGTTTAATATCCCTTAGCCTCTAAATTTGGTAAAAAATCATTTGATTTTAACCGCTTCACTTTCGTTTCAATTCGCCCATCTTCAAACAAACTGATTTCACGCCAGCCTTGAGGGAGCATATCCAACGTAAATTCATCACAATTAGGCTTAAATTGAATACAGGTTGAAGGTGTTGCGAAAATTTGGATATTTTGCCAAATCGCATTGACTTCTTGATGAATATGTCCATGTAAAATCGCTTTTACTTTCGGAAATCGAGCCAAAATTTCTGCTAATTTATCTGCATTTTTCAGTGAATGTTGATCAAGCCAAGCAGAATGTGTCGGCAAAATATTATGGTGTAAAACGATTAAACTAAATCTATCGCTATTTTCTGATAAGGATTTTTCTAACCAAGCTAATTGACCTCTTGAAAGATAGCCGCTCGGTGCTTCCGCCACCTGACTATTCAGCAAAAGAATTTGCCAATAACGCCCTGCAAAAATTTGTTTTTCGGGTTGAATATAAGAGTATTCGCCTAGGCATAAGCTCATTTGAGGCTGTTCATCGTGATTTCCTTCCACCCAAAAAACAGGTTTTTTAAATGGTTCTATCATACGTGCAAAATGATGGTAGCCTTGAACCTGATGATCTTGAATCAGATCACCGGTGGCTAAAATCGCATGAAAATCAACATTGGTTTTCTGAATTTCCGCTAATACCGCTTGTAAACTTTGGTGCGTATTCACACCGAGCAAACAAGTGCTTGGTTCAGAAAATAAATGGGGATCGGTAATTTGTAGCAACCTCACAACAGGTTCATCTTTGCCTAATTGATAAAAAACGTTCATGGCTTGATTCCTTCATATTGACCGCAATACTTTACTGTTTTCTTGCAGGGAGATCAGCAAGTAATGTTTAAAAATGAGAGGTATGTTGGATTTTTTTTCGATTTTGTCGATTTATTGACTAAGAAAATCAAATTTTTCACTAGATTTGATAAAAATTTTATTATCTAAAATATATCACATGATAATTATTCTTATTTGTAAATTTGTGTAAGTTTTGTTGAATTGTTTTTGAGAATTATTATCATATAGAAAATTTAAAAATAATAGGTAATCACTCCAACTCTTTACGCCGTATTCCCCCACAAAATACGGCGTTTTTTTTCGCCTTTTTTGCGCAAAGTCGCTATAATACGGGCATTTTTACGTTTCATCTTGTAAGGAATAATAATGACACAACCTATTGAAACCATTCTTGCCGAGCTTAAACGCGGTGTAGAAGATGTTTATTCAGAAGCTGATTTAATCGAGAAATTAAAAGAAAATCGTCCGTTACGTGTAAAACTTGGTGCTGACCCAACCGCACCGGATATTCACTTAGGACATACGGTCGTATTAAATAAACTTCGCCAATTCCAAAATTTTGGTCACGAAGTAATTTTCTTAATCGGTGACTTTACGGCAACAGTGGGCGATCCATCAGGTAAAAATACAACTCGTCCGCCACTTTCTCGTGAAGATGTATTACGCAACGCAGAAACCTATAAAGAGCAGATCTATAAAATTTTAGATCCACAAAAAACCCGTATTGTGTTCAACTCAGATTGGTTAGGCGAATTAGGTACGGTTGGTATGATTCGTTTAGCATCAAACTACACTGTGGCTCGTATGTTAGAGCGTGATGACTTCAAAAAACGTTTTGCTAACAACCAATCTATCGCTATTCACGAGTTTATTTACCCATTATTGCAAGGGCACGATTCTGTGGCATTAGAAGCGGATATTGAGCTTGGCGGTACAGACCAAACCTTTAACTTATTGATTGGTCGTGAGTTACAAAAAGCAGCAGGTCAAAAACCGCAAGTTGCTATGACATTACCACTGCTTGTTGGTTTAGACGGCGAGAAAAAAATGTCGAAATCCCTTGGTAACTACATCGGCGTTACCGAAGCACCAAACGAAATGTTCGGTAAAATTATGTCGATTTCTGATGAACTGATGTGGGATTGGTACAACTTACTTTCATTCCGTCCATTAACTGAAATTGCACAGTTAAAAGCAGATGTGGAAGCAGGTAAAAACCCACGTGATGTGAAAATTTTATTGGCGAAAGAAATTATCGCCCGCTTCCATTCTGAAGCGGATGCTGATGCGGCAGAACAAGAGTTTATCAACCGCTTCCAAAAAGGTGCAATGCCGGACGAAATGCCTGAATTTACCTTTGAAGGCGAAATCGGTTTAGCGACATTATTAAAAGAAGCAGGCTTAGTGCCTTCAACTTCTGAAGCAATCCGTTCCGCACAGCAAGGTGGCGTGAAAATTGACGGTGAAAAAGTTGATGATGTGAAACAAAATGCACAAAAAGGCACTTTCGTATATCAAGTGGGTAAACGTAAGTTTGCACGTGTGACCGTTAAATAATGAGTTTTCATGTAAAAGGCGAAGATCTTGGTTCTTCGCCTTTTTTATTACCCCAACACAATTCCTAAACTAAATAACAAATTCGTCAGCAATGCTAACCCTGCCATTTGCCCTAAAATTGGGCGGAGTTCGATAGGATCTTGATGTAGATATACAAAGCGTGCGTGCTTAAACAAAAGAGGCACAGCAAGTAAAAAGAGATAGCTATACCAATGTTGAAATTCAGAAATGGCAAAAATCAGATAAGAAACAACCGCTAGTATCAATAATAAGGCATGATAAATTCGCCCGTTTTTTGAGCCAATACGCACAATTAAGGTATTTTTTCCGGCTTGTCTGTCTTGATTTATATCACGTAAGTTATTGATATTTAAAACGGCAACAGATAGTAAACCGCAACCAAATGCCGGAATAAAAATAAGCCAAGGTAAGCTATGCGCTTGCAGGTAAAATACGCCGATAACCGCGACAAAACCAAAGAAAATCAGTACAAACAGATCACCTAATCCTAAGTAACCATAGGCTTTTTTGCCAACAGTATAAGTAATGGCGGCAACAATCGAAATGATACCTAAGCCTAAAAAGACCAATAAATCTTGTATGCCTTCATAAGCATAAAAACTGAGGGTCGCCCCCGAAATAAAGGATAAAACACTGAGCAAAATGACTGCTTTTTTCAATTGCTCGCCAGTGATTGCACCGTGTTGAATGGCTCGGAGTGGGCCAATGCGTTCCTGTGTATCAGAGCCTTTTACGTGATCGCCATAATCGTTGGCAAAATTAGATAAGATCTGTAATAAAATCGTGGTTAAAAAAGCGAGAAGCGTCGTAACCACGTTGAACTTCCCAGCCCAATGCGCTAACGCTGAGCCGATAATAATAGAAGCTAAGGCTAAGGGTAAGGTTTTAGGGCGAGCCGTACTAAACCAAATAGAGAAAGTCGAATCTTTGTTCATTGTGTGTATTTCATTTAAAATAATAGAATGATTTATTTTAACAGAAAAACGAAGCTGTGCTGATGAGTTATGTGTAGTCCAATCACTTTATCCCCTATTGGTGTGATCGAAAGCCCCTATGATGAAAAATTTTCTGTGCCTCGCCAGCCCAATTTAGTGGCAGAAGGTAAGGGTATTTTACGTTTATTGCCCCCTTATAATTCGCCTGATGCGGTAAGAGGATTAGAACAATTTAGTCATTTATGGATTATTTTCCAATTTCATCAAATTCCTGAACGAAGCTGGCATGCAACGGTTCGCCCGCCAAGGTTGGGTGGAAATGAACGCATTGGCGTTTTTGCTTCTCGAGCAACCCACCGCCCGAACCCGATTGGTTTATCGAAAGTCAAATTAGAAAAAATAGAATGTAAAGATGGCGAAGTGCGGCTTTATCTCGGCAGTGTTGATTTAGTGAATGGCACTCCGGTTTTAGATATAAAACCTTACATCGCCTATGCCGATAGTGAACCGGAAGCCTTTTCGGGTTTTGCGCAAGAAAAGCCACAAGCAAAATTAACGGTAAGTTTTTTACCGGAAGTTGAGCAAGCGGTTAAAAAGCAGAAAAATTTTGCTAAATTTGGTATTCAAGACCCGTTAGCCTTTATCTCTGATGTGATTGCACAAGATCCTCGCCCGGCTTACCAACAAGGGAAAAAATCGGATCGTATTTATGGTATGAATTTAGCAGATTGTAATGTTCGCTGGAAAATTGATGAACAAGAGATTTGTAAAGCAATTGTAATAGAGATTAAAGTTCTGAACTTTTAAGGGGTTATTATGACTAACGCTAGGCTTTTATTGAGATAATTTAAAACTCAAAAGGAACAACATATGAAATTGAAAAAAATCTTCGCAATTTTACCGCTTGCAGTAGCAACTCTCAGTGTTTCTGCGGAAAGTCCTATTGAAGCGCAATCAACCAATGAGGCGACAACCTTTCAGTTCTCTACGGAAGTTAGCCGTACCGTTGAAAAAGATTTAATGCAAGCAACGGTTTACAGCCGAAAAAATGGCAAATCACTAGAAGCATTAAAGAAAGATGTTTCTGCGAATTTAAATAAAGTTATTGAGCAAGCAAAGGCTTACCAAGATATTGAAGTTCAAGCAGAAGGCATTACCAACTATGTAAATTACAATGAAAAACAAAAAGTTGATGGTTGGATAGCGGAAGGTTATATCAATTTAAAAAGCAAAAATTTTGATGCAATTGCAAAAGTGCTAAATGACTTAGGCAAAGATGTTGCAGTTGCAAATATTAGTTTTAGCGTATCGCCAGAAAAAATGAAAGCACTTGAAGATGAGATGACTTTAGAGGTCATTCAGCAATTCCAACATAAAGCAGCAGTGATTCAAAAGGGGTTAAGTGCAAAGCGTTACTTGTTGGTTGATGTGCAATTAAATACACCAAATGGCAACAATCGCTTTGAAGCTGCACCAATGAGAATGGCAAAAATGGCAAGCAGTTACTCCGATAATATACCGCTTGAAGCCGGCAAAGAAAATATTTCTGCTGTTGCATCAGGTAAAGTAAAGTTTGAGTAAAAATGATTTTATTCGGCATTGTAATCTTTTAGAATGCCTCGTTTTCGAGAAGAGTGCTTAATTTCCAACATAATTAAGCGTTCTTTGAGAGTAATCGCTATCGCTGTTGATAGCATTTCGGAAAGCAAACAACACATGGTGTGTTGTTCAAACCTCTAAAAAGGAAAAAACATGAAAAAATATTTTGCAGAATTTTTTGGTACATTCTGGTTAGTATTCGGCGGATGTGGTAGTGCAGTATTAGCAGCTGGCATTCCGGATTTAGGTATCGGTTATATGGGCGTATCATTAGCCTTCGGTTTAACCGTATTAACAATGGCTTATGCTGTAGGTCATATCTCTGGTGGTCATTTTAACCCTGCGGTTTCTATCGGTTTATTAGTAGGTGGTCGTTTTAACGCGAAAGATTTAGTACCATATATTGCATCACAAGTATTAGGTGCGATTGCGGCGGCGGCAGTACTTTATACTATCGCATCTGGCGCAGCAGGTTTTGATGTGACAGCAGGCTTTGCAAGCAATGGTTATGCTGAACACTCTCCACACGGTTATAGCTTAATTGCAGCATTATTAATTGAAGTTGTATTAACAGCGTTCTTCTTAATGATCATCATGGGTGCTACAGATAAACGCGCACCAGCAGGTTTTGCACCAATTGCGATCGGTTTAGGTTTAACACTCATTCACTTAATCAGTATTCCGGTAACAAATACTTCTGTAAACCCTGCACGTTCAACAGGCGTAGCATTGTTCCAAGGTAGCTGGGCGATTGAACAATTATGGTTATTCTGGGTTGCACCAATTGTAGGTGCGGTAATCGGCGCTTTAGCATATCGCTTTATTGCTGATGAAAAATAATCAAAATCAAGTAAAATAAGAAATGCAGTCGAAAGGCTGCATTTTTACTATTGGAGAAGAAATGAAATTTGTATTAAAAACTGCAGGTGTTTTTGCACTATGCGCAACATTAAGCGGCTGTTTAGTTACCTCTGTTGTTGGCGGTGTCGTTGGCACAGCTGTTGATGTTGTTGATGCTGTAACCCCTGATATTGTTGATTAGGTTAAATTCCAAAAGAAGATGACCGCTTGTAATTTCAATAGATTTACAAGCGGTCATTTTTTTCCAATTAAATACTAAATGAAGAGCCACAGCCACAAGTTGAACTTGCATTAGGATTGTGAACAACAAAACGTGAGCCATCTAAGCCTTCCGTATAATCTACAGTACCACCAATTAAATACTGCAAACTCATTGGATCAACAACAAGCCCAACATTCTGATTTTCAATGGTTAAATCGCCTTCATTGATTTGATCATCAAAGGTAAAACCGTATTGGAAGCCGCTACAGCCTCCACCAGTAATATAAACGCGTAAACGAAGATTCGGGTTGTCTTCGCCTTCTATTAAGCTTTTAACCTTATTTGCCGCTGCATCTGTAAAGGTTAAAGGGATTTGAATATCGCTCATGTTTAATCTCATAAAACAAAAAATTCTATACATTATCTACTAATATGAATTGAACAGCAATAGATAAGAATATATAACAGTCTATTATACATTGATAGGATATTTCCGAAGCGTAAAATGAAGTAAATTTACATAGAAAATTTTTATTTAGTAGATATAATAATTAACACATATTTTAAAAAATTAATAGTTAGAGTTAGACTATTATAAAAATTACTAACTTCTTAATACCTAAGGTGGAATAATGAAAATTTTAGTCACAGGTGGCGCGGGTTTTATCGGCTCGGCAGTCGTTCGCCATATAATTAACAACACTCAAGATTCTGTTATTAACGTAGATAAATTAACCTACGCAGGTAATTTAGAATCACTTGAAGCGGTTGAAAATAATCCACGTTATGCATTTGAACAAGTTGATATTTGCGATAAAACAGCATTAGAACGTGTTTTTGCACAACATCAACCTGACGCTGTGATGCACCTTGCTGCAGAAAGCCACGTAGATCGCTCTATTGATGGGCCAGCTGCATTTATTGAAACCAACATTGTTGGTACTTATACCCTATTAGAAGTGGCTCGTGCTTATTGGAATAACTTACCTGAAGAAAGAAAATCGGCTTTCCGTTTCCATCACATTTCAACCGATGAGGTTTATGGCGATTTGGAAGGAACTGACGATCTCTTTACTGAAACTACACCTTATGCACCATCTAGCCCATACTCAGCCTCAAAAGCATCAAGCGACCACTTAGTTCGTGCTTGGTTGCGTACTTATGGGTTACCAACCATTGTAACTAATTGTTCAAATAACTATGGTCCCTTCCATTTCCCTGAAAAATTGATTCCATTAATGATTTTAAATGCTCTAGAAGGGAAAAAATTACCAGTGTACGGCAATGGTATGCAAATTCGTGACTGGTTATTTGTAGAAGATCACGCTCGAGCATTATATAAAGTTGTTACAGAAGGTGTTATTGGAGAAACTTACAATATCGGTGGACATAATGAAAAGGCTAATATTGAAGTTGTACGTACAATCTGTGGTTTATTGGAAGAATTAGTACCGAATAAACCGGCAGGTGTTGCGAAATACGAAGATTTAATCACTTATGTAACTGACCGCCCAGGACATGATGTGCGTTATGCCATTGATGCAACCAAAATTGGTAACGAATTAGGTTGGAAGCCACAGGAAACTTTTGAAACCGGTATCCGTAAAACGGTGGAATGGTACTTAAATAATAAAAAATGGTGGAGCCGTGTGTTAGATGGTTCTTATAATTTTGAGCGTTTAGGTACAAATAAGTAGGTAAAATATGAAAGGTATTATTCTTGCTGGTGGTTCAGGTACTCGCCTTTACCCAATTACTCGTGGAGTATCAAAACAATTGCTTCCTGTTTATGATAAGCCAATGATTTACTATCCGTTATCAGTATTGATGTTAGCGGGAATTCGTGATGTATTAATCATTACAACCCCTGAAGATAATGAAGCATTCAAGCGCCTATTGGGAAATGGATCTGATTTTGGAATTAATCTCCAATATGCTATTCAACCAAGTCCAGATGGTTTGGCCCAAGCGTTCTTGATTGGTGAAGAATTTATTGGAAATGATAGTGTCTGTTTGGTGCTTGGTGATAACATCTTCTATGGTCAGCATTTTACGGCAACATTGAAAGAAGCTGCTAAACATGCAAACCGTAAAGGTGCATCAGTGTTTGGTTATCAAGTAAAAGATCCTGAACGTTTCGGTGTGGTGGAATTTGATGAAAACTTTAAGGCGATTTCAATCGAAGAAAAACCAGCTCAACCAAAATCTAATTATGCTGTAACAGGTTTATATTTCTATGATAATCGTGTTGTAGAGTTCGCAAAACAAGTGAAACCTTCCGCACGTGGTGAGTTAGAGATTACCACCTTAAATGAAATGTACTTAAACGATGGAACGTTGAATGTTCAATTATTGGGTCGCGGTTTTGCGTGGTTAGATACAGGAACTCACGATAGCTTACACGAAGCAGCTTCTTTTGTGAAAACGATTGAACATGTTCAAAATTTACAGGTGGCTTGCTTAGAAGAAATTGCTTGGCGTAATGGCTGGCTCACATCTGAACAAGTTGAGACTCTTGCTAAACCAATGGCAAAAAATGAATACGGTCAGTATTTATTACGTTTAGTAAAAGGCGGTAAATAATGGCGAAGTTCTTAATTACTGGCGCCAAAGGCCAAGTTGGACATTGTTTAACAGAACAATTAACAGGCAAAGCTGAGATTTTAGCTGTAGATCGTGATGAATTAGATATCACTGATAGAGATGCAGTGTTTAATTTAGTTAAAACATTTAAGCCTGATGTCATTATCAACGCTGCTGCTCATACGGCGGTTGACCGTGCAGAAAGCGAAGTTGAGCTATCAGAAGCAATCAATGTAAAAGGCCCACAATATCTTGCTGAGGTTGCAAATGAAATTGGTGCCGTTATTTTACATATTTCTACCGATTATGTTTTTGAAGGTACTGGCACAGGGGAATATAAAGAAGACGGCCAGACCAATCCGCAAGGCGTTTATGGGCGTACAAAATTAGAAGGCGAAATTGCCGTTCAACAAGCAAATTCTCGTTCTATTATTTTACGTACAGCTTGGGTATTTGGCGAACACGGACATAATTTTGTCAAAACGATGCTTCGTTTAGCGAAAGATCGTGATAGCTTAGGTATTGTAGGCGATCAATTTGGTGGCCCAACCTACGCAGGCGATATTGCAAAAGCATTAATTGAAATTGCCAATCAAATTCTTGCTGGCACAGAAAATGCTTTTGGTGTTTACCACTTTACCGGTAAGCCTTATGTGAGCTGGTATGAGTTTGCTAAAGCGATTTTTGCTGAAGCAGAATTGCAAAATATTCTTGAAAAGTTACCGCTTGTAAACAGTATTGCAACCAGTGATTACCCAACTCCGGCCAAACGCCCAGCAAATTCACGTTTGGATTTGACGAAAATTAAACAAGTGTTTAACATTGAACCAAGTGATTGGCAGAAAGCACTCAAAAATATTAAGGCATACGCATCATGAAAATTATTGAAACAAACATTCCTGAAGTGAAATTATTAGAGCCACAAGTTTTTGGTGATGAACGTGGTTTTTTTATGGAAACTTTCCGTGATGAGTGGTTTAAGCAAAATGTGGCAGATCGTACTTTTGTACAAGAAAACCATTCTAAATCAGTAAAAGGCGTTTTACGTGGGTTGCATTACCAAACTGAAAACACACAGGGCAAGTTAGTTCGTGTTGTACAAGGCGCAGTTTTTGATGTTGCCGTAGATTTACGTAAAAACTCGCCAACCTTTGGGCAATGGGTAGGCGAAATTCTATCTGCTGAAAATAAGCGTCAATTATGGGTCCCTGAAGGTTTTGCTCACGGTTTCTATGTTTTAACTGAAACAGCAGAATTTACCTATAAATGTACTGATTACTATAACCCGAAGGCAGAACATTCTTTAATTTGGGATGATGAAACAGTAGGGATTGAATGGCCGTTAGATGGCAAACCGAGTTTGTCGGCAAAAGACTTAGCCGGTAAAGTATTATCCGAAGCAGTTATATTTGAGTAATTACCTTGTTATGAATAAGAAAAACGGTATTTCTGAATTATTTTCTTATAAAGAATTAATTCATCAATTAGTATTAAAAGATATTAAATTAAAATATCGCAGAAGTTATTTGGGATATGTGTGGAGCATATTAAATCCTCTCCTAATGATGGCTGTATTAGTTGTAGTTTTCTCAAATTTATTTAAATTTGATATTCCAAATTTCGCAGTATATTTATTGACTGGGCAAGTTATTTTTGGTTTTTTTGCTGAAGCAACATCAATGGCAGTAAATTCAATTACTGGTAATGCTTCTTTATTAAAGAAAACTTATGTTCCTCAGTATATTTTTACTTTATCAAAAGTTACTAGCTCTTTAGTCAACTTATTATTCTCAATGATTGCTTTAGTTTTAGTAATGATTTTTACACAAGTAAATGTAACATGGAATATATTACTGTTCCCTATAGTGATTTTACAAGTTTACGTTTTCTGTTTAGGGCTAAGTTTATTGTTAGCCTCAATGGCTGTTTTTTTTAGAGATATCCAGTATCTTTGGGGAGTTTTCATTTCTATCTGGATGTATTTAACACCTATTATATATCCAGTATCTATTATTCCTAATGAATATCGCTGGGCTTATGAGAATTTTAATCCTATGTATAGCTATGTTCAACAATTTAGAGAAGTCATCTTAAATGGAAATACATTACCTGTAGACTTACTCTTGCAAGGTAGCATTTGGGCTATAGTTGTATTTTTAATTGGAACTTTAATATTTAAGAAGAAACAGGACCAATTTATTTTATTTATATAAGAGTATATATGAGTGATTATATTATTGATGTGAAAAATGTAACTGTTCGTTTTAATAAAGCTTCTGAAAATATTACAGGGCTTAAAGAATATGTAATTAAATTACTCAAAGACGAACTCATGTTCCAAGAGTTCTTTGCTCTTAAAAATATTGATTTTCAAGTTAAGAAAGGAGAATCATGGGGACTAATTGGTAATAATGGTTCTGGTAAATCTACACTATTAAAATTAATCAGTGGTATTTTAAAACCATATAAAGGAACAGTTACTGTAAATGGCAGTATATCTCCATTAATTGAACTTGGAGCAGGATTTGATCCTGAGTTAACTGCAAGAGAAAATATTTATTTAAATGGAGCCTTACTTGGATATAGTAGAAAATTTTTAAATGATCACTTTGAAGAAATAGTCTCTTTTGCTGAATTACAAGATTTTCTAGATGTTCCGATTAAGAATTTTTCCTCTGGAATGGCGGCTCGCTTAGGATTTTCAATAGCTACTGTAACTAAACCAGATATTCTCATTGTTGACGAAGTTCTTGCTGTAGGAGATATTGGTTTCCAAATGAAATGTAAAGCTAGAATGGAGGAATTACTAAGTGATGGAACGACTCTTTTATTTGTCTCACATTCAATAGAGCAAGTAAAAGAACTCTGTCAAAATGCAATTTGGATCGATAAAGGCGAAATTAAAGCTAAAGGTAATATCCAAGAAGTTTCAGAAAATTATCTAAATAATATCTAAAAAGGTAATATTTTAAATGACGAATAAAATCGAAAAAGAAACATTAATAGAAAAAAATAAATCTTTAAATTATGAACTTTTTAAGTTATCAAAAGAATCTAAAGAAATTCAAGATAATCTAAACAAGGAAATATCTCAATTAAAAGAAATTAACTCTTATTCTGAAAGTAAAATTCAAGAATTAGAAAAAATTATTTTTTTAATGGAAAACAGCCGTTCATGGAAAACAACTGAATTTGCTAGAAAAATAGGTAGAGTTGCAAGAAAATCTAAAGAATTATTACTATTACTTCCTATTGCCATAAAGAAAAAAGGAGGAGTAGTTAATTTTTCTAAACTACTCTATTCAAAATTACGCCAAGGTGGATTAAAAAATCTACGTTATGCTGTTCAAACATTTAAAACACACCAGCAATCCGAAAATGCTTTTTATTCTTCTCAAAATACAAAGCAGGAAGATATTGATTTCTTATTTCATATTCAAAAAGAACCTAATGATATTTTTAATACTAAGGTTGTTATTATTGCTGAAATGAGCATTCCTCAATGTACAAAATATAGAGTAACACAAAAGCAGGAACTTTTTAAATCGTTAGGTATTCACTGTGAGGTTGTTTCTTGGACAGATTATATCAAAGCCAAACACTTACTTTCTCTAAGTAGCCTAGCTATTTTCTATCGAGTTCCAGCATATGATTCTGTATTATCATTAATTGGAGAATGTAGAAGATTAGGAATTAGAACCTTTTGGGAAGTTGATGATCTCATTTTCGATGAGAAAGTATTAAAACAAAGTAGAACTATAAATTCATTAGACAAAGCAACAATTGACTCATTATTAGAGGGGGCTCGACTATATCGTCAAGCAATGTTAGCTTGTGGTGAAGGAATTGCTTCAACACCAGGACTGGCCCAAGAAATGCGTAATGCGGGTTTGAAGAATGCTTATATTGTAGAAAATGCTTTAGACCAACAAACATTAGATACCGCAAAAGAAGTTTTATCTAAACCATCTAAACCTAACGATAACAAAGTTAGAATAGTTTATGGTTCTGGCACGTCTACTCACAATATTGATTTTGAAGAAGCAGCACCTGCGATAGCTAAAATTTTAAAAGAAAATAAAAATGTTATCTTCCGCATTATAGGTATATTGGATTTACCTAACTATTTTGATGGTTTAGAAGCGCAGATTGAGCGAATTGAGTTTTGTAAATATCCTGAATACCTACGTTATCTATCTGAATGTGATATTAGTATTGCACCATTAGAGAATTATATTTTTAATGAATCTAAGAGTAACATTAAATATTTAGAAGCTTCTATTGTAAAAGTTGCTTCAATATCTTCACCATTAAGTGCATTTACCTCGGTAATTAACTCTGGTAAAAATGGTTTAATTGCACATAATAAAGATGAATGGTATACATTATTTAATCAGCTCATCAACGATAAATATTATCGAGATAGTTTAGCAAATTCAGCTTATAATTTTGTCTTAGAGCGTTACTCACCTAAATATGTTGCACAACAATTAAATAATTTTTTACCAAAAATAAAGAAAGGCACCAAACCTAGACTTATTTCATTTAATGTATTTTATCGCCCCCGTTCATTTGGTGGGGCAACTATTGTTGCTGAACAACTTAATGATTTAATCGCTAATGAGCAAGACTATGAGGTATATGCTGTTACTACAATGCCTCAAAGTAGTTTTATGACACCATATTCAGTAATGCGGTATGAACTCAATAACACAACTATCTTTGGTATTTGTGTACCGAACGAAGAAATGGATAACTATGAAAATAAAAAGATATACAATATTGTATCTGATATTCTTGATTTAGTAGATCCAGATTTAGCTCATATTCATTGTATTCAAGGTCTAGGGGTTGGCGTACTTGATGCATGTACTCAACGAAATATTAAAACAGCAGTAACATTACATGATGCTTGGTGGATATGCCCTCGTCAATTTATGATTAAAGCTGATGGAAAATTCTGTAATCAATATAAAATTGACAAAAATCAGTGTATTAAATGTATTAATAGTACATCTGAATACTTATATCGTAGTAATACATTATTGAGTAGTTTAAATAAAGCAGACTTATTACTAGCTCCAAGCCAATATTTTACTGATTTATATCAAGTAAATTTAAATAGAACAGTTTTATGTAACAAAAATGGGATAAAACAACCTAATAAGGTATTGCCTAAATTTAAAGATAATATTATTCGATTTGGATATGTTGGCGGTAGAACAAATATTAAAGGGATACACCTAATCCTAGAAGCATTCAAAAAATATAAATTTGAAAATGCAGAACTAGTTGTTGTGGATAATCTACTCAACCTAGGGCAAAAATCTTATCCAGAAAGTGATTTTGACGGTATTCCTCGTTATGAAATTTTACCCGCTTATACACAAGATAATATTGATGACTTTTTCAATTCAATTGATGTATTGCTCTTCCCAACGCAATGGAAAGAAAGCTTTGGATTAACAGTTAGAGAAGCTATTATGCGTAATGTTTGGGTAATCACGACAGATGCTGGGGGACCTGTGGAAGATGTGATTGAAGGAGTGAATGGTAATATAATTCCATTCGATAGTAATTATAAACAATTAGCAGAAGCGATTGAAAAAGTAATTAAACTTTATCAGAATAGGGATCCAAAGGAAGAAATTCTGTTAGAGAAATCTCAAATTTCTACTTTTAAAGATCAAAAAGATGAATTAATTCAATTTTTTAAAATGTAATTATTATGCTTAAGAAACTTAATTTAGAGAATAATAGTTTTAACCGATTATTTTTATTTGGTTTTACACTTGTAGTCTTAATGGTGTCTATATTGACACCGCCTTTTCAATCGCCTGATGAGTTTAAACATTTTGAGCGAGCATATACTATTGCAAATGGGCAGTTTTTTTTAGATAAAAAGGGGACTGGAAGGGTAGATAATAATTTACTTCAATTTGAATCATTGTACAATTCGTTTCCTTTTAAGTATGAAAAGAAAAATACATTTGAACTAGAAACTGATGCTCGGAGGTTAGATTGGTCCTCTGAATCACAAAATGTTTCATTAGTTAACACAGCTGTTTATTTTCCTATTCCATATATTCCACAAGCGGTAGGCATATATATTGGAAATATGTTAGATTTCTCAATTTATGATTCATATAGAATATCTAAGTTGATAGGGATTTTTTCTTGTTTAATTCTAATTTTTGTAGCAAATAAAATATATCCAATAACACCGGCAGTATATTTCATATTAACTTTACCAATGACTATTTTTCAAATGTCATCTACAACGCCTGATGGAATTATATTTGCTCTATCTTTAGTTTTGGGATCGCTCATCTCAAGAGGTATAAATCAAGACAGTAAATTTTCAATATCCCATTTTATATTAATTTGTATAACATACTTTATAATTTGCACGATGAAAATTAATATAATTCCAATACTAATAATTATTTTAATGGTGTGTCATCATCGTAAATTAAGATGTGGGTATAGATTCTTTTTTATAACAATATTTTTCATACTAGGGTGGATTCTATTCTCATATACTAATTTCCTCTCTGGAGAACATTTCTCTCAAGATGGATTAGGCACTACTGATAAAATCAAGTACTATTTAGCCCATACAAATGAATTTATCCAAATTTTTGTTAATACATTTAGTTCTGTTGAATTAATAGGTTCTCACTTAAAACAATTTATAGGTGTATTAGGGTGGTTAGATACTCCTCTTTCGTCAGAAAAATATACATTATTACTTTGTTATGGGGCTTGCATTATGGTATTGTCCTTAAATAGCTTTTCATTGAATATACATGTTTTTTTAAAGGTGTTTACGTTACTTTCCCTGGTATTATTCACATACTTTCTTTTATTATTAACATGGACACCAATTACTGAGAAAGTAATTCATGGAGTTCAAGGTAGATATTTTATACCTATAGCTATAATATTTGGATATATGCTACATTTAGGAGGATCAAAACTATCTCTTGCCAAGATAATAGTATTACTATCTTTAATATCTTCAAGTATATTTACTATCTCAGCCATCAATTATAGATATTTACTTAGTTAAAATATGAAAAAAATAATTATATTTCTATTTGTTGGCTGTAGTTCTGCATTAATTGATGTTGGAACTCTTTATATTTTAAACAAATTATTATTAGTTAGTGAGAGCTTGTCTGTATCTGTCGCCTTTACTGCAGGATTGATATTTAATTACCTTTGTCATACATACTTGACTTTTAATAAATCCATTACTCACTCTAATATCGTTAAATATTTAACTGTAGTATTAGCAAACTATTTATTAACACTAGGCTTAATAAAAATTCAAATACAATTTGATATTGATATTGTTATAGCTAAAATTATTACGTTACCTATCGTTGCCATGGTAACTTTTATATTATCTAATAAGTGGGTTTATAAATAAACTAAGGATATTTATGTTACAAAATAAAAAAATTGCGGCAGTTATCCCAACTTTCCGTGTGTTAGCTCAGATTGAAAAAGTACTTGCAAGGATGCCAGATTATTTCGATGTGATTTATGTTGTTGATGACAAATGTGATCAAGGTAGTGGGCAGTTTGTACAAGAACATCTTGTTGACCCAAGAATAAAAGTAATTTTTCACCAAGAAAATCAAGGTGTTGGTGGAGCAGTTATTTCTGGCTATAAGCAGGCTATATTGGATAATATGGACATCGTTGTTAAAATTGATGGGGATAACCAAATGGATCCTCATTTAGCCGATAAGTTTATTTTACCTATTGCTAATGGCGAAGCTGATTATACAAAAGGAAATCGATTTTTTAATCTTTCTGATGTAACAGATATGCCAAAAGTAAGATTTTTTGGCAATATTGCCTTGTCTTTTTTAACCAAGGCATCATCTGGTTATTGGAAAATTTTTGATCCGACTAATGGCTATACAGCAATTAGTGTGAAAGCATTAAAAATGCTACCTTTAGAAAAAATTCAAAAGCGCTATTTTTTTGAAAGTGATATATTATTTAGATTAAATCTTATTTCAGCTAAAGTAGTGGATATTCCAATGGTTGCTGTATATGGTGATGAGGTTTCTAATCTGAAAATTAGTAAAATTTTCTTTCCTTTTCTAAAAGGTAATTTATCAAATTTTTCTAAAAGAATTTTTTATAAATACTTTTTACAAGATTTCAATGTTGCCTCTGTAGAATTAATCTTTGGTACATTAATGACATCATTTGGCGTTATATTTGGTTTATATAACTGGATTACAAATGCTATTAGTAATATTGAAACACCAACAGGTACAATAATGATTTCGGCCTTATTTATCTTAGTTGGTATTCATTTGCTTTTGTCATTCCTTTCCTATGATGTTAATAATTACCCAACGGAAGCTATTAGTAAAAACTTAGATGAATAAACATATTTTCTCAGTAATTGTATGTTATGAACCAACAGAAAATATATTTTTGTTAGTTGAATCATTAATTCAACAGAATGTATATCCTATTATTATTGATAACTCAGAGAATAAATCTCTACATTTTGATAGAAATGGGTATTTATATAGAAAATTAGGTAAAAATGTAGGTATCGCAGAAGCCCAAAATATTGGTATTGATCTAGCCTTATCTCAAGGAGCTAAGGCTATAATCTTTTTTGATCAAGATTCTGTTATTAACAAAGATCTAATCAAAAAGCTCTATCAACCAATCTTAGATAATCATACATATATTTCTGCACCAATTTATCATAATCCTAACGGTAACTTTTTTTATCAAATTATTAAATGTGATCAGTGGGGGATTCGGAAAAAGATTATCCCATCTCCAGAGATGCCTAACTTTACAACTAATATCGCAATATCTTCAGGAAGTATGGTTAAAAGTGAGATGTTTGACATTGTTGGAAAAATGGATTCTTCACTTTTTATTGATCATGTTGATACTGAATGGTTTTTGCGAGCTGGTCATAAAGGGTACTCCACTCTCATAGTTACAAATGCAATTATGGAGCATACAATAGGCGATAATTTTATTGATTTAAAATGGATTAAAATCCCTGTTCACTCTCCCTTAAGACGTTATTATAGAGTAAGAAATAACTTTCTATTATTGAGATATAAACATTTTCCTAAATTACTGGCTTTTAGAGAAATATTTTTTTCTTTTCTACATCAACTTATCATTCTTCTTTTCTCTAAAAAGAAAAAAGAGTATGTTAGATATTTTATAAAAGCAATTTCTGATGGCATAATGAATATAAAAGGTAAAATTTCTGAATAGTTTTTTTGTTACCCGTAATAAAAGTATCCACTTTTATTAAAGTGATAAACAACACCTAAAACAAGCAAACAATGAAAATAACTTTAATTGTACCAACCTATAATGCTGGCTCTCTTTGGCAGAAATGGATTGAAGCTTATCAACATCAATCACTAAAAGCAGAACAAGTGATTATTATTGATTCATCTTCAACAGATCAAACAGCAATTTTGGCGGAACAAGCGGGCTTTTTTGTGCATACAATTGCAAAATGCGATTTTAATCATGGGGGGACACGCAATCAAGCTATAAAATATTGTGAAAAGGAAACAGAAATTGTTATATTCCTTACTCAAGATGCAATTTTAGCGTCTCCTTCTGCATTAGCAGAGTTACTTAAACCTTTTCACGATAAGCAAGTTGTAGCTGTTTGTGGAAGACAACTTCCACATTTAGATGCCAATTTACTAGCTACCCATGCTCGTTTATTTAATTATCCTGCTGAAAGCCAAATTAAATCACAAGCAGATATTTCTAGTTTAGGAATTAAAACTGCATTTATGTCTAATTCTTTTTCTGCTTATCGTAAATCAGTATTTGATGAATTGGGAGGTTTTCCTGAGAATACTATTCTAGCAGAAGATATGCATCTAGCAGCAAGAATGATTTTAGCAGGTTATAAAGTGGCATATTCTGCTGAAGCGACAGTTTATCACTCACATAATTATTCTCTCATAGAGGAATTTAAACGCTATTTTGATATAGGCGTTTTTCAACAAAAAGAGACTTGGATTCAGGATAAATTTGGGAAAGTGGGTGGAGAAGGAAAACGTTTTGTGTTATCAGAGCTTAAATTTTTATGGAAAAAACAGCCGCTTATTATACCTAAGGCAATATTCTCAACATTATTCAAATTTTTAGGTTTTAAATTTGGGATAAATTGGCATAAACTACCTTATTTCTTATGTAAAAAGATGAGTATGCATAAAGGTTATTGGCAATGAAAAAACAAGTGTTTTGTAAATACATTTTAGGAATAACGGATTTTTTTTCTCTTTCTTTTTCTTTTGTTCTTTCATTAGGGATTTTGCAATTATGGAAGAATGATTTGAACCGTTATTTTCCTACCGAACAATTTCAAGAGGCCATTCTAATTCATTTGGGATTGGCTTCTTTTTGTGTGATTTGGTTTTGGATTCGGCTTAGGCACTATACTTATCGAAAACCATTCTGGTTTGAATTAAAAGAAATTCTCCGCACTATAATAATTATTGCAGTAATTGAATTGGCTACGATTGCTTTTTCAAAACTCTATTTTTCTCGTTATTTATGGGTGTTAAGTTGGGGTATTACCTTAGTTCTGGTTCCTACTATCCGTATTTTAATTAAAAATCTTCTTATTAAGACAAAATTATATTTAAAAGATACAATTATTATTGGTGGTGGAAAGAATGCGATTGATGCTTATCGAGCACTGATGAGTGAGCCTTACCTTGGATTTAATGTAAAATATTTTATTGCCCTTAATCAGGTTGATGAATTGAAAATGTTGGGTATACCTATAATTAACGAAACTCGTCAAGGTATTTGGCAGCTAGTAACTAAGGAATCTGATCAGTTTATTATTGCACTTGAAGAAGATGAAATAGAACTACGTGATCAGTGGATGCGTTATTTTTCTAAAAAATATTACCGTTCTGTTTCTGTTATTCCAACTTTACGAGGTTTGCCGCTTTATAGCACAGATATGTCTTTTTTATTTAGCTATGAAGTTATGTTACTTAGAGTCAATAATAATTTGGCTAAACGTTCTTCTAGAATAATGAAAAGAATCATGGATATTATTGGTTCACTAAGTTTAATTATTTTATTATTACCTTTATTAATTACACTTTATTTTCTAATTAAGCAAGATGGTGGCAATGCGTTATTTGGGCATAAACGTATCGGACAAAATGGTAAGCCGTTTGCTTGTCTAAAATTTCGTTCAATGGTGCTAAATTCAGAGCAAATTTTAAATGAGTTATTGGAAAATAACCCTGAGGCTAAAGCTGAATGGGAAAAAGATTTTAAATTGAAAAATGATCCACGTATTACTCCGCTTGGACATTTTATTCGTCGGACAAGTTTGGATGAGTTACCTCAGTTATTTAATGTATTAGTTGGGCAGATGAGTCTTGTAGGGCCTCGTCCTATTATTGAAGATGAACTTGCTTATTATAAGGATGATGTAGACTATTATTTAATGGCAAAACCAGGAATGACTGGCTTATGGCAAGTCAGTGGAAGAAATGATGTTGATTATGATACTCGAGTTTATTTTGATTCGTGGTATGTGAAAAATTGGTCTCTTTGGAATGATATTGCGATTTTATGTAAAACAATAAATGCAGTTAGGCAACGAAGTGGCGCTTACTAAATGAGAATTTTCATGGTAGAGAAATTTGAAACAAGAATCCGCAAAAGTATAGTGGTGTTTCAATCATAAAGCCTGATCCGGTGGCAGAATATTATTGATGGTTCTTATAAAAAGATAAAGCCATAAAATTTTAGATAAAGCTCTTTTCTGGATAAATTCTCCTCTTTACTTTCAGCTTTGGCTAAGGTAGAATTAACCACCTTTTTTAGTTCTATGCCGCCAACTTAGTGTGCGGTTTAATTTAATCATATTTTTCTGAGGTGATGGCATATGCCAGTAATTAAAGTTCGTGAAAATGAATCATTTGACGTTGCATTACGTCGTTTCAAACGCTCTTGCGAGAAAGCGGGTATCTTAGCAGAAGTTCGCGCTCGTGAATTCTATGAAAAACCAACAACAATTCGTAAACGTGAAAAAGCATCTTTAGCTAAACGTCACGCTAAACGTAATGCTCGTGAAAACGCACGTAACACTCGTTTATACTAATTAGCTCTCGCTATTTAGCCAATTTACTGAAACCGTGAAACCTCTAGGAATCACGGTTTTAGTGTTTTTACCCTTTTAATCTATTTATAAGCGGTGAGATTTTTCTCAAATTTTGCAATGGAGGAACAATGAAAGGTACTATTCCACGTTCATTTATTGATGATCTTATTGCGAGAACCGACATCGTTGAGCTTATCAATCATCGGGTTAAACTCAAAAAAGCGGGGAGAGAATATCACGCTTGTTGTCCTTTCCATCATGAAAAAACACCTTCTTTTTCGGTAAGCCCTTCTAAGCAGTTCTACCACTGTTTTGGTTGTGGAGCGCATGGGAATGTTATTAGTTTTTTGATGGAATATGACAAACTTGAATTTCCAGAAGCGATAGAAGAGTTAGCGGCTTTGCATGGATTAGAGGTGCCTCGTGAAAACTTGAGGCAATCTGACTCTCGTTCTCCACAAGTGGGCTATAAAGCAAAACGTGATTTATACGGTTTGCTTTCAGAGATCACACAGTTCTATCAACAAAATCTGCAACAAGATATTCCTAGCCAAAGCTATTTGCAGCAACGAGGGCTTTCGCCGGAAATTATCGCCCGTTTTGAGATTGGTTTTGCGCCAAACGCTTACGATGCCGTATTAAGAAAATTTGGGAAAAATCCGGAAGAAGTCCAGAAATTGCGAGATACCGGTATGCTCTCTGAAAGTGAAAGCGGTCGGATTTACGATAAATTTCGCAATCGCATTATGTTCCCGATTCGGGATAAACGTGGGCGAGTGATTGCTTTCGGTGGGCGAGTCATGGGAGATGAACGCCCTAAATATCTTAACTCACCTGAATCTGCGACTTATCATAAAGGTAATGAACTTTATGGCTTGTATCAGGCACTTCAAGTTGATGAAAATCCGCAATATCTCTTTGTTGTTGAAGGTTATATGGATGTTGTTGCGCTTGCTCAATTTGGGGTAGAAAATGCAGTTGCCTCATTAGGAACCGCCACAACAGGTGAGCAGATTCAACAAATGTTTAGGGTAACAGAGCAGATTATCTGTTGTTATGATGGTGACCGAGCAGGGCGTGATGCGGCTTGGCGTGCTTTTGAAAATGCGTTGCCTTATTTATATGATGGGCGGCAATTAAAATTTATCTTCTTACCCGATGGGGAAGATCCGGATACTTTTGTTCGCTCTCAGGGGAAATCAGGTTTTGAGCACTATTTGCAAGAAAATGCGAAATCGTTAAGTGATTTTTTATTTGATTCTCTGCTTGTTCAAGTGGATCTCTCCAGTAAAGAGGGAAAATCCAAACTAGCCTCTTTGGCAATTCCTCTCATTAACCGTATCCCGGGGGAAATGTTACGTGTTTATTTACGAAACATTTTAGGGCAAAAGTTGGGGATTTTGGATCCAAGCCAATTAGAAGCCTTGTTGCCAAATCGTTTGCAAGTTAAGCAAGAAGCGCCAAAAGCACAGGGCATTAAACGTACGCCGATGCGCTTGTTGATTGCATTACTCTTGCAAAATCCGGATTTGGTTAAACATGTGCCGGATTTAACGCCACTGAAAGAATTAGATGAAGCCGGTTTTGACCTCTTTGTTGAGCTTGTTCAAGTTTGCCGTGAACAGGTTGGCGTGAGTATGGGCGCGTTGTTAGAACATTGGCGAGATACACCTAATTACACGATTTTAGAGCGATTGGCGGGCTGGGATCACTTAGTGAGTGATGAAAATCTTGAGAAAGAATTTATTGAAACTCTCAGTTTTTTATATACCAAATTGGTTGAAAAACGTGTAGAGGTTCTAATTGCCAAAGAACGGACACAAGGGCTAAGTGATGAAGAAAAGCAAGAGCTTGTGTTACTTGTTTCGCAATAATGGGGCATAGTAGGGACACTACGCTAGTGTCCCCGCACATTTCTTCTGCAACTGCTCTATGATACGAATTATCTCCCCTTCCGTTTTGCAGATTTTTTCTTTAATTTAACCGCTTGTTTCTTTTTCGGCTTCTCTTTTTTTACAGTTTTTACCTCTTTGAACACCGGTTTTTCTGCCACATTCATTTTTTTCGCTTTTTGTTTTGCGGTCTTGCCGATGGCAATCCCTTTGCGAAAATTACCCAATAAGGCAAAATCAATTTTCTTATCATCTAAATTGACGTTAATGACTTTCACTTTAACCGGATCGCCTAAACGATAAATCACGCCGGAGCCTCCCACTAAGCGCTGGCGAGCGGCATCATAGTGATAGTAGTCGTTTTCGAGGGTAGAAATATGCACTAAACCATCAATAAGCAGTTCGTTGAGTTTCACAAATAGCCCAAAGCCGGTTACGCTAGAAATGACGCCCTCGAATTCTTCACCAAGATGGTCTTGCATAAATTCACATTTCAGCCAGTCAGCAACTTCACGGGTTGCTTCATCAGCACGGCGCTCTGTGGCAGAGCAAGCATCGCCAAATTGATCCATATCATCAAGGCTATAATGGTAGCCACCACCCTCGGTATAATGGCGCTTGTTGCCTTTTTCTTTTTCAATAAGATATTTAATTGCTCGGTGTAACAATAAATCCGGATAACGGCGAATAGGTGAAGTAAAGTGCGCATATTCTTGTAAAGCTAAACCAAAATGTCCAATGTTATCCGGTGCATAAACTGCCTGTTTTAATGAGCGTAATAACATCGTTTGAATGAGCTCACGATCAGGACGATCGGCAAGCTGTTCAATCAATGTAGCATAATCTTTAGGTTGTGGGTCAAGCCCAACATTCCAAATCAAACCACATTCATTGATAAACGATTTAAAGCTGACTAATTTTTCTTCGCTTGGTTTGTCGTGAATACGATATAACGCAGGTTCATTGGCATTTTCAACAAAGCGAGCAGCGGCAATGTTGGCTAAAATCATACACTCTTCGATGATTTTATGGGCGTCATTACGAACAAGTGGTTCAATGCGTTCAATGCGTCCTTGCGGATTGAAGACAAATTGGTTCTCGACCGTTTCAAATTCAATCGCACCACGTTCTTGACGAGCCTTAGCTAAAATTTGGAACATCGCATAAAGTTCTTCAAGATGTGGGACTAATGTTTGATAGCGCTCACGTAGTTCCTCATCGCCTTGCAGCATTTTCCATACTTTCGTATAGGTCAGGCGAGCGTGAGAATTCATTACTGCTTCATAAAATTGATAACCAGTAAGTTCGCCTTGCGCTGAAATCGTCATTTCGGCAACTAAACAGAGGCGATCCACTTGTGGATTAAGCGAACATAACCCATTGGAAAGAATTTCCGGCAACATTGGAATAACCCGAGTTGGGAAATAAACGGAGTTACCCCGATTAGCTGCTTCTAAATCAAGAGCGGTTTTCGGGCGAACATAATAGCTGACATCGGCAATCGCTACCCATAAACGCCAGCCATCGCCTTCTTTTTGGGCAAAAACCGCATCATCAAAATCTCGAGCGCTTTCGCCATCAATGGTAACTAGGGGTAAATCACGTAAATCAACACGCCCTTGTTTAGCTTCTTCCGGCACTTCTTCGCTTAATTGGCGAATTTGCTTTTCTACTCCTTCGCTCCACGTGTGGGGAATGTCATGATTACGTAGCGCAATTTCAATTTCCATACCCGGGGCAAGATTATCGCCAAGAATTTCGGTTATAAAACCTACAGGGCGGCTAAAACTCGCTTTACGTTCTTGAAGCTCAACCACAACCACTTGTCCCATACGTGCACCAAGACGATGTTCATCAGGAATGAGAATATCTTGACTAATTCGACTATCATCCGGCACGACAAAACCAATGCCACTTTCGAGGAAAAAGCGTCCTACAATCTGTTTCTTACGCGCTTCTAATACACGTACAATTCGCACTTCTTTACGTTTAAAACGATCGGTTCCGTTAGGTTGCGCTAAAACAAAATCACCGTGCATTACTCGGCTCATTTGTGTGTTTGGGATAAACCAGTCATCATCGCCTTCAACTTGTAAAAAGCCATAGCCATCTCGATGGCCAATAACGGTTCCTTTGATTAAATCCATTTTTTCAGGTAGCGCATAACGTTTACCTTTGGTAAACACTAACTGCCCATCGTTTTCCATTGCTCGCAAACGGCGGCGAACGCCCTCAGTGCGTTCTTCATCATAGATGTGAAATGCCTCAAGAAGCTCTTCTCGGCTCATTGGCGCATCATATTCTCGAATGGTTTTTAAAATAAATTCTCGGCTTGGGACTGGGTTTTCATATTTTTCTAATTCAGCTTGGTAATTTGGATCAATGATCATTTTTCTTCTCTCTTATTATTTATTTGTAAAATATTCGGCAAATTTTACCGCTTGATCACCTCGTTAATTGCCATAGTAGCAAGTTTCTATGAATAATCCTAAACAAATTTAGAAAACAGCTTGCTCCCTCTAGGACGAACCGATAAAATTTGTACCCTTTAGGGAACTTTTCTCTAAGCCAATACTCTCTAAAATAATACTTCTATTTAGGAAAGCAGAATGAGCGACACACTCCATAAACATATTACCGTACTACTCCATGAAGCTGTTGAAGGTTTAGCCATTAAACCCAATGGCATTTATATTGACGGTACTTTTGGGCGTGGTGGGCATTCTCGACTTATCCTTTCTAAATTAAGCGAGCAAGGTCGCTTAATTGCTACCGACCGTGATCCCCGTGCGATTGCAGAGGCTCACACGATTACAGATCCTCGTTTTCAAATTGTTCATACGGCTTTTTCAGCTATTCCACAAGTGTGTGAAGATCTCGATTTAATCGGCAAAATTGACGGTATTTTGTTAGATCTTGGGGTATCTTCTCCACAACTTGATGATGCCGAGAGGGGCTTTAGCTTTATGCGTGATGGACCTCTCGATATGCGCATGGATACCAGTAAAGGGCTTTCTGCCGCAGAGTGGTTAGAGCAAGTGTCTGTTGAAGATTTAACTTGGGTATTAAAAGAATTTGGCGAAGAACGTTTTGCCAAACGCATTGCGACAGCAATTGTGAATTTTAATAAAACAAGCGGTCAAAAAATTACCCGTACTTTGCAATTAGCGCAAATTATTAGTGATGCAGTGCCTTTTAAAGATAAGCATAAACACCCTGCAACACGTTCATTCCAAGCGATCCGTATTTTTATCAATAGCGAATTAGATGAGTTGGAAAAAGCACTTAATTCCGCATTAAGTGTGCTTGCACCGGAAGGTCGTTTATCGATTATTAGTTTCCATTCGTTAGAAGATCGTATGGTCAAACAATTTATGAAGAAAAACAGCAAAGGTAAAGAAGTCCCACGTGGGTTACCTATTTTAGAAGCGGACTTAAATAAAGATATTCCGTTAAAAACGATTGGCAAAGCAATAATGCCGAGTGAGGCGGAAATTGAAGCAAACCCTCGCTCACGCAGTGCCGTGTTGAGAGTGGCGGAGAAAAGAGGATAAAAATAGGGATATATATGGCAAGTAGTGAGCGTTACCCATTACGGCAGATTATTTTAGATGATTTAACCAGCAGTAATAAGTTGGCATTATTGTTGTTATTTTTGGTCATTGCAACAGCAATTGCCACTATCTGGATTACTCATCAAACACGTTTATTAACAGCGGAACAAGGTTCGTTAGTTAAACAGAATCGTAGGTTAGAGAATCAATATATCCACTTACAGCTAGAAGAATACACTCTAGGGCATAGAGACAAAGTGGATGAGAAAGCAATTAATTTTGGGTTACGCCCAATTCATAAAGATCAAGAAATTATTTTGATTCAAAGTAAGTAGAGTTAAACAATATTATGACAAAGGCAGTCAAATTAAAAAGAAAAAAGCGAACACCACTTGCCAAAAAAGAAGATAAAAACCAACAAGAAAAAATGAAATCCTCGGAATTATCGACAAAACCGAGTTTTCTTCCATGGCGTTTTATTTTTGTGGGACTATTTATTTGTCTCGCTGTTGCTGGTTTGATTTGGCAAGCGGCTTATATTCAATTGATTGACTCTGATCGCTTGATAAAAGAAGCGAATAACCGTTCGCTTCGTTCTACAGAATTGCCTTTTACGCGAGGAAGAATACTGGACCGTAATGGACGCTTTCTTTCATTAAGCGTACCAATGTACTCCATTACGATTGATCCGAGAGAGTATTTTGATAGTAAATTAAAACGCTCACCTGAAGCTTGGAAAGCATTAGCAATGGAAACCGAGAGTTCAAAGAGTAAAATTGAAAAAGGTGTGAGTAACTTTATCGATAAAAAGAATAAGTCTAAAGAAAAAGTCGAGTTTGATCCGCGTGCAATCTTAAACGTGAAAGATGGGAGTTATTGGACGCTTTTAGCTCAAACTACAGGATTAGATTATAACTTATTGATTGAAAAAGTACGTAATAATCCAAATTCTGCTTTTATTGCGATGGAAACAGAACAAGCTAATATTGAGCGTGAAAAATGGAAAGCCTTAGCCAAAAGCACTGGGCAATCTTATAGCGAGTTGATGGATAAATTATACAAATCAGCTCGTCAGCGTTTTGTTTACCTTGCACGAAGAGAAGAAGAAAGTATTGCCAATTACGCTAAAGAGTTGAAATTGGAAGCGATTGTCATTCGAGCGGAATCTCGTAGGATGTATCCGCTCGTAGAAGAGGCATCACAACTGATTGGCTTTACCGATATTGATGACAAACACGGTGCGGAGGGGCTTGAACGTAGCTTTGATTCATTATTGATTGGTAAAAGTGGTAAGCAAGTCATCCGTAAAGATGCACGAGGTAATGTCATCGAAAATGTACGCGATGAAAAACAATACGATCCACAAGATGTTGTACTGAGCATTGATGAAGAGCTACAGTCCATGGTGTATAGCGAAATTAAGAAAGCGGTAAAAGAAAATGATGCGGAATCGAGTACGGCTGTTTTAGTTGATGTGACTACCGGCGAAGTGCTTGCAATGGCAAACGCACCTTCATTTAACCCTAATAAGCGGGATACATTTAAGCCTGAGTTAATGCGAAATCGTGCGATTACCGATACTTTCGAACCGGGTTCCACGGTAAAACCTTTGGTTGTACTTACTGCATTACAAAATGGGGCAACTTACCGTGATGAAATTATTAATACACGACCTTTTACGGTTAATGGTCACACCATTAAAGACGTTTCACCTCGAGAAAGTCTTTCGCTTACCGGGATTTTACAAAAATCTAGTAACGTGGGGGTAAGCCGCTTAGCACTGAGAATGCCAAGTACAGCGTTAGTTGATACTTACAGCAAAGTAGGCTTTGGTAAAGATACAGGGCTAGGGCTTGGCGAGCAGCGTGGTACAAACGGGGATCGTAAACGTTGGGCGGATATTGAACGTGCAACGATGGCATATGGTTATGGTTTAAATGTAACGCCATTGCAATTAGCTCGAGCTTATGCAACTTTAGGAAGCTTTGGGGTTTACCGTCCTCTTTCTATTACGAAGGTCGATCCGCCGGTGCTAGGGGATCGAGTATTACCAGAAAAGATAACGCGTGATGTCGTGAAGATGATGGAAAGCGTTGCGCAAAAAGGCGAAGGCGGACAACGAGCAATGGTTGATGGCTACCGTGTAGCAGTAAAAACAGGTACAGCCCGTAAGTTAGAAAAAGGGCAATACGTTAAAAAATATTTTGCCTACACTGCAGGTATTGCGCCTGCAAGTAATCCACGCTTTGCATTAGTCGTGTTGATCAACGAACCTAAAGCAGGCAATTATTATGGTGGTGCCGTATCCGCGCCATTATTCTCCAAAATCATGGGGTATACGTTAAAAGCGTATAATATTAAACCGGATAATCTTTCAGAAACTCATTAAGTGATTATAGTATGAAACGTTTACTTTCATTTTTCCCGGCACTTGAAAGCTGGGCAGAATTAAAAACCTTAAACAAAATGACCTTAGATAGTCGCCAAGTTGAAAAGGGCGATCTGTTTGTTGCCTTAAAAGGACATCAAGTCGATGGTCGTCAATTTATTGAAAAAGCGATTGAACAAGGCGCTTCTTTAGTTTTAGCCGAAGCAGATGACGATGTGCAAGCGGTAAGGTTGGCAGAAAAATTTGCAAAAAATCATGAAAATCAGACCGCTTGTGTGTTGGAAGTGCCGAATTTACCGAAACAACTTTCGGCGATTGCAGGTGCATTTTATGGCAATCCGTCAGAAAAATTAACCCTTGTCGGCATTACAGGTACTAACGGCAAAACCACCACAGCACAACTTTTTGCCCAATGGCGAAACTTGCTTGGCTGTAAGTCAGCGGTGATGGGAACCATCGGCAACGGGCTATACGGGCAAGTACAAGAAGCGGTAAATACCACAGGTTCTGCCGTTGAAATTCAACGCAACCTTGCGAACTTTGTCGAATTAGGGGCAGATTTCTGTGCAATGGAAGTCTCTTCTCACGGCTTGGCTCAATATCGTGCCGAAGCTCTCGCCTTTGACTTGGCGATTTTCACTAACTTAAGCCGTGATCACCTTGATTATCACAACACAATGGAAGAATACGCCCAAGCGAAATTCCGCTTATTTGGCGAGCTTTCATCAAAACAACAAGTGATTAATGCTGATGATGAAATCGGGCGTGAATGGTTAGCAAAATTACCTGAAGCCGTCGCCGTCAGCACCGACAGCCAATTCCAACCACAACAAGCCCGTTGGGTCAAAGCCAAAGCGGTACAATTTACCTTACAAGGTGCGACCATTGAAGTTGAAAGTAGCTGGGGCAACGGCGAACTTAAAAGTCGTTTAATCGGGGCATTTAATGTCAGCAACTTATTAACTGCTTTTGCCGGTTTATTGGCTTTGGGCTACGATTTGCAAAAATTAATCGAAACCGCACCGCTGTTGAACGGCGTATGCGGACGTATGGAATGTTTAATCAGCGAAGAAAATCCTGAAGAAAGCCCGATGGTGATTGTCGATTACGCCCATACCCCCGATGCCTTAGAAAAAGCCTTAGATGCCGCACGTTTGCATTGTGAAGGCGAATTGTGGTGTGTCTTTGGTTGTGGTGGCGACCGTGATACAGGTAAACGCCCATTAATGGCACGCATTGCCGAACAGTTAGCGGATAAAGTAATTGTAACGGATGATAACCCTCGCACCGAAGATCCTGATGTGATTTTTAACGATATTATGAAAGGTTTCCGCAAACCAAAAGCGGTACAGTCTATGCATATTCGCCAATATGCTATTGAACAAGCGATTGCTCAGGCCGAACCAAAAGATGTGATTTTAATTGCCGGTAAAGGGCATGAAGATTACCAAATTATCGGCACGAAGAAATATCATTTTTCGGATCAAGAGTGGGCGAAAAAATTTCTTGGCTAGGGATCTATGAATAAACAAAGAATTACGATTACTGCCTTTATTTTTAAATTAGGTGACGATTATTTAGGATTTTTAAGGAATCTTACTCCAACGGTACTTTTTCTTTCTTTGGCGTTTTTTGGATTGCCTGAATTAGAGAATCCAAATTGGAGCCTTGAAAAAGTAGGCATGGTGTTGTTTTCTTTAGGATCACTCTTTATTGCAATCAGCGCTATGGCGGTTAATATCGTTTCATTTGCGAAGAAAGCACTAAAAGCTTTGCAAGAATTGCAGAATATAGAAGTCAGTGCGCCGCTTAGTTTTTGGCAAACGGTGAAACTATTGTGGCAAGAAGGAAATGCTAAAGTCGTCATGTTCTTTTTTGTCATTAATATTGTCGCTATTATGATGGTAATGACCTACGGCATGAACTATGCATTTAATTTCTACCGAACCATATCTAGTATGGTTGGGTAAATATAAGGATAATAAATGATAAAACAAACAACTCAACAACTCGCCCAAACCCTAAAGGGTAAACTACTCGGTAGTGGTGAGATTATTGTTGAAAACATCAGTACAGACACTCGTCAAGCGGTCGAAAAAGGTTTATTTTTTGCATTAAAAGGCGAAAAATTTGATGCTCACGATTATGTGGAAAAAGCGATTGAACAAGGCTGTGTTGCGTTAGTCGTTGAGCGTGAATTGGCAGTGAATGTACCACAAATTATTGTGGAAGATACTCGCTTGGCGTTAGGGCAGTTGGCGAAATGGCTGAAAGCGGAAATTAACCCTAAAACCGTGGCAATGACAGGTTCTTCGGGTAAAACCACCGTCAAAGAAATGACCGCAAAAATTTTGCAAAAAGTAACCGCTTGTGAAGAGCAGGTACTTTATACCTTTGGCAATTTAAACAATGATTTAGGTGTGCCATTGACCCTATTACGCTTAACCCCTGAACATAAATTTGCCGTGGTGGAACTGGGGGCGAACCATATCGGCGAGATTGCTTATACCACCGAAATAGCACAACCTGATGCTTGTTTGGTCAATAATGTTGCATCTGCTCATCTTGAAGGCTTTGGTTCATTGGCTGGTGTAGCTCAAGCCAAAGGCGAGATTTATCGAGGCTTGAAAGTGGGCGGTAAAGCTATTGTCAATTTAGCCCATTACTACCCTGAATGGCAAAAAGAGATTGGCGATCACGAGTTGCAATCCTTCTGTTACACAGGCGAAGATAAAGACAGTTATGCAGATTTCTGGGCGGAAAATGTTGAGTTACATCTCAATGGTTCACGCTTTACTTTGCATACCCCACAAGGCGAAATTGAGATCAATCTGCCTTATTTAGGCGAACATAATGTGAGTAATGCGTTAGCGGCAACGGCATTGGCAATGGCAGTCGGAGCGGATTTAACGGCGGTTAAAGCTGGATTAGAACAGCGTTCAGCGGTTAAAGGGCGTTTGTATCCGATTGAAATTAAAGACAATGTGCTGTTTATTGATGACAGTTATAATGCAAACGTGGACTCAATGAAATCTGCCGTATCGGTGTTAAAACAGTATCCGGCTTTCCGCATTTTTGTGGTGGGTGATATGGCGGAACTTGGTAAAGACAGCCCAGCTTGCCACCAAGAAGTTGCTGATTTCGTTAAACAGGCGAAGTTAGATTTAGTCGTCAGCTTCGGCAAAGAGAGTGAGGTGATTAGCGGTAATTCAGCTCACCACTTTAATGATAAAACCGCAATGGCGGCGTTTTTGCTTCCGATTATTTTGCAAAAAATCGAACAAAACCAACCGCTTGTATTATTAGCAAAAGGCTCTCGTAGCCAAAAAATGGAAGAAGTAATCGCTTCCTTATGTCGTTCTTTTGATGTTTCTTTTTAAGGATTAGCTTATGTTAGTGTGGCTCGCTGAATATCTGGTGCAATACAACACAGCGTTTAACGTGGTGTCGTACATTACTTTCCGCTCAATAATGGCGTTATTAACCGCAATGGGGATTGGTTTATGGATTGGGCCAGAAGTCATTCGCCGTTTACAACTGTTAAAATTTGGACAAGAAGTCCGTAATGATGGCCCGGAAAGCCATTTCAAAAAGCGTGGTACTCCAACGATGGGCGGTGTGATGATCTTAGCTTCAATCGGTATTAGTACCTTGCTTTGGGCGGATTTACGTAATAGCTATGTTTGGTTCGTGCTTTTTGTGCTATTTGGCTACGGTGTTGTGGGCTTTGTGGACGACTATTGGAAGATTAAACGTAAAAATACAGATGGCTTAATCGCACGTTGGAAATATTTTTGGCTATCTGTGATTGCACTAGTTGCCGTATTTGGTATTTACGCTGTGGGGAAAGATACAGCCGCAACGCAACTTGTTGTGCCATTCTTTAAAGAGTTTATGCCACAACTTGGTGTTTTCTTTATCGTATTGTCTTATTTCGTCATTGTGGGAACCAGTAACGCCGTAAACTTAACCGATGGTTTAGACGGTTTAGCGATTGTGCCAACCATTATGGTGGCAAGTGCTTTTGCACTTATTGCTTGGGCAACGGGTAACTATAATTTTGCACAATACTTACATATTCCTTTTATCTCTAAGGCCGGCGAGCTTGTGATCCTTTGTACCGCAATTGTTGGCGCTGGCTTAGGTTTCTTATGGTATAACACCTACCCGGCACAGGTTTTTATGGGCGATGTGGGTTCACTTTCTTTAGGTGGCGCATTAGGAACTATTGCGGTGTTAGTACGTCAGGAATTGTTATTAGTGATTATGGGCGGTGTCTTTGTGGTTGAAGCCTTATCGGTTATTTTACAAGTTGGTTCGTACAAACTCCGCCAAAAACGTATTTTCCGTATGGCACCTATTCACCACCATTTTGAACTTAAGGGCTGGCCGGAACCACGTGTTATCGTGCGTTTCTGGATTATTACCTTAATGTTGGTGTTAATTGGATTGGTAACGTTGAAGTTACGTTAGTTAATCAATGTAGGGACACACTGCGTGTGTCCGTTACAATTTTACCAACCGAGCAATAATGAAAATAAAGCGGACACATGCAGTGTGTCCCTACATATGAAAAATGTACCGTTTCTAGAGAACAACAAAATGCAAAATCAATATCAAGGCAAAACCATCACGATTATCGGCTTAGGCACAACGGGCTTATCTTGTGTCGAATTTTTTGCGGACAAACAGGCTCAAGTGCGAGTGATTGATACCCGAGCTAATCCGGCAGGAGCGGATAAATTATCGAAGGACATTCCACTGCATACCGGTAGTTTAAACCTTGAGTGGTTATTAAGCTCCGATTTAATTGTGATTAGCCCGGGGCTTGCCTTAGCAACGCCTGAAATTCAGCAAGCTATTCAAGCCGGTGTGGAAGTGGTTGGCGATATTGAGTTGTTCTGCCGTGAAGCCAAAGCTCCTATCATTGCGATTACAGGAGCAAATGGCAAAAGTACTGTAACCACTTTAACAACGGAAATGGCAAAACAAGCAGGCATAAAAGTCGGTATGGGCGGTAACATCGGTGTGCCAGCCTTAAGTTTATTAAAAGGCGATTACGAACTTTATGTGTTGGAATTATCGAGCTTCCAGCTAGAAACGACCTATTCCCTAAAAGCGAAAGCGGCGACCATTTTAAATATCAGTGAAGATCATATGGATCGTTACAATAATTCCGTTGAAGAATACCGTGCGGCGAAATTACGTATCTATCAAAATGCAGAAAATATTATTGTAAATGGCGAAGATCCGCTAACTTATCCGACACAAGCGGTCGAAAAATTAATTCGTTTTGCAGAGCAAAATGCAGAATATTCGAAAAAGAACGACACATTATATGCTTATGATGATGCGGTTATCGGTATAAAACAGATGTTAATTCGTGGTCGCCATAACGAAATGAATGCGTTAGCTGCAATGGCATTAGCCGAAGCGGCTGGTATTCCTCGAGAAGGCATTGTAAAAGCCTTACAAACTTATGGCGGCTTGCCACACCGTTTCCAAGCGGTTGCCACCAATGATGGCGTGCGTTGGGTAAATGATTCGAAAGCCACGAATGTTGGAAGTACAGTAGCAGCGTTAAATGGCTTAGAAGTTGCCGGTACGCTTTACTTACTTTTAGGTGGCGATGGCAAAGCGGCTGATTTCTCAGAGTTAATTCCTTTAGTAAATAAAGCCAATATCGTTTGCTACTGTTTTGGGCAAGATGGCGAACAACTCGCCAAATTATCTACTCAAAGCGTATTGGTTGCCACTATGCAAGAAGCAGTAGAGCAAATTCGCCCGCAATTAAAAACAGGCGATATGGTGTTGCTATCACCGGCTTGTGCAAGCCTCGATCAATTCAAAAACTTTGAAGAACGTGGCAATATCTTTATGGCATTAGCGCAAGGAGAAGCGGTTTAATGTGGGAAAAGATAAAAACAGAATGGGGTAATTGGGTAAATATTACGCCTAATAATGCCCTTTATGATCGTGCGCTCATTTGGTTGTTTTTAGGATTATTAACGGTTGGATTTGTGATGGTAACTTCAGCCTCCATTCCTGTGAGTACCCGCTTAAATGATGCACCTTTTGAATTTGCGATCAAAGACGGCTTTTATGTGATTACCTCCATTTGTGCCTGCCTCTTCTTTGTACAAATTCCGATGGAGAAATGGGAAAAATATAACATTCTCTTATTTTTCTTTGCGGTAGCTTGTTTAGTTGCCGTACTGATTATCGGAAAAGAGGTAAACGGTTCAAAACGTTGGATTCCTTTTGGTGTTATGAATTTCCAGCCGGCAGAGTTAGCTAAATTAGCGATTATTTGCTACTTTTCTAGCTTTTACGTACGTAAATTTGATGAAATGCGTACACAGTCGTGGAGCTTTTTCCGCCCACTACTGATTTTGCTTATTTTTGGTGGGTTATTATTACAGCAGCCGGATATGGGAAGCTCTTTTGTATTATTTGTGCTGACATTTGCGATGTTATTTGTAATGGGCGCTAAGCTCATGCAATTTCTGGTTTTAGGTACGGGAGCTATTATTGGCTTTGCTATTTTAGTCTTAATGTCTGAATATCGTTTAAAGCGTATGACCTCCTTTATGGATCCTTTTGCTGATGCTTATGGTAGTGGTTTCCAACTTTCAAACTCTCAAATGGCATTTGGACAGGGCGAATTTTGGGGACAAGGTTTAGGAAATTCCATCCAAAAATTAGAATATTTACCTGAAGCGCATACCGATTTCGTCATGGCGGTAATTGGGGAAGAATTTGGCTTTGTGGGTATTCTTTTTGTGATTACCTTATTGGTTTTACTTTCACTGCGTGCTTTAAAAATTAGCCGAGAGTCATTGATAATGGAAGAACGCTTTAAAGGCTTTTTTGCTTTTGGGATTGCGATGTGGATCTTCTTACAAGGCTTTGTGAATTTAGGTGTTGCGTCTGGTTTGTTACCAACAAAAGGTTTAACCTTCCCATTAGTCAGTTATGGTGGTTCAAGTTTGGTAATAATGTCTATTGCGATAGCCATTTTGTTAAGAATAGACCATGAAAATCGTTTAGAACGTGTTGGGCATGCGCATATCAAAGAGTAAAGAAAAAATGCTACTTTAATAAAGTAGCATTTTTTTTAACTAAGAATATTAGAGTGTCTCAAGCTTTTCTTCTTCAAAGGAAAAATAATCGCCTTTCCCGACAATAATGTGATCCACAAAACGAATATCCACTAAACCACATGCCATTTCGATGCGGCGAGTTAAATGGCGATCCGCTTCGCTCGGCGTACATTCGCCAGAGGGATGATTATGCGCAATAATGATGGCAGCCGCATTACATTTTAGCGCTGCTTTAATCACTTCTCTTGGATGAACGCTCGCTTGGTTGATGGTGCCAAAAAACATTTTTTCAGTCCGAATGAGGCGGTTTTGGTTATCTAAAAAGAGCACCATAAAAACTTCTCTTTCCCAGTGTTCGAGCTCAGATTGGAAATACATGATAGCGACATAAGGATCATTAATAGTTTCATTCGCTTGCATTTGTTGAGAAAGATAGCGTTTGGTCATTTCCTTGGTCGCCTGTAGTTGAATGTATTGCGTTTGCCCCAGCCCTCTCACTTGGCAAAACTCCTCTAAAGGAGCCGTTAAAAGCCCCCGTAGTGAACCAAATTCGGTAAGTACATTTGCAGAAAGTTCCATGACCGGCGTTCCTTTAATTCCCGTACGTAAGAAAATCGCAAGCAGTTCTTGATCGTTTAATGATTCAACACCTTGCTGCAATAATTTTTCACGTGGCATCATTGTTTTATGCATATTTAATTACTCCTTTTTTAACCAGCGCAAGGGTAAGAAAAAACGGAGAAAGAATCAAAAGCCAAAATCAAAATTTTCGAAGCGTGTCGCAAAACAAATTAAAAAAGTTTTTGTTGTGAGTGAGTGCCTAGTTGCGTAAAATATCAAGCCACTTATTATGGAATTAGGATAGAAAATGCTAACCAATAAAAAAGTCCTGATTGGTATTACCGGTGGTATCGCTGCTTACAAAACCATTGAACTTATCCGTTTATTAAAAACGGCTGGGGCAGAAGTGCGAGTGGCAATGACCCCTGCGGCAGATGCTTTTGTCACACCGCTGACGTTACAAGCTATTTCAGGTAATGCGGTTTCAACCTCTTTACTCGATCCCCAAGCAGAATTAGCGATGGGGCATATTGAATTGGCGAAATGGGCAGATTTAGTGGTGATTGCCCCTGCGACAGCAGACTTTATTGCACGGTTGCGTATCGGAATGGGCAATGATCTTCTTTCGACCATTTGTCTTGCGACCGCTTCGCCGATCTTACTTGCACCTGCAATGAACCAGCAGATGTACAAGCGGTCGATTGTGCAGGAAAATTTGCAAAGTTTGGCTGAGCAAGGTGTTTCGATCATTGGGCCTAACGCTGGCTTCCAAGCCTGTGGCGATGTTGGCAAAGGCAGAATGTCTGAGCCGAGTGAGATTTTCCAAGCGATTGAAGATCATTTTTCGCAATCGCAAGATCTTGCTGATTTAAGTGTGGTAATTACCGCAGGCCCAACGCGTGAAGCGATCGATCCTGTGCGTTATATCAGCAATCACAGCTCAGGTAAAATGGGCTTTGCGATAGCAGAAGCCTTTGCTAAACGAGGGGCAAAAGTTACCTTGATCGCTGGCCCTGTTAATTTGGCTACACCGCAAAATGTTAGCCGTATTGATGTGATTTCCGCACAGCAGATGGCAGAACAAGCGGTCAATTTGGCACAGAAAAATGCGATTTTTATTGGCTGTGCGGCGGTCGCAGATTACCGTGTCGAACAGATTGCGGAGCAAAAAATCAAAAAAACAGGCGATAATGATGAACTCATTTTAAAATTGGTAAAAAATCCCGATATTATTGCAACAGTAGCCCATCTTACTCAAAATCGTCCTTTCGTCGTAGGTTTTGCTGCCGAAACGCAAAATGTGGCTGATTATGCGAAAGATAAGCTACAACGTAAAAATTTGGATTTAATCTGTGCCAATGATGTATCTGGCGGACAGGTGTTCGGGCAAGATCAAAATACACTTCATCTCTTTTGGCAAAATGGTGAGAAAATTTTACCGCTTGCAGAGAAAGGGAAATTGGCGGAAGGGTTGGTCGAAGAAATACAGCTACGCTATAAGGAAAAAGGGCTGAATGGATAAAGTTAATGTATTATTTGCTACAGATAAAAATTATCTTCCCTATTTGGAATGTTCATTAAAATCTTTATTAGCACATAATGAAAATTTATCCGTCTTTGTGTTAAATACGGGAGATATTCCGCTTGATTGGGCGGAAAATTTACAACCTTATTTTGCACAACGCCGTTCAGAACTAAAACTTTGTTATTTAAATCAAGCCTCCTTAAATCATTTTGAAGATAACGGTTATATCAGTAGGGCGACTTATTTAAGGTATTATATTGAGGATCTTTTCCAATATGCTTCAACACCTTATTGGATATATTTAGATTGCGATATTGCAATTAACGGCGACATTACATTGCCATTTAAGTCGCTTAAAGCCTCTAAATGTGCACTGGCTGCGGTGTCTGATCCGTATGTAAACAGCATTGCCGATCACCCTTATAAGCATCAAGATTATTTTAATGCCGGCATTCTTTATTTTGAGGCAAATCGATGTCGAGGCATAAAAACAGACTTGATTAAATTAACAGAGCACTTAAAAAATCAAATTATCTTTGGCGATCAAGATATTTTGAATGTGTATTTTCAGGACAATTGGTTGAAGTTAGATAATTTATCAAATTTTCAGTTTGATCATATTTTGTATAAAAAACAGACAGATGGGAGGGGTAAAACAGCTCCTTATATTTTGCATTTTACCGGCCCAAATAAACCGCTTGGGAATGTTTCGTCCTCTGATGAGAATGTAATGGCTGTGATAGCGCTATTTCGAGCTTATCATCAACTATCTTGGGACAATATTGTCAATCTCCCACTTGGGAGTATCAAATTAACGCTTTAATTAAAAAGGATAAAAATGAAACAAATCGACTTAAAAATTTTAGATAAACGTATCGGTACAGAATTCCCTTTGCCAACTTATGCAACAACAGGTTCAGCAGGATTAGATTTACGTGCATTGATTGAGCAACCTTTAACCGTAGAAGCAGGTCAGACGGTGTTAATTCCAACGGGGATTTCGGTTTATATTGCCGATCCAAACTTAGCAGCGGTAATTTTGCCTCGTTCAGGGCTTGGACATAAAAACGGGATCGTATTGGGTAACTTGGTTGGCTTAATCGACAGCGATTATCAAGGTCCGCTAATGGTTTCCCTTTGGAACCGTAGTGATAAACCGTTTACGATTGAAGTGGGTGATCGTATCGCCCAGCTCGTTTTCGTGCCTGTGGTGCAAGCACAATTTAATATCGTAGAAGAATTTACCGCCACCGATCGTGGCGAAGGTGGTTTTGGTCATTCAGGTAAACAATAGGGTAGAAAATGACAGAACCTGTAATCAAGATGCCGAAAAAGTCGGTAAAAGAGCGACAGCAGCAAGTGCTTGAAGTCTTAATTGGTTTACTGAATTCGGAAGAAGGAATGCAACGTGTTACTACGGAGCGCCTTGCCAAAGCAGTTGGGGTGTCGGAAGGGGCGTTATATCGCTATTTCCCGAGTAAAACCAAGATGTTTGAAGCATTGATTGAACGGATCGAACAAACCTTAACGAGTTATATTGCCGCTAGTAAACGCAAAGAAAATACGACTGCTTTAGCGATAAAATCTATCCTTTATACCGTGATTGAGTTTGCCCGCAAAAACCCGGGAGTTACTCGTATTTTAACCGGTCATGCACTTATGTTTGAAGATGACACGCTAAAAGCCCGAGTGTCAAAATTCTTTGATGGTTTGGAATTTCAATTTGCCAATATTTTGCAAATGAGCAAATTAAAAGACGGTAAATCGTTTGAAGATGAACGTGCATTGGCAGGCTATTTAGTAAATTTCTGCGAAGGGCAGTTTTTACGTTTAGTTCGTTCAAACTTTAGTTATAATCAGCACCAACATTTTGATAAACAGTGGGCAATGATTAAACCTTTATTTGATTAGAGGCGATATGATTATTCCTTGGCAAGAATTGGAAGAAAGCACGCTTTATAATGTGCTGGATTCCTTTATTTTAAGAGAAGGCACGGATTATGGAACAAGAGAGCTTTCTCTGGAAGAAAAACGAGAGCGTTTATTAGCACAACTCAAGGCTGATAAGGTGGTCATTGTGTGGTCGGAGCTACACGAGAGCCTTGATATAAAAGACAAAAACTCGTTTTTAGGTTAGTTTGAGCGTATATAGTACAATCAAACTAGAATAGTTAGATAAGTTTGATAGAAAGGATTTTTATGCAAGATATGACGCTGAGTACCCCACCTCTTGGGGATTTAACGCCTTCTCCTTCAATTCACGATCCTGTGGTTGAGTGGTTTTTAACGCAATGCCACGTGCATCGCTATCCGGCAAAATATACCTTAATTCACGCAGGCGAAAATGCGGAATCATTGTATTACATTGTAAGCGGTTCGGTTTCTGTCTTTGTGAAAGATGATGAGCATAAAGAGATGCTTTTAACCCATTTGGGGCAAGGTGAATTTTTAGGCGAAATTAGCTTGTTTGAAGAAAAAGTGCAGCCGAGAACAGCGTGGGTAAAAACCAAAGAAACCTGTGAAATTGCCGAGATTTCTTACAAAAAATTTAAGCAAATCGTGCATTTAAATCCGGATATTTTAATGTATCTTGCAGCTCAAATGGCACGCCGTTTACGCCAAACATCAAGCCAAGTGAGCAATTTAGCCTTTTTAGATGTGGCAGGACGAATTGCACAAACATTGATGAATTTAGCCAAACAGCCTGATGCGATGACACACCCTGATGGTATGCAAATTAAAATTACCCGTCAGGAAATCGGGCAAATGGTGGGCTGCTCTCGAGAAACCGTAGGGCGCATTTTAAAAATGTTAGAAGATGATGGTTTAATTTCAGCCCACGGCAAAACCATTGTGATTTATCACGATAAACTTCTGAAAGCATAAGCCTTTTCCATTTTCACAAGCGGTCGGTTTTGTAAAACAGCTTGCAAATTCGACCGCTTATTTATGCTAAGATAGCAGCCGTTTTTAACAAATCAATTAATTATTATGCAAAGTTTAACCCCTTTTCACACATTTCATTTGCCGGTCAATGCAAACAGCATTATTGAGTATCAGAACGTTGAGCAATTATTAACGGCGTGGCAAAGCGCAAAACAAGCCAAACAACCGATTTTGCTTCTAGGACAAGGCTCTAACGTATTGTTCACGGAAGATTTTGCTGGTGTGGTATTGATCAATAAAATGACTGGTTTTGTTCATCATCAAGACCAAGATTTCCATTATTTACACGTTCAAGGCGGTCAAAATTGGCACGCATTAGTGCAATCGGCGCTTAAACAGGGCATTTATGGGCTAGAAAATCTGGCTCTAATTCCCGGTGTAGCAGGCTCTGCGCCAATCCAAAATATCGGGGCTTATGGCGTGGAATTTGCTCAAGTGTGTGATTTTGTCGAAGTGGTAAATTTGCAAACAGGCGAAGTCTCTCGACTAACAAAAGATGAGTGCCAATTTGGTTATCGTGAAAGTATTTTTAAGCACGAATATAAAGAGGGTTTTGCGATTATTTCGGTGGGATTAAAATTACCTAAAGTTTGGAAACCTGTGCTGACTTACGGTTCTTTAACCCAATTTGATCCCCAAAGCGTAACGGCACAACAAGTTTTCGATGAAGTTTGTGCTGTGCGTTCAAGCAAGCTACCAAACCCTGATGAATTTGGCAACGCAGGGAGCTTCTTCAAAAATCCGGTGATTAGTGCGGAAGATTTTGCGCAATTACAGGCAAGTTTCCCTCATATCCCTCACTATCCACAAGCTGATGGTAGTGTAAAATTAGCCGCAGGTTGGTTGATTGATCAATGCGATCTGAAAGGCTTTCAAGTGGGAGGCGCCGCGGTGCATACCCAGCAAGCGTTGGTTTTAATCAACAAAGAAAATGCAACGGGGATGGATATTGTGCATTTAGCAAAAGCGGTTCGCCAACGTGTGCGTGAAAAATTTGGTGTGGAATTACACCCAGAAGTTCGCTTTATGGGCAGAAATGGCGAAATTGATAGCGAAGCGATAACGCGCTAAGGTGGCAAATGAAACTCAACCAATCCCAAATTCAAGAGGCATTATTATGTGGTCAAGCCCTCGTTTTTGAGGAAATTGACTCCACCAATGCTTTTTTACTCAATCATTATCAAGAATTAGAACAAGGTTCAGTTTGCCTAGCAGAAAGTCAAACTTCCGGGCGAGGAAGACGGGGGCGAACTTGGTATTCGCCGCAAAGTGAAAATGTCTATTTTTCGATTTTGTGGCACTATCCTAAGGAAGAAGTGGAACAGGTTTCTTCTTTAAGTCTTGTGGTCGCATTGATTATTGCCGAAAGCTTACAAGCGCAAGGGGTAAAGGATATTCAAATTAAATGGCCGAATGATGTGTATTTCCAAAGTAAAAAAATGGGCGGCATTTTGATTGAAACGAAGGTGGATAAAAATGGCGTACATTTGGTCATTGGTATTGGCTTGAATTTAGGAATGACAAAGGTTGATGAGAAGATTGTCAATCAAGCGTGGGCTGATCTTTCCGCTTACCATTTTGACCGCAATGCCTTGGTATGTCGTCTTGCTTATGAATTGCAAAAAAATCTTAAAATCTACCCGCTTGTAGGCTTTGCTCATTACGTTGAACGTTGGCAATCCTTTGATATTTTTCACGGTCAAGCGGTTAAATTAGTGACGGAAGGGCAAGAAATCCACGGTATCTCCCAAGGTATAAACGAACAGGGAGAGCTACTGCTGAAACAGGGCAATGAGATAAATGCTTTTGGGATTGGCGAAATGTCACTAAGACCCAATACTCAAACAGAAAATTGAACAACAAAATATGCATAAAAAACCTCAAGCTATTTTTTTAATGGGGCCGACTGCCTCGGGGAAAACCGATTTGGCAATTGCTTTGCGTCAAACCTTGCCAGTCGAAGTTATCAGTGTCGATTCAGCGTTAATTTATAAAGGCATGGATATTGGCACGGCTAAACCGAGCCAAGCTGAGTTAGCACTTGCTCCTCATCGTTTAATTGATATTTTAGATCCGGCAGAAAGTTATTCGGCCATGAACTTTCGAGCCGATGCGCTAAAAGAAATGGCGGATATTACGGCAAGCGGTCGAATTCCGTTATTAGTTGGCGGCACAATGCTATATTACAAAGCTCTTATTGAAGGGCTTTCGCCATTGCCTTCAGCAGATCCAAATATTCGGACAGAAATTGAACAACGTGCAGAACAACAAGGTTGGGCAGCACTTCATCAGGAATTGTTAAAAATTGATCCTGTGGCAGGAACACGGATCAACCCAAATGACAGCCAGCGGATCAATCGGGCGCTTGAAGTGTTTTACATTACCGGTAAAACAATGACGGAATTGACCGCAGAGCAAGGGGAAAGTTTGCCTTATGATGTTCTACAATTTGCCATTGCACCACAAGAACGAGCTGTTTTACACGAACGCATTGAACAACGTTTTCATAAAATGATAGCACTTGGCTTTGAGGAGGAAGTGAAAAAGTTATATGAGCGTCCGGATCTGCATATTGATCTGCCTTCTATCCGTTGTGTTGGTTATCGTCAAATATGGGAGTATTTACAAGGCGAAATTTCATTAGACGAAGCGATTTTCAAAGGTATCTGTGCTACCCGTCAATTAGCCAAACGCCAAATTACGTGGCTACGAAGCTGGCAGAGTGAATTAACGTGGTTAGACAGCTTAGCACCGGAACAAGCCAAAGCAATTGTTTTAGATAAATGGGAACAGTTTGCTAAGTAGAGTAAACCCGACAGAAATGTCGGGTTTTTCGTCAGCTTTAGATGGTTTTAAGTCACTTTAAGCTAATTCCGGAAAGCGTTTTTAATGGTATGCGTCTAGGCTCTTGAAAGATAATCTCCCTCACATACCCATTTATATGTGGTAAGTGCTTCTAAGCCCATTGGACCTCGGGCGTGGAGTTTTTGGGTGCTTACTGCGACTTCTGCCCCTAAACCAAATTCGCCACCATCGGTAAAGCGTGTACTTGCATTGATGTATACCGCTGCTGCATCCACTTGTGCGACAAATTGACGGGCGAGCTGATAGTCAGAGGTTAAAATGGATTCAGAATGTTGGGAACCATACTCTCGGATATGTTCCACTGCAGCACTCAAGCCTTCTACAACAACAAGATTTAAATCCAGCGAGAGCCATTCTTGGCGCAGTTTTGCTGGATCAAGCGGTTCAATTCCTTCGCTTTTTTGCAAATCATCCGTATGCAGTGTTACTCCGAGAGATTTCATGCGTTCAACCAATTTTGGTAAGAAGCTATCAGCAATCGCTTTATCAACTAAGAGAGTTTCGAGTGTATTACACGTGCTAGGTCGCTGTGTTTTCGCATTGGCGATCACATCAAGCGCTTTGTCTTGGTCTGCGCTTTTTTCCACAAATAAGTGACAAACCCCGATTCCGCCGACAATTACCGGAATGGTTGAATTTTCTTTACAGAATTGATGTAAACCGGCACCACCACGAGGAATAACCATATCAATGTAGCGATCGAGTTTGAGCAGCTCAAGGAGTAATGCTCGATCCGGATTTGTAATGGCTTGTACGGCGAATTTAGGAAGTCCGGCTGTTTCTAAGGCTTGTTGTACGACTTCAACTAAAATTGCGTTGGTAAATTTGGTCTCTTTTCCACCACGTAAGATGACTGCGTTACCTGTTTTTAAGCAGAGCGAAGCGACATCAATGGTAACATTTGGGCGAGCTTCGTAAATGGTTAGAATAACCCCGAGAGGAACGCGTTGGCGTTCAATTTTTAAGCCTGAATTCAGTACGCCGCCATCAATAATTTGCCCCACAGGATCGGCAAGTTTGGCAACATGGCGTACATCATTTGCAATGCCTTGTAAGCGGCTTTCTGTGAGTAATAGGCGATCAATAATGGCTGCGGAGATGCTTTGCGATTGAGCAAACTCAATATCTTTAGCATTGGCAGCCAAAATTTCCGCAGATCGTGCTTCTAGAGTATCTGCAATGGTTAAAAGTGCGTGATTTTTTTGCACGTTGCCAAATTGAGCCATTTCAACGCTAGCAAGTTTGGCTTGCTGTGCGATTTGGAGAATATCTGATGTGAGTGAACTCATTAAGTGATCCTATTTCTGACTAAACATAAATTATTCGCAAATTATGCTAAAATCTTTGAAATTGCAATCATTCTCTCAATAAAATATGACGAAAAATCTTATTCATATCTTGCCACCACAATTAGCTAACCAAATCGCTGCAGGAGAAGTGGTCGAACGCCCTGCATCAGTGGTTAAAGAGCTTGTTGAAAATAGTTTAGATGCCGGCGCAAACCAAATTCACATTGAGATTGAAAAAGGTGGTGCTCAGCTGATTAAGATTCGAGATAACGGTTGTGGCATTGCTAAGCAAGATCTTGCTTTAGCATTGGCTCGCCATGCAACCAGTAAGATTGCAACCTTAGAAGATTTAGAATGTATTTTGAGTTTGGGCTTTCGTGGCGAAGCCTTGGCAAGTATCAGCTCTGTTTCTCGTTTAACATTAACTTCACGTCCTGAAGGTCAGACTGAGGCGTGGCAAGCTTATGCACAGGGGCGAGAGATGACGGTAGAAATTCAGCCGGCTTCTCATCCCGTAGGGACAACGGTATCGGTTGCCAATTTATTTTTTAATACACCGGCACGCCGTAAATTTTTACGTACTGATAAAACGGAATTTCAGCATATTGATGAGGTGATTCGCCGAATTGCATTAGCTAAACCGCATGTTACCTTTATTTTGTCTCATAATGGCAAAGTGGTTCGACAATATCGTAAGGTATTAGATAATTCGGTCGAGCAGCAACAAAAACGTATAGCAGCGATTTGTGGCGATGCATTTATTCAGCAAGCTACTCATATTGATTGGCAACATGGCGATTTACATTTGCATGGCTGGATTGGCATGCCAACGCTTGCTCGTACGCAAAATGATTTATGTTATAGCTATGTGAATGGGCGAATGATGCGGGATAAAACCATTAACCACGCCATTCGTCAAGCGTATGGCGACAGCATTGCACAAGGCGATTATCCGGCATTTGTTATTTTTTTAGATTTAGACCCAAGCCATGTGGATGTGAATGTTCATCCGGCAAAACACGAAGTGCGTTTTCATCAAGGACGTTTAGTGCATGATTTTATTTTGCAAGGTGTACATCAAGCATTACAGCAGCAAGCGCCACTTGCCTTGACGCTAGAAAACCGAGTTGATGAAATTCATGAGGCGGTTCCTGCTTATTCACAAGATACAAACCGAGCTGCCGCCGGCGAAAATATTTTTGCCGGGCAACTGACTTCCTCCACCAAATACCACGGACATTCTGTTAGGAATGGCGGACGAACAACATTTTCATCGCATATTCCAACAAAATCATCTTCGCCTTCGGCACAACGTTGGTATAACGAGCTCATCACAACAGAAAAGCGTGAGAAAGAGGATTTTCATCAGCCCAGTGCAATTTTTTACCAAGATACGGCAAAGCAGGGGGAGCCCGAAAGCTTATCTACCCATGTTGAACGAACGTTACCATTAAATTCGGAAACGATATCTGTTCCTCATTCACATGCAACTGTTTTAGCGATTGTGCAACAACAAGCGGCATTATTAAAAGAGCATGAAAGCTTTTTTCTCCTCCCTTTAGCCAAATTGGGGCAGTGGCATTGGTTAGAGCGACTTAAATCAGGCGAAAGTCAATCATTGCTGATTCCACTCACGCTTACTTTGGAAGAAGAGCAAAGCGCAGTTTGGTTCCAGCTCAAAGAGGAGCTAGCGAAATGGGGCTTCCAAATCAGTGAAAAAAATTGGCAAGGTAAAGTAAGACTTTCTATGAGTGCCGTACCAAAAGGGTTACGTGAACAAAATTTACAACAGTTGCTCTTGATGCTTCTTCAAACTTGCGCTACTACGCACTCAAGACAGGACGGCAAACAAGCGGTTGGATTAGCCGATTTTTTTGCAAAATTTTATCAAAAACCAACCGCTTGGAGTATGGCTGATGCCATTACGTTATTAGCCGAATTAGAGCAACATGACAACAAATTGTTGCAAACATGGAAGATTCCCGTTGATTTTGGTCATTACTTAGCTGAAGCGGATATCGCTTAACCGCTTGATTATTCAGCTGTCGCTAAATCTAACATCTCTTGAGCATTAGCTAAAACCGCATCGGTAATTTTGCTTCCTCCAAGTAAACGAGCAAGGGCGTGTACACGCTCTTTCTCAGACAGTAAGCTCATTTGCGTTTCTGTTTGGTTATCTTGCACATATTTTTGAACATTAAAATGGTGATGCCCATAGCTTGCCACTTGAGGTAAGTGCGTTACACATAACACCTGACATTTATTACCAAGCTGGCGGAGCAATTTGCCGACCGTAGTTGCAACGGCACCGCTAATACCGACATCCACTTCATCAAAGATAATGGTTGGTGTTGAAAGTTTATTAGCCGTTAAAACTTGAACTGCTAAAGAAATGCGAGAAAGCTCCCCTCCCGAAGCAATTTTGGCTAAGGGTTGAGCCGTTTGCCCAAGATTGCTGCGCAAATTAAACTCGACAAAATCGGCGCCGTGAGGTGTTAATTTTTTCGGATCATGTTGTACATCAATAAAAAATTCACCATTTTCCATAGAAAGCTGTTTGATTTGCTGGGTGACTTGTTCCGCCAGTTTCTGTGCGGCAGCTAAACGTTGCTGATAAATCTGTTCCGCTAGAGTTAAACAAGCCTGATGTGCTTTTTGCTCGTCTTCAATGAGTTTTTCTTCATTCTCTTCAAAATCCACTAAAGCTTGTAGCTCTTGCTGTAAAACTTGATGATGTTGCCAAAGTTCATGAGGCGAGACATAATGTTTTTTCGCTAGGCTCATTGCTTTGGCTATACGTTCATCTAACTCGCTGAGTAACTCAGGATCTTGTTCGATATGATTAGCTAATTGATGTACTTCAGAGCTCGCTTCTTGCACTTGAATCAATGCTTCATTGAGCATATCCAAGGCTGACTGATACTGTGTGTCCACTTCAACTAAATCTTCTAAATGACGAATGGCTTTATAAATTAGAGAATCAGCATTAACACTATCTTCGCTTAATAAATCCAGTACAGATTGTGAGAGCTCGGTTAGGGATTCTGCATTAGATAAACGATTATGCGTTTCTTCCATTTCTTCAAATTCGCCTTCTTTAATGGCAAATTCATCGAGCTCATCAACTTGATATTGAAGCAATTGTCGGCGCGCTTCATTTTCTTGGCATTGCTGGCGGAAATTTTTAACCTGTTGATGAAGTTTGCGCCATTGTTGATATTGGGTTTGCATTTGAGCTAAATAAGGCTGAATGCTTGCATAGTTATCAACAATTTCTAGCTGGTATTCACTTTTTAGTAATAGTTGTGGCGCATGTTGCCCGTTTAAGTGAATAAGGTATTGCCCGAGTTCTCGTAGCTGAGAAACGGGTAATGGACGATTATTTACAAAGGCTTTTGAACGCCCCTCAAGGTTAATCATGCGGCGTAAAATGCACTCGTGAGGATTATCTTCATCCAATAACTCTTGTTCTTTAAGCCATAAATAAGCGGGACTATCAGGCTGCATTTGGAATGTTGCCGTAATATCCGCTTTATCTGCCCCATTTCGGATCATACTACTTTCGGAACGATAGCCAAGACACAATCCTAATGCATCAATTCCGATAGATTTACCAGCCCCTGTTTCCCCAGTGATAACAGACATGCCTTCGTTGAGTTCAAGATTAAGATGGCGGACAATCGCAAAATTATTGATAGTCAGTTGAGTAAGCATAAAAAACACCTGAATAAAAATTTACTGTATATATACTACTATTGATTTAATATACAGTAAAGTGTTTTTATCCAGAGAATTTTAGCTAAATCAAATAAATCATAGATAACACTCGCAATCGCTATGCGAAACCTTATAAAATTTGGTACACTTGATTGGCTTAATTTTTTATATCTAATAGGAGAAACCAAAATGGCACGTCGTCCACTTGTAATGGGTAACTGGAAATTAAACGGTAGCAAAGCATTCACTAAAGAATTAGTTGAAGGCTTAAAACGTGAATTAGATGGCGTAACTGGCTGTGATGTTGCAATTGCACCACCGGTAATGTATTTAGCAGAAGCGGAAGCAGCATTAGCAAGCTGTGGTTGCGATTGTGGCACGAAAAAAATCATCTCTTTAGGTGCACAAAACGTTGATATTAACGTGCAAGGTGCATTTACTGGCGACATTTCAACTGAAATGTTAAAAGATTTTGGTGCGAAATATATCATTATCGGTCACTCTGAACGCCGTACTTACCACAAAGAAAGCGATGAATTTATTGCAAAAAAATTTGAAGCAATCAAAAAAGCTGGTTTAGTGCCGGTATTATGTATCGGTGAATCTGAAGCTGAAAACGAAGCGGGTCAAACAGAAGCTGTATGTGCAAAACAAATTGATGCAGTAATCAATGCTTTAGGCGTTGAAGCATTTAACGGTGCGGTAATTGCATACGAGCCAATCTGGGCAATCGGTACAGGTAAATCTGCAACTCCAGCGCAAGCACAAGCAGTTCACGCATTTATCCGTGGTCATATCGCTGCAAAATCACAAGCGGTTGCGGATCAAGTCATTATCCAATACGGCGGTTCTGTGAACGATGCGAATGCGGCAGAATTATTCACCCAACCGGATATTGATGGCGCATTAGTTGGTGGTGCATCATTAAAAGCACCTGCATTTGCAGTTATCGTGAAAGCGGCAGAAAAAGCGAAAGCGTAATTTTTCCGATTCAATGTTTCTAATCCTGATAAGGCTATTGGCTTTATCAGGATTTTTTTATGGGTTTTATAGCTATTTTATTTGGCTCTCATTCCTCTTTATCCGTTTATTTTTAACAAATCGATAACATAAAATACTTGATCTAAATCTAATTACGAATTATTATCAACAAAAAGGAGGTTGATATGAAATTCGTAAAAAAATTATTTCTCGTTTCTTCAACAGTAATACTATCAACCGTAGCCATGGCACAAGAGCGTATTGTGAGTATTGGCGGTGATGTGACTGAGATTATTTATGCATTAAATGCCGAGCAACATTTAGTCGGTCGTGATAGTACCAGCATGATCCCACAAGCAGTTAATGCCTTGCCTGATATTGGTTATATGCGTCAACTCAATGCCGAAGGGATTTTGGCATTAAAACCGACCAAAGTCATCGCAACCGAAGTCGCACAACCATCAATCGTATTGGAACAGCTGAAATCCGCAGGGATAACCGTAGATACCATTCCGTTTAAATACAGTGCTAAAAATGTGGTTGAGAAAATCAAAAAAGTGGGCGAAAGCCTTGGCAAGCAAACGCAAGCGGTCACTTTAGCTGAAAATTTTGCAAATGAGCTTAAAGCCATTCCCAATTCGCCTTTAGATGTTCGCATTTTGTTTGTGCTAAATCGTGCAGGAGCAAATCAAACAGTGGCTGGGAAAGATACCGTAGCCGATGAAGCGATTAAATTAATCGGTGCTAAAAATGCAATGGGAAATAATGTCCGCTTTGTGCCGATTTCACAAGAAGGCGTGATTGCGGCAAATCCTGATTTAATCGTGATGACTCGTTTAGGTATTCAAAGTTTAGGCTCAACCGAAAAAGTGTGGGAACTCCCTGGTATTGCACATACCAATGCAGGCAAGAATAAACAGCTTGTGATTGTGGAAGATATTGCCTTTATGTCCTTTGGTTTAACCACGCCCAAAGCCCTTTTAACACTTCGCCAAGCTGCTGAACAGGTAAAAAAATAATGGCTAACCGTGCGGTTTGGTTAATCGGCTTGTTGATCTTTTTGCTGGTCGCAATGTTAATCACATCAAATATCGGTGCATTGTCTTTGACTTGGCACGATCTTTGGCATAGCCAAATCAATGATAGTCAATGGCAAATTTGGCTCAATATTCGTTTACCCCGTATTTTATTGGCTATTTTAGTCGGTTTAGCCCTTGCATTATCGGGTTCGCTATTTCAGGGGCTTTTCCATAATCCGATGGCAGATCCTGCATTAATCGGGGTAAATAGTGGTGCTGCTTTGGCAGTCGGGTTATCGATCTTAATTCCTAGCTTATTACCCACGGAATTTGCTCTTTACAGCACAATGGTCGCAGCCTTTATCGGGAGTTTGATCGTTTCAACGCTGATTTATGCTTTAAGTTACCGCTCACACGCTTCTGTCAATAAATTATTACTGGCGGGCATTGCCGTCAATGCCCTTTGTTTTGCCGCAGTCGGCGTTTTGACCTATTTAAGTAACGATCAACAGCTACGCCAATTTAGCCTTTGGACAATGGGAAGCCTTGGACAAGCACAATGGAGACCTTTTTTCGTTGCAATGTTTGTCATTATTCCGACCGCTTGTTATTCGCTACTGCTGGCAAAACAACTTAATTTATTACAACTCGGTGATGAAGAAGCACACTATTTAGGCGTTAATGTCATTCGCTTAAAAAAACAGCTCATTCTATTAGGCGCATTACTGGTTGGGGCTGCGGTTGCGGTAAGCGGAGCGATTGGCTTTATCGGCTTAGTAATTCCCCATTTAGTTCGATTCAAATTAGGGGCGGATCATCGCTGGGTTTTACCTGCATCCGCTTTATGTGGCGCAATTTTACTGTTAATCGCCGACACCATCGCCAGAACTGTGATTGCTCCAGCTGAGCTGCCTGTCGGTATGCTAACTAGCCTTATCGGTGCGCCCTATTTTTTATGGTTAGTGGTTCGTTATAAGGAAGGAAGCCGATGAGTTGCAAAAAATTCTTAGAATCTGACCGCTTGTTAGTGGTTGAAAAGCTCTCTTTCCAGCTACAACAGCAACCGATTTTGCAAAATATTTCGTTTCACGTGCCACAAGGACAATTAACCGTGCTTATTGGTCCAAATGGTGCGGGTAAATCGACTCTGATGCGAATTTTATCAGGCTATGTAAAAGCTCAAGGACATTGTGAGTTTAACCAAAAGGCACTTAGCGAGTATTCCCCCGTAGAACTGGCTCAGCAACGTGCGGTAATGCGACAACATAGCCAACTGAATTTCCCGTTTTCTGTGGAAGAAGTGATCCGTATGGGCGGTTATCATCGCCGTAAACAAGAAGTTGAACAATGGCTTGAAACCGTGATTGAGATTACCGATTGTCAATCGCTACGCCATAAAGCCTACCGCCAATTATCTGGTGGCGAGCAGCAACGTACTCAACTTGCAAGGGCATTATTACAGCTTTGGGCAGAAGAGATGCACGGCCAGCTGCTGTTTCTTGATGAGCCAACATCTGCTTTCGATCTCTACCACCAACAGCAATGTTTACGCTTAATGAAACAGCTTTGTACGGAAAAAGGACTGACGGTCTTTTGCATTTTGCACGATCTGAATCTCGCTTCTCTTTATGGTGATCACATTTTATTACTGGCAGACAAGCAGATTCAGGCACAAGGAAAGCCGCAAGATGTACTGACAGAAGCTCTGATTAAGAAATGGTACAAGGCAGACATTAAAACACTGCCCCACTATGCCACCCAAACCCCACAGTTCCAATTTTGCTATTAAATGAATAAATAAAAGGAGACAAAATGACAAACCTGTCACAACAAGTTGCGGATTATTTAGCACAAAATCCGAATGCGATTACTTTAGAGATCGCAGAACAGCTACAACAGCCTGAAGGGCATATTCTAATTTCGTTACCTAAAACGTTCGTCAAATTGTTTGATGCGAGCCGAGCGGAAGAAATTCTCACTGAAATCAGCCAATGGGGCACATTTACTACCATTATTGAGAAAGAAGGCTCGATTTTTGAGATCAAAGACCGTTTTCCAAGCGGTATCTTTGGACGTGGTTATTACAACTTAAATATGAAAGATGAAGAAGGCGCACTTCATGGACATTTAAAACTAGACAATATTGCGCACATCGCTTTCGTTAGCCTGCCTTTCCGTGGCAAAGAAAGCTATAACATTGCCTTTATTGCTCACAACGGACAGACCATTTTCAAAGTTTATCTCGGACGAGATGAGCAACGCCAATTATTCCCTGAACAAGTCGAAAAATTTAAAGCATTTAATTAAAGGAGTTACTATGTCACAAACTAACCGTCAAGAAGCGTTACAAAATCGTTTAGGCCCTGAAATTCAGGCATTTAAACAGCAGATGAAAACTATTTTGCTCTCTACCGTTGATGCCGAAGGCAATCCAAATGTGAGCTATGCGCCTTTTGTTATTCACAATGGCGAATATCAAGTGCTGATTTCAACCATTGCCCGCCATGCACGGAATTTACTTGAAGTGCCTAAAGTTTCGCTCATGTTAATTGAAGATGAGAGCCAAAGCCGTGAGATTTTTGCTCGTCGTCGTTTAACCTTTGATTCATCAGTGCGTATGGTTGAACGCCATAGTGCAGAATGGGAAGAAGCTATTCAAGCCCTTAAAGCGCGCCATGGCGATACGATCTCTAATTTAGCTAAAATGGAAGATTTCAAGCTTTTCTGCTTCAAGCCAGAAAAAGGGTTATTTGTTAAAGGCTTTGGACAAGCATTCCAAGTCAGTACAGACGATTTAGTCAACTTCGTTCATTTGGATGAAGGGCATAAACATATTGAAGAATAGAAATATTCAACTTACACACGTTAAAGCTAAAGCGGATAAAGATATCAATGGAACGATTTACAATCCAACTGGGGCAGTTAATCTTATCGATTTAGGTGTATATTGGAAACCGATTAAAGCGTTGACTTTAACAGCTAATGTGAATAATCTCTTTGATAAGAAATATTGGAACTGGGCAGATATTTCCTATTTCGCTGTACGGGGCTCATCAGCAGCAACTGGGGGACCGAATGCCTCAAGTCTCTCTGTGACTAATGCTGATACTTACACAGCTCCGGGGCGGAATTTTAATGTAGGTTTGAGATACGAGTTTTAGCTGGTTATAAGCGGTAGAAATAGCGTAAAAATTTGCAATATACTTTAAAAAGTGGGGAGGCCAAATGTGGCTTCCCCATTTATTTCTTAAATAAAGAATAGGTAATTTAGTCAATATTCTTCAATTCTTCTTCAGATAACGTTTCTTTACCGTTATTGTTATCTTCTACTTTTCCATCATTTATCTTAAAGTCTAAGTTTTGGAAATAGGCTTCACGGAAGGTAACATACGAATCAGAGGAATGTTGTAATAATGCGTCTTGGTCCAATAATCTTGCTCGTGTATCAACACCTTGCACGACAAATTTCGTAATTGACCATGGTGTCGTTAAAAGAGATAGTGTTGGGTAAGTATTATCAACAACACGTCCAATTGCTTGGCGAGGTGTTGTTGCACCATAGCCGGGAACCATAATATAAGCACCACTTCCTACACCGTATTTGCCCATTGTATCCCCAAATTCACGAGAACCTTCTTGTTTTAAATCCGGCGTTAAGCTTGCCCAGTCAATTAAACCACCCAAGCCAAAGACAGTATTGATCCAGAATCGGTTAAAGTGGATCATCGCTTTTTTACCTTCACCTTCAAGTAAACGGTTCACAAAACTTGCCGGTTCATCAAGGTTGTTTGCGACATTGACTAAACCTGTTTTAATTGGGCTTGGTACGTAATCACGCCAACCTTTGGCAACAGGTTTTACGACATAAGGATCTAAGTATTCATAGTTTACTTTCCACATAGCACGGTTAAAACCTTCTAGTGGATCCTTACGCTCACCCGTTGCGGGATCTATTGAGGAAGAGCAGGCACTGATAACAAGCACGCTACTAAGTAATGCAATATATTTTAATTTCATTCTTTAATCTCATAAAAAGGATTTTGGCTATTTTAGCCTGATGATAGAAAAAACACCAATAAAAATTAGGATAGAAATCTAGACGTCTAGATTGCGATATAGTTCAGATTTGATTACAATAACATCACTTTTATAGGAGTAATGAGTAATGGCAAATTGGAACGGCGAATATATCAGCCCTTATGCAGAACACGGAAAAAAAAGCGAACAGGTAAAGAAGATTACCGTTTCGATTCCAATTAAAGTGTTAGAAATTCTGACGAATGAACGTACTCGCCGTCAAATTAAGAATTTACGGCACGCAACAAACAGCGAATTACTTTGTGAAGCGTTTTTACATGCTTTTACCGGGCAACCACTTCCAACCGATGAGGATTTGATGAAAGAGCGAAGTGATGAGATTCCGGAAGAAGCAAAACAGCAGATGCGAGAATTAGGTATTGACCCGGAAAACTGGCAATACTAATAAAGAGCCTCACGATTGTGGGGCTTTCTTTTAGAGGAACTTTTATGCAAAAACAACTTATTCGAGAAGCACGCTGGGCAATCGGGCTTTCTTTAGCGTATTTAGCTTGCTGGATTTTCTTTGGGTACTTTTTCCCTGTTAAAGCCGGTGTGTTAGGCTTTCCTATTTGGTTTGAACTTTCTTGTTTATTTTTACCGCTTGTTTTCACGTTGGCAGTATATGTTGTGATCAAAACGGTTTACCAAGAAATTGATTTGGAGGCAGAGCAAGATGGCAAATAAAGAAATGTTAATTCCGCTTATTACCTATCTGCTCTTTGTCTTTGGTGTAGCTTATTATGCCTATCGCCAACGAGCAGGGAGTAGTTTTTTATCTGAATACTATATTGGTAGCCGCTCGATGTCGGGCTTTGTTTTGGCTATGACGACAGCGGCGACTTATCTCGGCGCAAGTTCTTTTATTGGTGGCCCCGGTGCGGCTTATAAATATGGTTTGGGCTGGGTATTACTTGCAATGATCCAAGTGCCTGCAGTGTTATTAGCTCTCGGTGTATTAGGTAAAAAATTTGCCTTATTAGCTCGCCAATATAAAGCGGTCACAATCAACGATTTACTGCTTTCACGCTATCAAAATAAATTTGTTGTTTGGATCTCAAGTCTTGCTTTGCTGCTCTCTTTCTTTGCGATGATGACGGTGCAATTTATCGGCGCAGGGCGTTTATTAGAAACGACATTGGGGCTTGATTATCGTATGGCAGTCATCATTTTTGCCTGTACGGTTGGTATTTATACCTTTATTGGTGGCTTCCGTGCGGTTGTGATGACCGACACCATTCAAGGGCTCGTGATGATTATCGGCACAGCCTTTTTATTCGGCGGCGTCCTTTATGCTGCAGGCGGCGTAGAGAATGCGATGAACACCATTCAAGGCATCAATCCACAGCTTCTTGAGCCTTACGGCATTGATGAAAGACCGCTAGATTTTACTTTTATGACCTCGTTTTGGGTGTTGGTATGCTTTGGGTTAATTGGTTTACCTCAATTAGCGGTGAGAAGTATGGCGTATAAAGATAGTAAATCGCTTCATCGTGCGTTAGTCATTGGCACATTGGCGGTCTCGGTATTGGTACTTGGTATGCACCTAACCGGTGTGATTGGGCGAGCGGTTATCCCTGATCTTAAAATTCCGGATCAAGTCATTCCTACATTGATGGTACAGGTGCTTCCTCCGTTAGTTGCCGGTATTTTCCTTGCAGCACCGATGGCGGCAATTATGTCTTCCATTGACTCGTTGCTGATTCAATCTTCTTCAACGCTGATTAAAGACTTATACCTTGCATTTAAACCCAATGCAGTAAATAACGAAAATAAGCTGAAATGGTTTTCCACCATTACGACTTTAACCTTTACCCTATTATTAGTGTTTGCGGCACTTAATCCACCGGAAATGCTGATTTGGTTAAACTTACTCTCGTTAGGTGGCCTAGAAGCAACGTTTTTATGGGTTATTGTGTTCGGACTCTATTGGGAAAAAGCCAATGCAAGCGGTGCAATTTGCTCAATGATTTGCGGATTAGTAAGTTATGTGATTATCGCCACTTTTAAAATCAGCATTTTCGGTTTTCATGCGATTGTACCTGCATTAGTGATAGGGTTAATTGGCTTTCTGGTTGGGAATGTGTTTGGAGCTAAGAAGTCATAAAGCGTTTAAGAATTTATAGTAGATAAAAAGAGGGGACGATGAAGTCCCCTTTATCTTTTGAATTGCTATTTCAGTAGATATGCACGTAAAGTTGCAAAATCCGCCGCCATTGTGTCCGATAACAGTTCCATTTTGTTATGTTTGTCTAACGCTTCAGGCAACGGTAGTTCAATATCTAAAATGCGTTCCACGCTTTCTTTGAATTTCGCAGGGTGTGCGGTGCAAAGGAAAATACCGGTTTCGCCTGCTTGTAGCTGATCTTTCAACGCTTGGTAAGCAATCGCTCCGTGTGGCTCACATAAGTAACCTTCCGCATATTGTGCTTTTAATGCTTCTTCGGTTTCGGCATCATTTAAGGCATCTGAGCCTAATTCGCTCAAGCTCCAACCGTTACGTTTAAACAGCTCTTCAACACGTGGCCAGTTGTTCGGGCGGCTTACGTCCATTGCATTTGATAATGTCGCAACCGTTGCACTCGGTTCCCATTTGCCCGATTTGAGATAACGTGGCACAGTGTCGTTCGCATTGGTTGAAGCGATAAAACGCTTAATCGGTAAGCCTAAGGTTTTCGCAATTAAGCCTGCGGTTAAGTTACCGAAGTTACCGCTTGGCACAGAAACTACCACATCGCTACGTTTCTCTTTTGGCAACTGAGCTACCGCTTCAAAGTAGTAGCAAACTTGAGCAAGTAAACGGCTGATATTGATAGAGTTTGCTGAGTTTAAGCCGATAGCTTGGCGAAGTTCCGCATCGTCAAAGGCTTGTTTAACTAATGCTTGGCAAGCGTCAAAGTCTGACTCAATTGCCACGGTACGAATGTTTCCGCCTAAGGTACAGAATAATTTTTCTTGTAACGGGCTGATTTTGCCTTTCGGGTAAAGAATAACCACATTGATATTTTCTAAACCGTAGAAAGCGTGAGCCACCGCCGCACCTGTGTCGCCTGATGTCGCCGTTAAAATCGTAATTTTGCCATCGCCACGCACCGCACTTAATGCCTGTGCCATAAAACGACCGCCAAAGTCTTTAAAAGCAAGGGTCGGACCGTGGAATAACTCTAACGCATAAATATCATCGTTCACTTTTGCTAGTGGAGCAGGGAAAGTAAACGCATTTTTTACCATTGTATTTAAGGTTTCTTGTGGCAATTCATCGCCAATCAATGCCGATAAAATCTTTTGGCTACGCTCAACCAACGGTAATGCTAATAAAGCGTCAATGTCGTCAAATTTAGGTAACACTTCAGGGAAAAATAAGCCCTGATCTTTGCCTAACCCTTGGCGAACGCCTTGGGCAAAGTTTACTTGTTCTTCAGGATGTTTGATGTTGTATAAGTTCATTAAATGGTCCTTTGTATGCTTAATCGGGAAATACCTTGATTTTAGCTATTCCCCTTTGTTAGTCAATGCAAACATCAAGAAAAGCGGTTGGATTTTTTGAAGATTTTGCAAAAATTAAATAATTTCACTTCTTTTTAATATAAATAAATGGGGAATAAAGAGTATGCTAAAAATGAAAATTTATCGTTCATTATGTAAATTTGAGTAATCGTTTGCGTAAGTAAGTTGTTGTTTTTATAGGCATTTAATATTAAAAACTTAGATTTAGATCACAAAAATTACAAAAGAGAGTTGCTCAATATATTTACTCCAATTGATAATAAGTCACATATGTTGTGTTAAAAATGAATTTTAATTAAATTTTAAAGGAGCTTATATGTTTTCATTTTTAAAAGCATCTGCACCTGCACCGAGAATTGAAAGTTCTCGTACAGATGCGGAATATCGTAAATTACGTTGGCAAGTATTTGCTGGTGTATTTATTGGCTATGCAGCTTACTATTTGATTCGTAAGAACTTTTCTTTAGCTATTCCTTATTTAATAGACGAATATGGATTTAGCAAAGCGGATCTTGGTACGGTTGCCGTGGCATTATCTCTCGCTTATGGATTTAGTAAATTCATTATGGGAAATGTTTCAGATCGCTCAAATCCAAAATATTTCATTACCATTGGTTTATTAGGTTCAGCAATCATCAGCTTAATTTTTGGTTTAGTACCAGGTGTACTTTCTTCTATTCCATTAATGATCTTACTTGCGGCCTTAAATGGTTGGTTCCAAGGTATGGGCTATCCACCAGGTGCGAAAACAATGACTAACTGGTTTTCTCGCTCTGAACGAGGAGCTTGGTGGAGTTGGTGGAACGTGTCACACAACTTAGGTGGTGGTTTGATTGGTCCATTGGCGATTTTAGGGTTATCTATCTTCGGTGTATGGCAATCTCTTTTCTATTTGCCTGCGCTTATCGCAATTGTGTTAGCGTTTATCGTATTCTATTTAATGCGTGATACACCTGAATCACAAGGTTTACCACCAGTAGATGAATGGCGTGGCGAGAAAGTATTAGAAAAAGTGGAATCAGCACATACGCTTTCTTCTAAAGATATTTTCTACAAATATATCATTAACAATAAATTCCTATGGGCAATTGCGATTGCGAACGTGTTTGTTTACTTCATTCGCTACGGGATTATCGACTGGGCACCAACCTACTTAAAAGAAGTGAAACACTTTACTGTGGATAAACAAAGCTGGGCATATTTCCTTTATGAATACGCAGGTATCTTCGGTATGCTTGCAAGCGGTTACTTAAGCGATAAAGTTTTCAAAGGTCACCGTGCACCGCCAATGTTATTATTCCTAGTGGGTGTATTAATTGCTATCGTGGTTTACTGGAAAAACCCGGCAGGCAATCCGTTAGTTGATAACATCTGCTTAGTAGCGATTGGTTTCTTAATCTACGGTCCGGTAATGATGATCGGCTTACAAGCGGCAGATTTAGTGCCACGCGTTGCAACAGGTACAGCAACAGGTTTAACAGGTTTATTCGGTTACTTACTTGGTTCTGCAAGCGCAGGTTGGGTAATGGGTAAATTAGTGGATGTTTATGGTTGGGACGGTGGTTTCTATGCCTTAATCGCATCTTGCTTCTTAGGTTTCGGTTTTATTGCCTTTACCTTATTCCATAGACCTGAAAAAACAAAAGAATAATGATTTGTTTATAATGAAAGGCGGCTTAGAAATTAAGCCGCTTTTTTTATTGAAACCGTATTGAGAAATGGCATATCATCACACTAAAGCATGTTAATAGGAGCGTATTATGCAAACTCACTACAAAGCAATTTTTAGCGATATTGATGGCACATTGATTACAAGTGATCACAAAATCTCGCCTAAAACGGAATTAGCAATTAAAAATGTTTTGGCAAAAGGGCTTCCGTTTATTCCAGTTTCAGCAAGACCACCTCTTGCCATTACGCCTTATATGGAGCAATTAGGCAATAAAAGTGCGATTATCTGCTTTAGCGGTGCGTTAATTTTAAATGCAGATCTAGAACCGCTCTATAATGTAGTGATTGAAAAGGCAGATCAAATAGCTTTAGATGAGGTGCTGAAAGATTATCAACATATGGGCATTAACCACTATGTTCAGAGTGAGTGGTATAGCAACGATCCTAATCTCCCTTCAGTGCAGCGTGAAGAACGCATTACCCAATTAAAATCCGTAAAAAAACCAGATGAGCTTATTCAAGCCAATAAAGTATTAATTATGGGCGAAGCAAGTGAAATTTTGGCGTTAGAAAATAAACTTAAAGCTCAATTTCCGCAACTTTCGATTCACCGTTCCTTACCAGAATATTTAGAAATTATGCATAAAAGTGCAACGAAAGCGAATGCAATTCGTTTTATGGAAAGTATTTTGGCTGTAAAAGGCGAAGAAGTGATTGCCTTTGGCGATAACTTTAACGATTTAGATATGCTGGAATATGCAGGATTAAGCGTAGCTATGGGAAATGCGCCGGATGAAATTAAACGCGTAGCAAAACGCGTGACATTATCGAATAATGAAGATGGTATCGCTATCGTCTTAAATGAATTATTTTAAAAGGAAGAAAAATGTATAGAACAACCAGAACCATTCCCGTACGTAAACATATTGCCTTAGTGGCACACGATAGTTGTAAACAAAGTTTAGTCACTTGGACGAAAAAGCATTGTGAGGCTTTAAGTCCTCATCAACTTTATGCAACAGGTACAACAGGAAATTTACTTGCAAAAGAAACAGGATTAGAGATCAAGGCATTACTCAGTGGCCCAATGGGGGGAGATCAACAATTAGGAGGGCTTATCGCCGAAAAGAAAATTGATATGCTGATTTTCTTTTGGGATCCGATGAATGCAGCTCCGCACGATCCAGATGTGAAAGCATTAATGCGAATTGCGACCGTATGGAATATTCCTGTTGCGATCAACCAATCTTCGGCAGATTTCTTATTACATACGACATTATTACAACAATCCGTAGAAATTGAAATTCCCGATTATGAGCGCTATTTACAGGAACGTTTGAAATAAGAGAACAAGCGGTCTGTTTTTTATATAAAATTACGATTGACTTTGTTGTTCGCTGACAAACTTAAGTAGTATCTGAATTTCTTGCTTCGCGTTGTCTGATAATACTTTATTATCTGCCAACATTTGTGTACCACGTAGGCGGATAAATTCAAGGTAGTCTTGATTTTGCGTTTCAACAAATTGCTGTTTGGCAGCATACATTTCGGCAAAATATTTCTTGGTTTGCGAAATCAAAAGTTTTTGCCCCATAAGCACAAAAATAGCTAAAGCAAGTGCAATAACAGAACCGTAGCCGTTGGTTGGGTAATACAGCACACCGGCGATAATAAATAAGCCCGTAACTAGCATTGAGCTGTTTTTGATATATTGCTGTTCAGGCGCTTTGAGTGCTTGTTTGAAATTCATTTGCAACATTTCCTTGAAATTAGACCGTTTAGTGGCGGACACTAACGTGGTGTCCCTACAATTTATTTTGTAGGGACACGTTGCGTGTGTCCGCTACCAGTATTATGCTAACACACCAAAGTGGTAACCTAAAATTCCTACACCAAAGAGTGCAAAGATAATATACATCGCATTTACTTTTTTACGGAGTAACCACATACATAAGAATGTGAGCAATAATGCGGCTAAACCTGGTAATAAGTCGTTTAATACGCTTTGTACGGTGGTAACCACTTCTTGACCGGCTTGGTTTGTATAGCGGGAAAGTTCAAGTGGAATGTTAATACTTGTCCACTTAGATACCAGCGACCCCATAACAAAGAGACCGAGAATAGACGCCCCTTGCGTGAGTTTTTGTAAACGACCACCGCCCATATCACTTACGATTTCAGTACCTTTTTCGTAACCGTATTTGAAACCATACCAACGGGTTAATGCACGGCATAAGTTAATACCGATAAAGAAAAGAAGTGGACCTAATAAGCTACCGCTAATCGCTAAGCCTGCACCTAATGCCGCTAATACCGGACGTAATGTCCCCCAGAAAATTGGGTCGCCCACACCGGCAAGAGGTCCCATTAGACCAACTTTTACACCGCTGATTGCTGCATCGTCAATCTCTGCACCATTTGCACGCTCTTGCTCCATTGCAGCGGTTACGCCCATAATTGCAGAACCAACCCAAGGTTGTGTATTGAAGAATTCTAAGTGGCGTTTTAATGCAGCGGCTTGGTCTTCTTTGCTACTGTAAAGACGTTTGATGGCAGGGATCATTGAAACACAGAACCCCATAGATTGCATACGTTCGAAGTTAAATGAACCTAATAAGAATGTTGAACGCCAGTATGTTGCACGAATATCGGCTGCGGTTAATTGTTTTTTCTCAGACATAATATATTCCTTTTAGCCTTATAGACCTTCTAATTCATTATCTGCTAATTTTTTCGTTGCACGAGGTGCAGCGGCTGATTGGTTAAATTGTGGGTTTAATTGGATGTAAATCATCGCAAGACATGCACCTAAGAAACCTAGACCTACTAAGTTGTAGTTTGAGAATGAAGCGATCACAAAACCAATAAAGAAGAATGGCATTAATGCACCTGCACGCATCATATTGATAACCATTGCATAACCTACAACCACAATGAAACCACCAGCGATTTGTAAGCCACGCGTTACCACTTCAGGAATCGCATTTAATGCTTCCGTTACGGTATCTGTGCCTGCAACAAGCGCTACGAAGAAAGTTGGAATTGCTACACGTAATGCTTGTAGAGAAAGACCTGCAAAGTGGCAGAATTCGATACCACGGAAGTTTGCTTGTTCCGCAAATTTATCGGCTTTGTGTTGTAAGAAAATGGTTAAGGTACGTACGAAGATAGTTAAGACTTGACCCGCTGCAGCAACAGGAATTGCAATTGCAATCGCAGTACCTTTATCTTGACCGCCTTTAATCACTAAAATTGCCGCAATAACAGACGCTAAAGCTGCATCTGGTGCCATTGCTGCACCTACGTTCATCCAGCCTAACGCAAGCATTTCTAGCGTACCACCGACAATAATACCCGTTTGTAAATCGCCTAATACCCAACCAATTAAGGTACAAGTTACAAGTGGACGGTGAGTTTGGCGTTCATCAAGTACAGAACCCATACCACAGATTGCAGCGACAAGTGTCACTAAAATAATTTCAATCGTTGTCATATTTAATCCTTAGAACTATGCTTTAGAATTTAAGTGCATCTAATTTTGCTTTGGTAACTTCCACTTTTGGGTTAGTTGCCACTTTTTGCATGGTTAGCTCAATGCCTTTATCAAGCAATGCTTTAAATGCTTCAACATCAGCTTTACTTACCGTTACCGCATCTGAAAGCATTTGGTTACCGTCTTTATATGTCATACCGCCTACGTTAATTTTGTCGAATTTAACGCCAGCTTCTAACAAGCGGAGTGCATCGGCAGGTTTGGTTACCAGCCATAAAATATTTTTACCCACATATTTCGGGTTGTGATAAACCTTAATCGCCTTTTCAACAGGAATTACATAGCCTTTTAGACCTGGTGGGACAATTTGGAGAAGTAATTCACGGCGTAGCTCATCATTTGCCACATCATCGTTTACTGCAAAAATTGCTTCACATTTCACCGCTTTTGCCCATGAGGTTGCAACTTGACCATGGATTAAACGATCGTCAATACGTAACAAGGAAACATTCATGCGACCATTTGGATCATATTTTGATAAATCTTCTGCTGGTGCTTCTTCCTCTTCTGCTTTAGCTGGTGCAACTTTAGGTGCTTCTTCCTCTTTTGCATGGAAAGTTTTTACACTTAAGTTACCCACTTCTTTCGCAATGGCGGCTAAATCAGAAGCGTTATCTTCATCTGCTGATGCATCCATCACTTCTAATAACATTGGCAAGTTTACACCTGTTACAATGTCATCTTGAGGGCGTTTAGCCACAACACGTGCAGCAGCGTTGTATGGACTGCCTCCAAATAAATCGACTAAGAATAGTACCGGCGTGTCAGTTTCAAAGCCGGCAATAATAGCTTCATACTTCTCAACCAGATTATCTTGTCCTTCACCGGGTAAGAAGGTTACGACATGAAGGTTATCTACCTCGCCATAGACCATCTTTGCCGAATTAACCAGCTCTTCAGAAAATTTTCCGTGAGTGGCAACGATCAAATTCACCATTTTTAATGACCTCTATAAAATGGAGTATATACGAAACAATGGTTATTTTTTGTTTCACCTTTTTATCTTTCGCAAACGTTTGCGAAAGGCTTTCGGATTTTAAATTTAGAATAAATTTAATGTCAAATGAAGCTAGAGGGAAAGTGAAGATTATTAGATCTAGATCATATTTCCTAGCGAGGATTTTTTCTATGGATAACAAAAGGTTTTTTGCCCCTTGTCTGATAAAAAGATTGGCGTAAAATCCGATAGATAAAAACAAATGAATAAATGCTATGAGAATGCAAATTAAGAAATTATCTGCTCATTGGCTAACTGCTAATGTCATTAATACTTTACCCATTTTTATTACAACGAATATCGCCGCCGTTGCGATTTGGTTACTTAATATTTCTGAACATGCTATGCCATTAATTTTAGGAATTATTGCCGGTGGTTTAGTTGATTTAGACAATAGTTTATCGGGGCGTTTTAAGAATTTAGTCATTACCTTGATTGCTTTTGCAGTCTCATCATTAGGAGCAACCCTCTCTTTGCATTTTGGTTGGCTTTTTATACCGCTTGCAATGTTCAGTACCTTTGTTTTGGTTATGTTAGGCGCAATAGGGCAGCGGTATAGCACCATTGCATTTGGGACATTGGTGGTCTCGGTCTATGCTTCTTTAACTTATACACCAGAGATCCCTTGGTATCACAATATGCTGATGATTTTAGCCGGAGCTTCGCTTTACGGTGTCGTCGGTATGCTTATTCATTTACTCTTTCCAAATCGAACCGTTCAAGAGAATTTGGCTAAATCTTATGAGGCAATTAGTGCGTATTTATTAGCCAAATCCGCATTTTTTGATCCGGATGATGACGACTTAGTGAGCAAACAGAAAGTACTTGCACAAGCAAATAGTGCTGTGATGCAGGCATTTGTTCAAACCCGAGTTTCACTGTTTTATCGCCTACAACGTGATAACCGCCAAACTCGAACACAGAAGATGCTTCGTTATTATTTTACGGCGCAAGATATTTTGGAGCGTGCAAGTTCTAGCCATTATCGCTATCAAGAGCTATTTCAGCAGTTGCATCAAAGTGATCTGATGTTTCGTTTTCAGCGAGTGTTAGAATTGCAAGCACAGGCATGCCGACAAATCGCCACCGCCTTGCGTTATGCCGAGCGTTATCAACATAGTCCTCGTGGTGAGAAAACTATGCAGGGTTTATTGAACTCATTAAATTATCATCAAGAACAAGGCTTGAAAAATGCTTATCGTTGGCAATCTATTGCGGAAAATTTACGTAATATTGAACGGCAATTAAGCCAAATTGAACAAGATGGAATGGAAACACAAGCGGTAGAAATTGGTAATGATTTTGCGAAATCTTACCGCTTATCCTATCGCCTTACGGCTGAAAATGTGTCTGGCTTAAGAAATATGTGGCAAGCAATCCGTAATCACTGCACGTTGTCTTCCCAACTCTTTCGCCACGCTATTCGACTTTCGGTTGTGGTAGGCATTTGTGGGTTGTTAGTGCCAATACTTCAGTTAGATAGTAAAGGTTATTGGATTTTATTAACCGCGATTTTTGTTTGCCAGCCGAACTATACCGCAACCAAAAAACGTTTGATTCAGCGTGTTGTTGGGACGATTCTCGGTGTATTCGTTGGTATATTGCTGAGAGAATATTATCTTACCGCAAAATTAGAAGCTGAATTAGGATTGATTGTTTTAACGGCAACGCTTTATACCTTTTTCCGCTTTCGTCATTATGGCTATTCCACTTTTTATATTACATTGTTGGTGTTAATTAGCCTGGATATTACAGGTATTGGTGCAGAGGAAGGTATTTTACCTCGTATTATTGATACCTTATTAGGGACTTCATTAGCGTGGTTTGCTGTATCCTTTATTTTTCCGGATTGGAAGTATTTGAACATTTATACCAATCTCAAAAATACACTGATCGCAAGTAGCGTTTATTTACGTCATATTATTGCTCAATTACAATTTGGCTATAACGATCAACTGCCATATCGTTTGGCTCGACATGAGGTACATAACAATCTTTCAACACTCAATTCGGCAATTTCAAGTATGTATAGTGAACCGAAGAAATATAAATCGCTATTAGAGATTGCACCGAATTTATTGGGTATGAATTACACATTATTAGGATATATTTCTGCCTTGGGTGCTTATCGTATGGCAAGCCCAATATTAAATCAGCAAGTGGATTTTTCAGCACTCTTTTTCTCGCATGCTAGAGAAGTCGCACTGCTCATTGAGCAAATGGCAACAGGCAAACGTTCTATGGCAAAATTGACGACTGAACTCACGTCAATTGATGAAGATTTAGCGCAATTTGAACTTTCTCATCAAGATAAATGTGATGAGCTAAGTCTTATTCTTGTACAACAATTGCGTTTAATTGTACAGCTCTTACCTCAATTACAAGAGCTAATAAAAGAAAAAGCCTTAGATGACGTGACTAAGTCTCAATCTAAAGAGAGTATTTGATCTGGATTAACGGCAAGTACGCCACTTACCTTTTCAAAATAAGTTGTGGCTTCTTCAATCGTTTTATTATTTGGGACTCGGATTGCAACCCCTTTGAGTGTTTGGTAATCATAAATAAGCTCTGCGTGATATTGTTGGATAGCTTCATATAATGGTTTTACTCCAATTTGTGTGTCATAGAAAATAATGAGATTACGGGGAGAAAATGCATTATTTTCAGCAGAAGCCATTGATTTTGTTGGAGATGAGCAAGCACTTATCATGCTAAAAATGAATGTTGAAAAAACAAATTTGAATTTCATCGTTATTCCTTATGAAGAAAATGTCTAATAATTTACTAGACAATTTTAGTAAAGTCCTTATCATATCTATTACAGATCAGATGAGGTAATGTGTTATTTATGGTAGAATTTAACCGCTTTTAACACAAAAATGGTTCAGAAATCTCTATATAACAATAACAAAAGGAAAGAAAAAATGGCAAAAGGTCAATCTTTACAAGACCCATATTTAAATGCACTCCGCCGTGAGCGTATTCCTGTTTCGATCTATTTAGTAAATGGGATTAAATTACAAGGTCAAATCGAGTCATTCGACCAATTTGTGATTTTATTAAAAAACACAGTGAGTCAGATGGTTTATAAACATGCAATTTCAACGGTTGTGCCTGCACGTGCGATTTCTCATTCTAACCATAATGGTAATGGACATCAGCAAGCAGCTCAACAATCAGATGTTGTTGCAGAAAAAGTAGCGGAATAATCACTATGACTACGCAAACTTCCATTCCAGTATTACAGCCAAGTGATGACGAAAGTCAGCCGCTTGGCTTTGTGTTTTCTGAAAATAAGAATGTAATTGAACATTCTCACGATCAAGATCGTGCTATTTTAGTTCACTTATTCTTCTCTTCACATAAAGATGTTGAAAATTTAGCGGAATTTAAAACATTGGCGGAATCAGCCGGTGTTGAAATTCTCTCAACCCTTACCACAACACGCTCTGCACCGCACATTAAATATTTTGTCGGGCAAGGCAAAGCTGACGAAATCAAACAAGCGGTTGAAGCTTTAAACGCAACGGTGGTTTTGGTTAATCACGAACTTAGCCCTTCCCAAACCCGAAATTTACAATCTCTTTGCCAATGCCGAGTGGTAGATAGAACTGGGTTGATTTTAGATATTTTTGCTCAACGGGCGAGAAGCCACGAAGGGAAGTTACAGGTTGAACTAGCCCAACTTAAACACCTTTCAACCCGTTTAGTACGCCGTTTAGGTAATCAAGATCAGCAAAAAGGTGGTGCAGTTGGGCTGCGTGGACCGGGCGAAACCCAATTGGAAACGGATCGCCGTTTGATTAAGGTACGCATTCAACAACTCCAAAACCGTTTGGCAAAAGTAAGCAAACAGCGTGAGCAAAATCGTAAAACACGCCAAAAAGCAGATATTCCAACCGTGTCTTTGGTGGGATATACCAATGCAGGAAAATCCACACTTTTTAATGCGATTACTCAAGCAGGCGTTTATGCCGCCGATCAACTGTTTGCAACCCTCGATCCAACATTACGGAAAATGCAGATCCAAGATGTTGGCACAACGATTTTAGCGGATACGGTTGGCTTTATTCGCTTCTTGCCGCACGATTTAGTTTCCGCTTTCAAAGCAACATTACAAGAAACCATAGAAGCGAGCTTGTTGTTGCACGTGATAGATGTTTCTGATGAGCGAAAAAACGAAAACATTACCGCCGTCAATCAAGTGCTTGATGAAATTGGTGCGTTAGACATTCCCAGCATCTTAGTTTTCAACAAAGTAGATCGCTTAGAAGGTATTGCTCCTTTTATCGAACGGGATGAAGAGGGGCGAGTAACAGCCGTTTACCTTTCTGCACACACGGGCGAGGGGATTGAGTTGTTGTATGAAGCAATCCGTGAGCGTTTACGCAATGAAATGATTGTTGAAACCGTACTTCTTCCGCCAACCGCCGGTGCGATTTACACCTTATTTAAACAGCAAAATTGCCTTAAACCGGAACAGTTTAATGAATTTGGCGACCGCATTGTGCATATTGAGGTTGATAAAATTCAGTGGCATAAATGGTTGAAGCAATATCCTGAACTCACAGAATATATTGCATTTGCGAAATGGTATTTAGAAGCTTAACAAGCGGTAAAATTTGGAGAAAATTTGGCAAATTTTGCAGTTAGGTTTATACTCTATCTATAACAATTTATGATAAACGGAGTCTATTATGCGTATCGATACCTCAGCACTTTGTGATATTTACTCAGATCAAGTTGATGTGGTAGAACCCATTTTTTCCAGCTTTGGTGGAGCGTCTTCTTTTTGTGGCAAAATTACCACAGTAAAATGTTTTGAAAGTAACGGCTTAATCGCAGACGTTTTAGAAGAAGAAGGGGAAGGTCGCGTATTATTAGTGGATGGCGGTGGTGCAGTTCGCCGTGCATTAATTGATGCTGAATTAGCACAACTTGCCGTAGATAATGGTTGGGAAGGGATTATTGTTTATGGTGCGGTTCGCCAATTAGATGTATTAGAAACATTAGATATTGGTATTCATGCGCTTGCGCCAATTCCTGTTGGTGCGGAAGATACCGATATTGGGGAAATTGATACACCGGTTAATTTTGGCGGTGTGACATTTTTCCCTGAAGACTATATCTATGCAGATTTGACGGGCATTATTTTATCGCCGGAACGCTTAGATCTAAACGAATTAGAAGATTAATCCAATCTCCCACCTCATTTCTTAATTTATCATGGGGGCATTTTTATTGCTCCCTCTCTTATTATTTTTAGCAAAAAATTGACCGATTTTAACCGCTTGTAAGGATCATAATGACAACCGAAAACCCAATTTTAACCTTTGAAGAATTAGATTTATCTCCTCAACTTCTCAAAGCACTTCATAAAAAAGGCTATAAACGCCCGATTTCTGTTCAAGCACAAACTATTCCTTATGCCTTAGATGGCAGAGATTTGCTAGGCTCTGCGCCTACCGGAACAGGGAAAACCGCCGCTTTTTTATTGCCGGCAATTCAACATTTATTAGATTACCCTCGCCGTAAACCGGGTGCACCTCGCATTTTAATTTTAACGCCGACCCGTGAATTGGCAATGCAAGTGGCTGAACAGGCAGAAGAGCTGGCGGAATTTACCAATTTAAGCATTGCAACCATTACTGGTGGTGTGGCATATCAAAATCACGGCGAAGTGTTTAATAAAAATCAGGATATCGTTGTTGCAACCCCAGGGCGTTTAATGCAATACATCAAAGAAGAAAATTTTGACTGCCGTGCCGTTGAAATTCTGATTTTTGATGAAGCAGACCGTATGTTACAAATGGGATTTGGGCAAGATGCCGAGAAAATTGCCGCTGAAACACGTTGGCGTAAACATACGTGGTTATTTTCTGCCACCCTTGAAGGCGAGTTACTTGTTGATTTTGCTGAGCGTCTTTTAAACGATCCGGTGCAAATTGAAGCTGAGCCAAGCCGCCGTGAACGTAAAAAAATCCAACAATGGTATTACCATGCAGATAACCTCGATCACAAAACGAAGTTACTCGCCCGTTTGATCAATGATTTTGAAATGGAAAAAGTGATCGTCTTCGTTCGCCGCCGAGAAGCCGTACGAGAGCTAAGCGATACGCTACGCAAACGTGGTTTACGTTCAACTTATCTTGAAGGCGATATGGCACAAACACAACGTAATCAGGCAATTAATCGCTTGAAAGAGAGTGTCGTTAATGTACTCGTTTCAACAGATGTTGCTGCACGTGGTATTGATATTGATGATGTCGATTTTGTGATCAACTTTGATCTACCTTATAGCGCAGATACTTACCTTCATCGTATCGGCCGAACCGCTCGGGCAGGTAAGAAAGGCTCTGCAATTTCTTTAGTGGAAGCGCACGATTATAAATTATTAGGAAAAATTAAACGCTATACGGAAGAACCGTTAAAACCTCGCATCATTGAGGGGTTAGAGCCTAGAACCAAAGCGCCGAAAGATGGCGAGCTGAACAGTAAAACCAAAAAAGAGAAAGCTCGTATTAAGCAACGTAAAGAGGCGAAAAAAGAAGCCGCAAAAGCTAAAACGAAAGTTCGCCATAAAGACACGAAGAATATTGGTAAACGACGTAAGCCAACAGGGCAGGCAGATAATTAGTGGAGAATTTATTATGAAATGGTTTATCCATGCAATCAAAAATATTTTTATCTACCAAGGGCGAGCCAGACGAGCTGAGTTTGGTTGGTTTTATTTAACCACTTTTTTGATTAATCTTGGTTTTGTTTTAGCAATTCAATTATTTGGTCTAGGTGGATTTCTTACCGCTGGAGCATATCAATCTGATACGGTAACTTTTCTTACGAGTGTTTCAATTATGGTATTAGGAGGAATATCTTTTCTCTTTAGTATTGTGACATCTTTGGCACTTTTGAGTGTAACTGCTCGCCGTTTACATGATTTAGGGCGTTCGGGTTGGTGGCAATTAGTTCCTTATTTGATATTACCCATTGCCAGCATACTTTGTTTAATTCCATTTATTCCTGACGCTGATAATGGTTATTTGACACCGAGTGAGCAAAGTACAGAAATGATGGCGTTTTTTGCTGTTTTTATCATTGCGACTCTGATTTATTTGGCATTCTTTGGTATTCTCTTTTTTAAAGATGGGCAACGCCACGCTAATAAATATGGCGAAGATCCGAAAGCAATTCCAGCAACAGCAAATACTTCAGAGATAACAACGCAATCTTAAAATTTATCTGTAGCCACTGTGTTCAGCCCCTCATTGCAGCGATCAAGATATATAACCCTCGCCCCTTGTGGGAGAAGGAAAGATTTTGCTTCGTTTAGAAGCAAAATCAGGGAGAGGGGAAAATTGCGCTCTGAAAGATATTGGCTTTCCCCTCTCTCTGCCGAAGGTTGCTGAACGCACCCTTCAGCTGTCTCTCTCCCTCAAGGGGAGAGAGTTTTAGGTTTGCACATTTTTATTGTTTTGCCACAAATAATTTTAACCGCTTGCGCTATAAGGAAAATCATGGACTTACACAATATTCGAGAAGATTATCATCAAAGAACTTTGTCAGAAAGCCAATGTGATGATAATCCCCTTACTCAATTTCAAAAATGGCTAGCCGAAGCAATTGAAGCAAAAGTAAATGAACCGACAGCGATGAACCTTGCTACAGTACAAGATAATCGCCCGACAAGTCGTATGGTGCTATTGAAAGAAGTCAATGAACAAGGCTTTATCTTTTTTACCAATTACCAAAGCCGTAAAGGGCAAGCAATAGCACAAAATCCTTATGTCGCCTTAACTTTCTTTTGGGCTGAGTTTGAACGCTCCGTCAGAATTGAAGGGGTAATCGAAAAAATTTCTGCACAAGCCTCCGATGAATATTTTGCCACTCGACCTTACACCAGCAAGATCGGGGCGTGGGCAAGCGAACAAAGCCAAGTATTAAGTAGTAATACCGCATTAGTTGCTAAAGCTGCGCTGATGGCGGCGAAGTATCCACTTAACGTACCAAGACCACCATATTGGGGAGGCTATCTTGTTAAACCTGAGCGCATTGAATTTTGGCAAGGCAGACCAAGTCGTTTACACGACAGGATTTGCTATCGGTTAGAAAATGGAAACTGGTTGAAAGAAAAACTTTCCCCTTAGCGTTTTACCTTGAGAAATTGGCATAAATTGCCTACAATATCGCCTTTTGTTTATTAGACGAAAACTATGTCGCAAATTAAATTGATTGTCGGGCTTGCCAACCCCGGCGCAAAATATGAAGAGACTCGCCATAACGCCGGCGAGTGGTTAGTGAATGAACTTGCTCGTATGTTTAATGCCACGTTAAAAGACGAGGCAAAATACTTTGGTAAAGTCGCCAAAATTAACACGCCACAAGGCGAAGTGCGTTTGCTTGTGCCAACCACTTTTATGAATTTAAGTGGTAAGGCTGTTGGTGCGTTAGCGAATTTTTACCGCATCAAACCTGAAGAGATTTTAGTCGCTCACGATGAATTGGATCTCCCCCCAGGTGTTGCCAAAATCAAGCAAGGTGGCGGACACGGTGGACACAACGGTTTAAAAGACATTATTGCAGCCCTTGGTAATAGCAATAATTTCTACCGTGTGCGTATCGGAATTGGTCACCCAGGGCATAAAGACTTAGTGGCAAGTTATGTGTTAGGTAAACCTTCGCCGACGGATCAGCCTTTAATTAACGCAGCAGTTGATGAAGCCAGCCGTTGTGTGGAACTGCTGTTCAAAGAAGGGATTGTTAAAGCGACTAATCGTTTGAATGCTTTTAAAGCGTAAAAAAGGTGTCATTATTAACCGCTTGTTTAAAGGCAAGTAAGTAGGGGCGGGGTTTATCCCCGCCCGAAATCATATCAATATTTTAACGGGTGGGGATAACCCCCACCCCTACAAAAGTCATTTAAATAGATAATTTATAGGAAAATAAAATGGGATTTAAGTGTGGTATCGTCGGTTTACCTAACGTAGGTAAATCAACTCTTTTTAATGCATTAACCAAAGCTGGTATCGAAGCGGCAAACTATCCGTTCTGTACCATTGAACCAAATACAGGCGTTGTGCCTATGCCAGACCCTCGTTTAGATGCGTTGGCGGAAATCGTGAAACCAGAACGTGTATTGCCAACCACGATGGAATTTGTGGATATTGCAGGCTTAGTGGCAGGGGCGAGTAAAGGCGAAGGTTTAGGTAATAAATTCTTAGCGAACATTCGTGAAACTGATGCGATTGGTCACGTGGTGCGCTGTTTTGAGAACGATGACATTGTGCACGTTGCTGGCAAAATCAGCCCGCTTGATGATATCGAAGTGATCAATACAGAATTAGCCTTAGCGGATTTAGATAGCTGTGAACGTGCTATTCAACGTTTACAAAAACGTGCTAAAGGTGGCGACAAAGACGCTAAATTTGAGCTGTCAATTATGGAAAAAATCCTACCGACCTTAGAAGCCGGCGGTATGATCCGCTCTGTTGCGTTGGATAAAGATGAACTGCACGCTATCAAGGGCTATAACTTCTTAACTTTAAAGCCAACAATGTACATTGCTAATGTGAATGAAGACGGCTTTGAAAACAACCCTTATTTAGACCAAGTGCGTGAAATTGCGGCAAAAGAGAATGCGGTGGTTGTGCCAGTTTGTGCGGCGATTGAAGCAGAAATTGCCGAACTTGACGATGATGAAAAAATCGAGTTTTTACAAGATTTAGGCATTGAAGAACCGGGCTTAAACCGTGTCATTCGAGCAGGTTATAAGTTGTTGAACTTACAAACTTACTTCACTGCTGGTGTGAAAGAAGTGCGTGCTTGGACGGTATCTATTGGCGCAACGGCACCAAAAGCGGCTGCGGTAATCCATACTGACTTTGAGCGTGGTTTTATCCGTGCGGAAGTCATTGCTTATGAAGATTTTATTCAATTCAAAGGTGAGAACGGTGCCAAAGAAGCAGGCAAATGGCGTTTAGAGGGAAAAGAGTATATCGTTCAAGATGGCGATGTAATGCATTTCCGCTTTAACGTGTAATTCGCAAATTTCTATTAAAAAACAACCGCTTGTGAATAACAGGCGGTTGTTTTTTTATGTCTGAATAAATTTTTATTGTAATAAAGCGTAAAAGCCGGATTTTACCGTTTAAAATTAACGCATAACTGGTAGAATACAGCTTTTGTTTTTTTAAGAAAATATGATGAAATTAAGTTACCTTTTCGGCGAACCGGAACAAGCGGGCAGATTAAAAGCAGAATTTGCAGATTTTATTGTGAAAGAGGAATTAGGCTATCCGCTTGCGGGCGAAGGGGAATTCGTTGCAGTCAAAATTCGAAAGACCAATGCGAATACGCTTTTTGTTGGCGAAAAATTAGCAAAATTTGCCGGTATTTCTGATCGAGAAATGAGTTATGCCGGGTTGAAAGATCGACACGCTATTACCGAACAATGGTTTTGCTTGCATCTTGCCGGTAAAGAGACACCGGATTTTAGCCAGTTTGAATGTGAAGGCGTTGAAGTTCTGGAGGTTACTCGTCATAACCGCAAAATTCGAGTGGGCTCGCTTTGCGGGAACCATTTTGAGCTTTTACTTCGTGATGTGGTGGAAAGTGAGGAATTGACACAACGTTTAACAAAATTACAAGCGGTCGGATTTCCTAATTATTTTACGGAACAACGCTTTGGGCGTGATGGTCATAATCTTACCCAGGCTTTACGTTGGGCAAATGGCGAAATTCAGGTTAAAGATCGTAAGAAACGTAGTTTTTATCTTTCTGCTGCACGTAGCGAAATTTTTAATTTAATTGTCTCGCAACGTATTACGGATGATCTCATTCAGCAAGTTCAAGTCGGCGATTATTTGCAGCTATCTGGTTCGCATAGCTTTTTTGAAGTTAAATCTGATGAGTTAGCCAATTCACAAAGTCGATTAATGTCGGGTGATGTGCTTTTAACCGCACCATTAGTGGGCGAAAATTCATTAGATTTAGTCGCCAATGAGGCTGAAAAACAGATCATTGAACAGCACGTGAATTTAATTGCGTTGATGAAAAAAGAACGTGTTGGGCAGGCTCGCCGAGCGATGTTATGTAAACCTCAACAATTTAGTTGGGCATTTGAGCCGGAAGGTTTGCGTTTGGTATTCTTCTTAGAGGCAGGAAGTTATGCCACAGGGCTTGTGCGAGAGTTAATTCAATGTGCGGAAGACGCATAAAAGGATAATATGAACATTTTAATTAGTAATGATGATGGCATTAATGCTCAAGGTATCAAAACACTAGCAGCTGCTTTGCGTGAAGCTGGGCATCGTGTTACCGTGATTGCACCGGATCGTAATCGTTCCGCAGCCTCCAGTTGTTTGACTTTGACGGAGCCGTTGCGTGTTCATCAATTTGATGAATTTAATTATGCGGTAATTGCCGGTACACCGGCAGATTGCGTTCATTTAGCACTTAATGGGCTTTTCCCTAATGATTTCGATTTAGTGATTTCAGGGATTAACCATGGCGCAAATTTGGGCGATGATATTGTCTATTCCGGTACAGTTGCTGCGGCACTGGAAGGACGCCATCTTCCTTTACCTTGTTTAGCTGTCTCTTTGGTGGGTAGAAAGGGCGATGATAAGCATCACGGGCACTTATTTCGCAATAATCATTTTGAAACAGCGGCGAAAGTGGTTTTATCACTTTTACCTAAGCTACACAAAGATTTGATTAATCCTCGTGAAATTTTAAATATCAACGTGCCGGATTTACCTTATGAAAAACTGAACGGCGTTATGATTACCCGTCAAGGTAAGCGTTCTCAGGCGGCAGAAATTGTGAAAAGTCAAGACCCGCGTAATGGTGTCATTTATTGGTTAGGAGCAAATGGTGTGGCGATTGATGAAAGTGAAGGCACCGATTTTTATGCGATCAATAACGATTATGTGTCGATTACGCCTATTCAGGCAGATATGACTGCGCATCGTTCGCTAACAGATTTACAAGAAATTATTTAAGAAAGGCAAAAATTTTATGCAATTATTTGGTACAATTTATGACAAAACAATGGCGTGGTCAAAGCATCGTTATGCTTCATTTTGGCTAAGTTTTGTAAGCTTTATTGAAGCGATTTTCTTCCCGATTCCGCCGGATGTGATGTTAATCCCAATGTCGATGTCTAAACCGCAAAATGCGACAAAATATGCGATTTACACTACGATTGCCTCTGTGGTTGGTGGCGTGATTGGTTATTTTATTGGTTTATACGCCTTTGATTGGGTGCAAGGCTTTATTAGCGATTGGGGAATGCAAGCAAACTTTGATAAAGCAAAAGCGTGGTTTGAAACCTGGGGCGTGGCAGTTGTCTTTTTAGCCGGTTTTTCACCCATTCCTTTTAAAGTCTTTACGATTTGCGCCGGTGTGATGCAAATGGCATTCTTACCTTTTGTGCTTACGGCAGCGATTTCCCGTTTTGCTCGTTTTATTTTGGTGGCAAAACTTTCAGCATGGGGCGGTGAGAAATATGCTGAGAAAATTCGCCGTTCAATTGAATTGATTGGCTGGGGAACAATTATTTTAGCTGTTGTTGCCTACGCTATTTATGAATTAACTAAATAAATTTATTCAGGATTCTTAATATGAAAAAATCATTCTTTTTATTACCGCTTGTTGTTGCTTTTACTCTTGCAGGGTGTAACTCAACGAATTCTTCAGAAGTGGAAACGGCTTCTGATGCGGTAAATACAGCAAATATTTCAGGTGCGTGGCAACCTGCTGATATTCAGCCAACATCTATGCCTAGCTCAATGAATCAACCTGTTTCTCAGCCAACTTACGGTGCTTCTACAACACCAAGCTATAATACCTCGGCAAATTCAAGTTACAGCAACTCAACAGAGAGTATTGGGAATTGCCAAGTGATTAGAGATACATCAGGTACGCCGGTATATGCACAAATGACAAAAGGTTGTTATACCGATAGCACTTATACTGTGGGGGCACATGATACGCTTTATTTAATTTCATTCTTATCCGGCACATCACCAAGTCAGATTGCAAGTTTAAATAATATAAGCACCACAACGAAATTAAAAGTGGGACAATTGCTTCGAGTACGATAAGGAATTATAGTGATGAAAAAAATCGTGAGCTTATTTGTTTTATCAAGTGCTTTTTTAACCGCTTGTAGTTCATCAGAACAGCCTAAAACAGATGCTAATGAATTATCGCCAGGCGTTATGCAACCCGTAAATGGTTCTGGTGCAAGTGAAGGCAGCTTTGGATGGGAATCGGATATCCAATCAGCGCCAATGCCTTCGACAATGAAATAATATGAAAGGATAACGAATGAAGAAACATTTTTTACTTTTACCCCTTACCGCAATGATTTTAACCGCGTGTAGTTCAAATACTCCTGCGCCAGTTGTGAGCGCCTCTGATAGTACAGAACTATCTCCTGGCGTTATGCAACCTGTTTCAGGAACGGGCGCAGTAAGTAGCGGTGGGTGGCAATCAGCTGATATTCAACCAAGTAATATGCCGAGTTCTATGTCGGGAAGTATGCCGATGACGGCACCTTCTGTAACGAATCCTGTTATTACAGAACAACCAGAGCTACCAAAAACAACGACAAAAGTCGTTAAGAAAACTAAAACGGTACAAAAGAAAGTTGATCAGAATTTCGAAATTCCAAGAGATGCGAATAATGCCCCCGTATATAGCCAAATTCAAAAAGGGTTTTATGATGGCTCAACTTATACCGTCCGTAAAGGCGATACCATGTTCTTAATTGCTTATATTGTGGGTAAAGATGTTAAGGAAATTGCCGCATTAAATAATATGAGCGAACCTTATCAATTAACGGTAGGGCAAAAATTAAAAACTGGTAAATCAGGTACTGAAACAGTGACCGTAGAAGAAACCGTAACAGTTCCGGTTGAGCAGCCTAAAGTAACTTATCAACAAGGTGCAAATGGTACAGTTTATGCCTCTGATGGTAATGTAACTGGACCAGTAAAAGCAGGTGCGGGCTCTGATGCAGAAGTACGTGTACCAAATAGTGGCATTCGTGCTTCAGTTGGAACTGCACAAACAGCTACGATGGCAAGTACAGGTGTTGTTGCAAGTGCAGGTACAGTAAGCGCTGTTAAAGCAACATCACCAAGCTATTCTTCAAAATCTAATACGGCTTCAGCACCAGCTTCATCATTTAAATGGCAATGGCCAACCGCAGGACGAGTGGTTCAAGGTTTCTCTCCATCTGAAGGTGGAAACAAAGGGATTGATATTGCCGGAAGCAAAGGACAAGATGTTCGTGCCGCTGCGGATGGTAAAGTGGTTTACGCTGGAAACGCATTGGAAGGTTATGGTAATTTAATTATTATCAAACACAATGATGATTTCTTAAGTGCTTATGCTCACAATGATAGTATTAAAGTTGATGAGCAAGATAGTGTAAGAGCAGGTGAGAAAATCGCCACGCTAGGGAGCACAGGTACAACAAGTAACAAATTACACTTTGAAATTCGTTACAAAGGTAAATCTGTCGATCCAACACGTTATTTACCAAAACAATAATTTAAACCGCTCAAGCTAGAGCGGTATAATACCAAGACCTAACTCTGCTACTTTGCAGGGTTAGGTATTTTTCAATATAGATTTCGTTTTGAAACCGATCTCTTGTAGTAATTCCGGATAATCCGTTGTTGGTATCCCAACCCCACCTAAAAAATGCATTTGTACATTTTCAATGCCACAAAAGTTAAATAATCCGTTGCCGAGGGTGTCATCAAGGGATTTTAAAAAGCCTTTTTGTGCATATTTTTCATTAGTATTGCCCATCGTAACGAAATGTTGCATTTTCTTCCCTTTTAGCAAACCGATGCTTTCATTTTCCCCGTTTTTATAAGCAAATCCATAAGTTAAAACACGGTCTAAATAGCCTTTCAATATAGCCGGAAAGCCCATCCACCAAAGAGGGTAAATAAGGGTAATGAGATCAGCTTGTTGCCAGTATTGATGTTCCTGACTAACATCTTCCGCATAATTTCCACTAAAGGTTGCAAGGCATTCTTGCCAGCTTAGTGTTGAGTTAAATTCAAGATCATTTAAATCTCTTACGATAACGCTATGTGGCTCACTTGCTTTAATCACGCTATCTAAAATCGCCCGATTAAAACTGTTTGGATTAGGGTGTGCATAAATAATTAAGTGCTTCATATTTGTCCTAAATAAAAATGGTTTGCAACATTTTACCGCCTTATCGAAATTCACGCCATTCTTCTTTGATGAGTATCAATAAATCATCATTTAAAGAGAGAAATACCCCTTTATAGTGATGAAGAAAAATGAGGAAAAATTGGATAATAATAGCCGTTTAATTGGCATTAGTTTAGGTGATTAAGTGAGCAATCTTGCCGATCAAAAACTCCCTCGGCGTGCTTTTTTACAAGGGCAATTTTTAAATACGCTCAAAAAAGAACAAGTCCGCTTGCAAGGTTATGATGCAATTCTTCCTCCTTGGGCAAATCTTGCAATTTTTTTAGAAAAATGTACCGCTTGTCAGCAGTGTGTTACGGTTTGTGAAACACAAATTCTTAAACTCAGTGAGGCTGGCTTTCCTGAAATTGATTTCAGTAAAGGCGAATGTACGTTCTGCCAAAAATGTGTGGAAATCTGCCCTGAGCCGATTTTTCGAAGCACGGAAGAAGAGGCTTGGGCGCATAAGATTGAAGTTGCAAAAACGTGTTTACTTAACCAAAAAATCGAATGCCGAGCTTGCGGTGATTATTGTGAAAGTCGGGCAATTCGTTTTAAGCCGCAGTTAGGCGGTATTGCAAAATTAGAACTGGATTTAACCGCTTGCAACGGCTGTGGTGCTTGTATTGGTGTTTGCCCTGTTAGTGCGGTGAGAATATTGAGAGAATGATGAGTAATTTTGATTTAAACAAAAACTGGTATGTGTGCAGCCTTGTGGTGCAAGCTAAACCTGCAAAACTTGAGCAAGTTCAAGCAGATATTTTGAACATTCCGCACAGTGAAATTCACGGTGTGAAAGCAGAAGAAGGCAAGATTATCGTGACCATTGAAAGCGATAGACAACTTGCGCTAGCGGATAGAATTGATGAAGTAAAAGAAATTGATGGAGTGATTGTCGTTTCGTTAATTTCGAACTATCTCGATGAAAAATAATTGTGGGGATTTCGATCCTCCACTGCTATCAAAACGGACACACGCAGTGTGTCCCTAGCGGTTTAATTTTTAACTTAAGTGGGAAACATTATGGAACTTAATCGTAGAGATTTTATGAAAGCCAATGCGGCGATTGCAGCTGCTGCGGCTGCTGGTATGACGATCCCTGTGAAAAACGTCTATGCGGCTGATGATATGGGGATTAAGTGGGATAAAGCGCCGTGCCGTTTCTGTGGTACGGGCTGTAGCGTATTAGTGGGTACAAAAGATGGGCGTGTTGTGGCAACACAAGGCGACCCGGATGCAGAAGTAAACCGTGGTTTAAACTGTATTAAAGGCTATTTCTTATCCAAAATTATGTACGGTGCTGACCGTGTTCAAACGCCATTACTACGTATGAAAGACGGTAAATTCCACAAAGAAGGGGATTTTACACCGGTTTCTTGGGAGCAAGCCTTTACCATTATGGCAGATAAAATCAAAACGATTTTAAAAGAGAAAAAAGATCCGAATGCAATCGGTATGTTCTCTTCTGGTCAAACAACCATTTTTGAAGGCTATGCCAAAGTGAAACTTTGGAAAGGTGGTTTACGTTCAAATACCATTGACCCGAATGCACGTCACTGTATGGCTTCGGCAGCGGTTGCCTTTATGCGTACTTTTGGTATGGATGAACCGATGGGTTGCTATAACGACATTGAAAAAACCGATGCTTTTGTGCTTTGGGGCTCAAATATGGCGGAAATGCACCCAATTTTATGGAGCCGTATTTCTGACCGCCGTTTATCTGATGACAAAGTGAAAGTAGTCGTGATGTCCACCTTTGAGCATCGTTCTTTTGAACTGGCGGATACACCAATTATTTTTAAACCGCACTCAGATTTAGCTATTCTTAACTATATCGCCAACTACATTATCCAAAACGATAAAGTGAATTGGGATTTTGTGAATAAGCATACTAAATTCAAACGTGGCGAAACGGATATTGGTTATGGTTTACGTCCGGAACATCCGTTACAAAAAGCAGCGAAAAATGTGAAAACCGCAGGCAAAATGTATGACAGCGATTTCGAAGAATTCAAGAAAATTGTTGCGCCTTATACCTTAGAAAAAGCCCACGAAATTTCAGGGGTGCCAAAAGAGCAACTTGAAACATTAGCGAAAATGTATGCGGATCCGAACCAAAAATTAGTGTCATTCTGGACAATGGGCTTTAACCAACATACTCGTGGTGTATGGGTAAACCATATGGTGTATAACGTTCACTTACTCACAGGCAAAATTTCGTTAGAAGGTTGCGGTCCGTTCTCTCTAACAGGTCAGCCGTCTGCTTGTGGGACAGCGCGTGAAGTAGGGACTTTCGTACACCGTTTACCGGCGGATATGGTGGTGACAAATCCAAAACACGTAGAAATCGTAGAAACGGCGTGGAAATTACCGAAAGGCACGATTCCAACTAAACCAGGTTATCCTGCGGTAATGCAAAGCCGTATGTTAAAAGACAGCAAGATGAATTTCTTATGGCAGCTTTGTACCAACAATATGCAGGGTGGTCCAAACATTAACGAAGAGATTTTCCCAGGCTGGCGTAATCCAGACAACTTTATTGTTGTTTCTGATCCTTATCCGTCTGTAAGTGCGGTCGCGGCAGACTTAATTTTACCAACTTGTATGTGGGTAGAAAAAGAAGGGGCTTATGGTAATGCAGAACGCCGTACTCAATTCTGGCGTCAGCAAGTGAAAGGGCCGGGCGAGTCTCGTTCAGATTTATGGCAAATTGTTGAATTCTCTAAATACTTCAAAACAGAAGATGTGTGGAGCGAAGAGTTGTTAGCACAAATGCCTGAATATCGTGGCAAAACCCTTTACCAAGTACTTTACGAAAATGGCGAAGTCAATAAATTTGACACACCGAAAGATGTACCGGGCTATTTGAATGATGAAGCAGATCACTTCGGTTATTACTTACAAAAAGGTTTATTTGAAGAATACGCACAATTTGGTCGTGGACACGGACATGATTTAGCATCATTTGATACTTATCATCAAGTGCGTGGTTTACGTTGGCCTGTGGTAAAAGATGAAAAAACAGGCGAATTCAAAGAGACACTTTGGCGTTATCGTGAAGGCTATGACCCTTATGTAAAAGCAGGGGAAGGCGTAGCGTTCTACGGTTATCCGGATAAAAAAGCGATTATCTTAGGTGTGCCTTATGAAGGTCCGGCAGAAAGCCCGGATGAAGAATATGATTTATGGTTAAGCACAGGTCGTGTATTAGAGCATTGGCATACAGGCACAATGACTCGCCGTGTGCCTGAATTACATAAAGCGTTCCCAAATAATCTCTGTTGGATGCACCCAGCGGATGCGAAAAAACGTGGATTACGTCATGGCGATAAAGTGAAATTAATTACTCGTCGTGGCGAAATGATTACGCATTTGGATACGCGAGGTCGTAATAAATGTCCGGAAGGTTTAGTCTTTACAACGTTCTTTGACGCAGGGCAGTTAGCGAATAAATTAACATTAGATGCAACTGATCCAATTTCAGGCGAAACCGATTACAAAAAATGTGCGGTTAAAGTCGTGAAGGCGTAATAGCAAGTGCGGTCAAAATTGGCAAAATTTTTGAAAATTTAACCGCTTGTAGGGGCAAATCACATTTGCCCCAATGATGAAAGGGCGAAAAATGTTTCGCCCCTACAAAAATTACGCAGGATATGACGATGAAATTAGATCCAAACCGCCGCCAGTTTCTCAAAAATGCAACCAGAACAGCGGCAGGTGTCTGTGGGGTTGGTGTGATCTTAGGATTACAACAACACCAAGCGAATGCTAAAGAGGGCGTGGCACTTCGTCCCCCTGGGGCGTTGCCGGAAAGTGAATTTTTAGCTGCTTGTACACGGTGTGGTCAATGCGTACAGGCTTGTCCTTACGATATGTTGCATTTGGCAAGTTTGCTTTCACCAATGGAAGCCGGCACACCTTATTTTGTGGCTCGTGATAAGCCTTGTGAAATGTGCGTGGATATTCCTTGTATGAAGGCTTGTCCAAGTGGGGCATTAAGTGAGGAATTGAAAAACATTAATGACGCAAGAATGGGATTGGCGGTATTGCTCGACCACGAAACTTGTTTGAACTGGCAAGGCTTGCGTTGTGATGTATGTTATCGTGTTTGTCCTTTGGTGGATAAGGCGATTACCCTTGAGCGCATTCACAATGATCGCACAGGTATTCACGCCAAATTAATTCCAACCGTACATTCTGATGCTTGTACAGGTTGTGGAAAATGTGAGCAGGCCTGTGTGTTGGAAGAAGCCGCTATTAAGGTACTTCCAATGGATTTAGCCAAAGGTTTATTAGGGCGCCATTATCGACTGGGTTGGCAAGAAAAGCAAAATGCAGGCAAAGCGTTGTTGGAAGATCAACATCCAGATGGTTTACGTCCTGCCTTTGAGGCTCAAATGCCGGAAGGCAAATATGAACCGGTTTATCAGCCAATGCAAGTTCAGCCAAACCTTAAAGTGGCAACACCGAGCCGAGCAACGCAAGATTATGTGCCGAAATCAACAACGGTACCTGATGCCGAGCATTTCCCTAACTTAGACTTGAATATCAAAGGGGTGAAGTAAATGGTTGAAGTCAAAACTACGCCTAATCGCCCACAAGATGCAGGCTTAGAAGCGCGTCAGAAATTAGGCTGGTGGAGAGCTTATCGCTTTCTTATTTTACGCCGTTTAAGCCAACTGGCGATTATTGCGATGTTTTTAAGTGGGCCATTTTGGAATGTCTGGATCTTAAAAGGGAATTACAGTGCAAGTTTATTATTTGACGTTATTCCTTTAACGGATCCGCTCATTACCGCAGAAAGCCTTGCAACAGGCTATTTGCCTGAATGGAGTACGATTTTAGGGGCGTTAATCATCATCGCTTTTTATGCGCTGGTCGCAACTAAAGCCTTTTGCAGTTGGGTTTGTCCAATGAATATGGTAACCGATGCGGCAGCGTGGTTACGCCGAAAATTGGGTATTCGTCAGAGTGCAAAATTACCACGAGGGCTACGTTATGGCATTCTTGTGATGATTTTAGTAGGAAGTGCTATTTCAGGTACACTTTTGTGGGAATGGATCAACCCTGTTGCGGCATTGGGACGTGTTTTTGTCTTTGGCTTAGGCGCAACCCTATGGCTGGTGGCAATCGTATTCTTCTTTGATCTTTTCGTGGTCGAACACGGCTGGTGCGGACATCTTTGTCCAATCGGGGCAACTTATGCCTTAATTGGTCGCAAAGCCTTGATTAAAGTGAATGTGATTGATCGCAATCGCTGCGACCGCTGTATGGACTGCTACAATGTGTGTCCTGAACCACAAGTGTTACGCTTACCATTGCACGGCAAACCCGAAGATAGCCAAATTGTGTTATCCCAAGATTGCATCAGTTGCGGGCGTTGTATTGACGTCTGCCCTGAAAAGGTTTTTGCCTTTGGGAGCCGATTTGAGAAAGGGATTGATGTGAAAAATATTTGAACGTGAATGTTTAATGTAAGGGCCAATTACATTAGCCCCCAAAAAATAATTTATGTGAATGGGGCAAATGTCATTTTCCCCTACAAAAATAATTAAAAACGGAGTGAATTCCAATGAGAAAAATTTTAACCCTAATTTTGACCGCACTTGCAGGTGTTGCGGTGGCAAATACGCAAGTTGCAACGGATATAAACAACACGGCAGAAAGTGTTGCGCCGGCATTTACGAACCCTTATAAAGATGCAGGGAACATCCCGATTACCTTCCCTCATCAGCCACCGCTTGTGCCTCATAGCATTCGTGGTTTGCAGGTCACCAAAAATACCAACCAATGTTTAGGTTGCCATTCTCCAGAAGTGGCTCAAACGACAGGTGCAACACGTATTCCAGCAAGCCATTTTTTAGATCGTGATGGTAAACCTACAGAGGGCGCATCGCCTCGTCGTTACTTCTGTTTACAATGCCACGTGCAACAAACAGATGTAAACCCGATTATTCAAAACAAATTTGACACAATTCGCCAAACGCAAGGTAAATAAGGAGCAAAACAATGTTTAAAAAATTTTGGAATTGGTTTCGTACACCAAGCAAAATGGCGGCAGGAACAATTATTTTAATTTCAGCCATCGGCGGTATTTTAGCCTGGGGTGGTTTCAACAAAGGCTTAGAGTATACCAATACGGAGCAGTTCTGTTCTGATTGTCATATGAATGATGTGGTACCTGAATATCAAGCTTCTGTTCACTTCAGCAACCGTTCTGGTGTGAAAGCGATCTGTTCCGATTGCCACGTGCCACACGAATTTTTACCAAAATGGAAACGTAAAATTCAAGCTTCAACGGAAGTTTACGCACATTTCACCGGCAAAGTGGATACCAAAGAGAAGTTTGAAGCGCATCGTTTAGAAATGGCAGAACGTGAATGGGCGCGTATGAAAGCGAATAATTCACAAGAATGCCGTAACTGTCATAACTTCGATGATATGGACTTTACCCAACAAAAAACCGTGGCACAGCAAATGCACGCTATGGCTCAAGAGCAAAACAAAACCTGTATTGACTGCCACAAAGGGATTGCTCACAATCTTCCGCATATGGAGAAAGTTCAGAAATCGTTTATTCCTGAAGATATGATTGAGAAAAAAGAACCTGCTTCAAAATAAGATTTAGTAAGAAAAGTTAAGCGGTTGAATTTAACAGATTTTTTGCAAAATGTTTGTTAAATTCAACCGCTTGTTTATTTAAGATTAGTTATATTTTTTCTTTTCAAGAGCGATAGTTTCTTCGCTTGTGATATGAATATCCATTTGATTATATGGAATAGCAATGCCAGCTTCATCAAAGGCTAATTTCACATTTTCAGTAATACCCCAGTGAGCAGCCCAATAATCAGATGTATTTACCCAAGGTCGCACAACAAGCTGAACACTGTTTGCCGCTAAAGCACTAACAGCAATAACCGGTGCAGGATCTTTTAATACACGAGAATCATTTGCTAGGATATTCGCAACAATTGCTTTTGCCTTAGCAATATCAGCATCGTAAGAAATATCAAAAATAAAGTCGATTCGGCGTGTTTCATTGTCAGAATAGTTCACAATACTATCAGAGAACACTTTACCGTTTGGAATAAGTACCGTTTTATTATCGCCAGTACGAAGTTCTAACACTAATAAACCCATTTCTTCAACCGTACCACTCATGCCTCCTGTTTCGATCAAATCTCCTTTCTTGAAGGGTTTAAAGATCAATAACATGACGCCAGCTGCAAAGTTTTGTAACGAGTTTTGTAGTGATAAACCGATAGCTAAACCTGCTGCACCGATAAGAGCAACAAGGGAGCTTGTGTTGATCCCTAATTGAGATAACGAAGCAATCACGACAATCAGAAGTAATAAGAAGTAGCTAATTGAGCGAACGAAGCTTTGTAGCATTTCATCTTTAGTTGACGCGAGAGCCGCTTTACCGAGTAATTTACTGATAAGTTTCGCTAGCCACTTCCCAATAACAAAAATGGCAATGGCAAGTAAGATTTTTGTGCCATAAGGGATAATCCAATCATTGAGCATCGTATCGAAGTTCATTGAACTTACTTTATCGATAACTTTTTCTGTTTCCGCAACAACATCAACGTGTTGCGCAGCTTCTGCCGCTTTTTCTGTCGTTTGTCCTGACATTTGATTTCCTCATTAAATGAATAATTACCCCGAAGCCGAGGCGTTTGTGTTAAAATTTAAGGCAATATTTTACCTTAAATAATGTTTGTAATGTAATGACAACAGAAAAAGTAATTAGTGCCCAAGTTCAATTCTTTTCTATTTCAGAAGATGAAGCTGGGCAACGTTTAGATAACTTCTTACTCGCCAAGCTCAAGGGCGTGCCAAAAAGCTTGATTTACCGCATTGTGCGTAAAGGCGAAGTGCGAGTAAACAAAGGGCGGATTAAACCCGAATATAAGTTGCAAGCAGACGATATTGTACGAGTGCCGCCTGTGCGTGTGGCAGAAAAAAATGAAGCCCCGATTTCGACCAAACTCAACAAAGTCGCCGAGCTTGAACATCAAATTCTTTATGAAGATGATGTAATGTTAGTGATTAACAAACCGTCTGGCATTGCTGTTCACGGCGGTAGCGGTTTAAGTTTCGGTGTGATTGAAGCCTTACGAGCGTTACGCCCACAAGCCCGTTTTTTAGAGTTAGTTCACCGTATCGACCGAGATACCTCGGGGCTATTATTAGTGGCGAAAAAACGTTCCGCATTGCGTAATTTGCACGAACAATTGCGTGAGAAAGTTGTACAAAAAGATTATCTTGCACTCGTACGTGGGCAGTGGCAATCGCACGTTAAAGTGATTAAAGCACCGCTATTGAAAAACGAATTAGCCAGTGGCGAACGCATTGTACGAGTGAGCGAAGAAGGCAAACCGTCCGAAACTCGATTTGTGATTGAAGAACGTTATCCGACAGCGACTTTAGTCAAGGCTTCGCCTGTGACAGGTAGAACGCACCAAATCCGTGTGCATACTCAATACGCAGGACACCCGATTGCCCTTGATGACAAATATGGCGATCGTGAATTTGACCAAAAAATGCAACAAGCGGGTTTAAACCGTCTATTTTTACACGCCCATTCTATTCGCTTTGTTCACCCGAAAACGGGAGAAGAAATGGTCGTGACAGCACCGTTGGATAAACAACTGAAAGCCGTGTTGGCGAAGTTGAGAGCGGAGAAATAATGCAAATAAATTACAAAAATTTCCAAGGATCTGACCGCTTGTTAGATCTCACTTCCCCGAAAATTATGGGGATTTTGAATTTTACCCCTGATTCGTTCTCCGATTCGGGTAAATTTTTTACCCTTGATAAAGCGTTGTTTCAAGTGGAGAAAATGCTCAATGACGGGGCGGATATTATTGATATTGGTGGCGAGTCCACCCGTTCGAATGCGGAAATCGTTACCCTTGAGCAAGAGTTGGAACGGGTTGTGCCGTTGGTTGAAGCCGTTCGCAAGCGGTTTGATTGCTTGATTTCGGTGGATAGCTCAAAGGCGGAAGTGTTTCGTCAATCAGCTTTAGTCGGGGCGGATATTCTTAATGATGTTCGTGCGTTACAAGAGCCGAACGCCTTAGAAACTGCCGTAGAATTAGGCTTGCCTGTTTGTTTAATGCATATGCAAGGCACACCGCAAAATATGCAACAAAATCCTGAGTATGATGATGTGGTTGAAGACGTGGCGGATTTTCTCAACCAACGCATTTTTGCTTGCACAATGGCTGGCATTCCCAAAGAGCATATTATTTTAGATGTCGGCTTTGGTTTTGGTAAAACGGTGCAACATAATTATCAACTGCTAAAACATCTAAATGCCTTTGTCGCTTCGGGCTATCCCGTGTTAGCCGGGCTTTCCCGTAAGTCGATGATCGGCAATGTGATCAACAAACCAGTCGATCAACGTGTCGCAGGCAGTGTCGCAGGAGCATTGCTTGCAGTACAAAATGGGGCGAAGATCGTGCGAGTTCACGATGTAGCAGAAACTGCGGACGCCTTGAAAGTCTGGCAAGCGATGAATGAATGTGAATAAAAAAGGAAGATAAAATGACAAAAATCTACGGCATTAAAAACTGTGATACCGTGAAAAAAGCGATCAAATGGCTTGCGGATAACAACCTAGACCCACAACTTCACGACTACCGTGTTGATGGCTTAGATCCTGCTTGTCTGGCTGAAATGGCAGAGAAATTTGGCTGGGAAAACTTAGTCAATAAACGTAGCACCACTTGGCGTGGGCTTGATGATGAAATTAAAAATAATCTCAACAAAGAGCTGGCATTAAAGGTGTTAAACGAACAGCCAACCTTAATTAAACGCCCGATTGTGATTGCCGATAATGTGGCGTTGATAGGATTTAATGAAGCAGAATATAAGAAAGCATTTGGAAAATAAGATGAAAAATCAAATTATTTTACTCGCCCAAGCCCTTATCCAACGTAAATCTATCAGCCCGAATGATGAAGGTTGCCAACAACTGATTGCCGAACGGCTACAAGCGGTCGGATTTAAGCTGGAATGGTTGCCTTTTGGCGATACCTTAAATTTATGGGCAACCCACGGCGAAGGCGAACCTTGCCTTGCCTTTGCAGGACATACTGACGTTGTCCCTGAAGGCGATGAAAGTCAATGGACTTATCCGCCGTTTTCCGCTGACATTGTCGATGATATGCTCTACGGGCGTGGGGCGGCGGATATGAAAGGGTCTTTAGCGGCAATGGTGATCGCTTGTGAAACCTTTGTGAAAAACAACCCGAACCATCAGGGCAAAATTGCCTTGCTTATCACGTCAGACGAAGAAGCCGCTGCCAAAGACGGCACGGTGAAAGTGGTGGAAACCTTAATGCAACGCCAAGAGCCGATCCACTATTGCGTAGTGGGTGAGCCGTCCAGCACCAAACAGCTTGGCGATGTGGTGAAAAACGGTCGCCGTGGTTCGATTACCGCCAATCTTTATATTGAAGGCATTCAAGGACACGTCGCCTATCCCCATTTAGCCGAAAATCCTGTTCATACGGCTCTACCATTTTTAAGCGAACTGACCGCTTACCAATGGGATAACGGCAACGAATTTTTCCCACCGACAAGTTTACAAATTGCCAATATCAAAGCCGGTACAGGCAGTAATAACGTGATCCCGGGCGAGCTTTATGTGCAGTTCAATTTACGTTATTGCACCGAAGTGAATGATGAAATCATCAAAAACAAAGTTGCCGAAATGTTGCAAAAACACGGATTAAAACATCGAATTGAGTGGAATTTGTCGGGAAAACCGTTTTTAGCAGGCAACGGAAAACTGGTTCAAGCCACGATACAAGCGGTCGAAAACGTGACACAAATTACACCGAAGCTAGACACTGGCGGCGGCACATCAGACGGACGTTTTATCGCCTTAATGGGTGCAGAAGTGGTTGAGTTTGGTCCAATCAACCAAACCATTCATAAAGTGAACGAATGTGTGAACGTGAATGATTTGGGCAAATGTGGTGAAGTGTATTACCAGATTGCTCAGAAGATTTTAGCATTGTAAATGGATTAATCATTGTAGGGGAGGTCTTACCCCCCCTACATTTTTTACTGATTGTTCTCGTTCTGTATTCAAATTAATACCAGTTGTTTTGTGTCACAGCCGTAGAAACATTCGTGACCATATTTGTTCCTGTATCAATTTTCACACGAAGCTGCTTCACATTTTTATTCTCCTGAATTGGCGATACTAATTTCCCAGAACCAAAAACGATTGCTAATGGCAATGTAATCGGAAACATTGCAACAGGTGTATAGTTCATATGTTTATCATAAGACTCATAGAACCAAATTTCGCTCAGATCAGACTGCTGTTGTGTAATTTTTGTGGGTTCCCCCATAATTTCTCTTACTTGGTTTTTGGTTGTTTTGTTCGCAATAATTTTGCTCTCAATGGAATTTAATGTCTGTTCGCGTAATTTTGTACTACCTTCGTGAGTAACTGAGCAACCGACTGTAGTCAAAGCTAACATTAAGCAGAGGATTGTCTTTTTCATTTACATTATTCCTTAAATTAAGATAGGTTAAAAACCAACTTAATTGTACAAAAAAAAAACAAGATGCAATCAAGATTTAATTGACTAACATTAAATTGAACGCCTAAAAAATATCCAGAGATAAACGAAAGATTTTAACGATTATTCAAATAGTATTTATAAATTAAATCTATTGAATTAGATCAAAATAACCGTAGTTTTTTATGGGGATAATATATCCGCTTTTACTTTATGGAGTATTACCAATGAAAAAACTACTATTATCAGCGATTGCCTTGGGCATTGCTGGATTTTTAGGGGTGGTTGGGTATGTACATACCTTTGACCAAGAGCAAGCAGCAAAACTACTTGCACAAACTAATTTTAGTGGCAAACAGCAAGAAGTGGCGAAAGTTTTTTTTGAAAATGGCTGTCAGTATTGTCACAGCCCTAATGCAGAAATGCCTTTTTATGCCAAAATTCCTGGTGTAAGTTCAATGATGGAAAACGATGTTGCAACAGGCAACCGCTTTTTCCGTTTGGATAAAATGTTAGAAGGAATGAAAGATCCTGCTAAATTATCTGAAGCGGATCTGGCTAAATTAGAAACGGTGTTACGCAACGATACAATGCCAATTGCGAGCTTTATTCATATTCACTGGGGTTCTCGTCCTGATGAACAGGAAAAGCAAACGGTGCTTGATTGGATCCATCAACAGCGTGCAGCGCATTTTGTGCCAAAAAATACGGCTGGAGTTGATCCAACTCGTTTAGTCCAACCTATTCCTGATGCATTAGCCACAGATCCTCGCAAGGTTGCTTTAGGGGACAAAATCTACCACGATGGACGTTTATCAGGCGATGGTACTGTGGCTTGTAGCAACTGCCACCAATTAGATAAAGGCGGTGTAGATAGGTTAACCACATCAACGGGTATTCGTGGGCAAAAAGGTGGTATCAATGCCCCAACCGTGTATAACGCAGCCTTTAACCATTTACAATTCTGGGATGGTCGAGCGAAAGATTTAGCGGATCAAGCAAAAGGCCCACCGCTTAACCCTGTCGAAATGGGTTCGCATAGTTTTGATGAAATTTTAGCGAAATTCAAACAAGATCACGCCTTTATGCAAGAGTTCTTAGCGGCTTATCCTGAATTAACCGCAGAAACTTTAACAGATGCTATTGCAGAATTTGAGAAAACTTTGATCACACCAAATAGTGCTTTCGACAAATTCTTAAAAGGCGATCAAAATGCCTTGAATGATGCACAAAAACGTGGTTATGAGGCATTTAAAGCAGCGAAATGTGACACTTGCCATACAGGTAGCGCAATGGGTGGACAATCTTTTGAATATATGGGCTTATATGATGATTATTTCAAAGCGCGTGGCACACCGATTACCGCTGATGACCATGGTCGTTTCTCACAAACTAAAGATCCTGCCGATATGCATCGCTTCAAAGTACCAACCTTGCGTAATGTGGCTTTAACCGCCCCTTATATGCACGATGGTAGCGTTAAGGGCTTAAAAGAAGCTGTTCGAGTAATGGCTCACTATCAAAGTGGTAAAATCTTAACCGATCAAGAGTTGAATGATATTACCTTCTTCCTAGATGCCTTGACTGGTGAATATCAGGGTAAAGTATTAACTCGTCAAGAGTAATTTCTATTCTCTTCATACATTATCAAGAAGCTCGGTATTTGCCGAGCTTTCTTTTTGCTATAATGGCTCATCTCTTATTACAAGCGGTCTGATTTATGCCAAATTTTACAAATTTACCTGAAATCCTCACGGGTAAAAGCCGTGAGCATTTAGTGCCATTGCCGAATGTCTTATCGGATAAACACGCATTGCAAGCAGAAGTAGTAAACGCTTTTTTGCAACTACAACAAGCGGCAAAACAGGCGGGCTTTAACTTGCAACCAGCAAGTACTTATCGTGATTTTGAACGCCAAAAAATGATTTGGAATGCGAAGTTTAACGGCGAGCGTAAAGTCCACGATGATAATGGCTGTACGTTAGATTTGACTTGCTTAGACGATTGGCAAAAATGCCAAGCGATTTTGCGTTGGTCGGCTGTGCCAGGGGCGAGCCGTCATCATTGGGGAACGGATATTGATATTTTCGATCCTGATTTACTGCCCGAAGGACAAAAGCTGATGTTAGAGCCGTGGGAATATCAAACAGGCGGTTATTTCCAACGTTTGACAAATTGGCTGTTAGTCAATGCTGAGCAGTTTGGTTTCTATTTTCCGTTTATGGAAGATCACGGTAAACAAATTGGCTTAGAGCCTTGGCATATCAGCTATTTCCCGATTGCTGAACAGTACGAGCGGTCACTTTCGCCTGAAATTTTGCAAACGGCGTGGGAAAGTGAAGATGTGGCTGGGAAATGTAGCCTGAGCCTGCACATTGATGATGTATTTAAAGATTATATTTTGTAGGGACACACTGCGTGTGTCCGCACATTTATAGCGGTATGGTAATTTTTGGACACACGCAGTGTGTCCCTACATAAAGAAAAAATGACAAAAATCCAATTAATTAACGAAAGCGATTTTGCCGAGCAGTTTCAACAAACCTGTGAAAAATGGCAACTTCAACATAATCCTGATGCAATTTTAGCGTTAGCACAAACCAATGAACGTTTGGAACTTCGTAAACTAGATGAGCCAAAACTCGGAGCGATTGCGGTGAATTTTGTGGATGGCACAATGGCTCATCGCCGTAAATTTGGCGGAGGGCGTGGCGAAGCGGTAGCAAAAGCGGTTGGGATTAAAGGCGATTATTTACCGACTGTGATTGACGCTACCGCAGGGCTCGGGCGAGATGCCTTTGTGTTGGCTGCGGTGGGGTGCCAAGTCAAATTGGTTGAGCGAAACCCTGTTGTGAGTGCGTTGTTGGAAGATGGTTTAAATCGAGCTTATCAAGACGCAGAAATTGGCGACTTTATGCGGGAGCGAATGATTTTGTTACCAGTACACTCTATAGCAGAGCTGGATCCCAATCGTGATTTTGCTGATGTGGTTTATCTTGACCCGATGTATCCTCATAAACAGAAAAGTGCCTTAGTTAAAAAAGAGATGAGAGTATTTCAGCATCTAGTTGGGGCGGATTTGGATTCCGATGATTTCTTTTTGCCGGCAAAACAGTTAGCTCGTAAACGGGTGGTGGTTAAGCGCCCCGATTATGCCCCGTTTTTAGCAGAGCAGAAGCCTGATTTTAGCCAAGAAACGAAGAATCATCGGTTTGATGTGTATTTATCACATCGGTAAAATCGATAAATTTAACAAAGATTTACAAAAAATTTTAAATAACCGCTTGTGAGATGATAGGCAAGCGGTTATTTTTTCAGTAAAATTTACCAATTTCCCATCTTTAATTTATAAGGTAAAAATAAAGTGCCTAGACGTGATTATATGGCTCGCTCAAAGAAAAAAAGTGGTGTGAGCAAATCGACAATTTTATCCATCGTGGTCGTGTTACTTTTGGCAATGGGGGCAGGCTTGTGGTTGTTAAAAGAAAATGCACCTGCACCAACTATTCCTGTTCCTGTTGAGGCAACTAAACCCGTGGCAAATGGAACCAATCTTCCAAGCCGCCCTGAAGAAGTATATAGCTATATTCGTGATTTGGAAACGCGTGAAGTGGTAACAAATCCAACGAAGAAAACACAAGAAAAATTAGCACAACTTTCTCCGGAACAGTTAAAACAGCTAGAAGAAAAGCGTAAGCAAGAAGAACTTGCTCGTTTAGCGGTAGAACAAGCTTCAGTTGAAAAAGCTCAAATACAAACAGAAACCGCAGTATCAACAGAAAAAACAGTTGTTCAGCCTTCTGATGCCGAACTTGCTGTTCAAAAGGCACAAGAGCAGAAATTGGCTGAAGAGAAGCGTAAGTTAGAAGAAAAACGCAAGCAAGCAGATCTGAAAAAACAACAAGAACTTGCCCAGAAAAAAGCAGAACAAAATAAGGTAGTGGTGACAACTGCTACACCGGCTGAAGTAGAACAAGCAAAAACAGAAAAAGCAAAATTAGATAAGGCTAAAACCGAGCAATCTAAAGTAGAGCAAGCTTCACAACAAACTCAAGTAAAAACAGAAACAGTTAAGAAAGAGCAGCCTAAAATTGTTGCTTCAGCAGCTAAACCTAATGAAAAGGCAGCAAACCAATCTGGACGATTCGGTTTACAGTGTGGAGCGTTTAAAAATAAAGCCCAAGCAGAAAATATGCAAGCTCGTTTAGCAATGGCTGGTTTTAATGCGAGAATTGCAACAAATGCAGAATGGAACAGAGTTTTTGTTGGACCAGTAGGAGATCGAGCAGCCGCCTCAACGGCACAATCTAACGCGCGCAGCGTTGCGGAATGTGTGATTGTTTCAATGTAACTTAGTAGTAAATAAAGTAAAGGTCTAGAAATTATCTAGACCTTTTTTCATGGCGGTAATATTATTTAGGCAAATGTGCACTAACGGCGTACCCTTCAGTGCATCCTTCAAGCTGGTAAGTACTATTGGCGCCAATAAAGGCAGATTCACCTTGTTTAAGCGTTAATTCGGTATTTTCAGCGGTAATTTTTAATTCCCCTTGCATGACAAAAAGGATTTCCGCCGTTGAGGAATTAAGCTTAAACTTATTATTAGGCTGATAGCGAATTTGACTCAAGGCAAAATCTTTTGCAGGAGTTGCATAGGTAAAGATTGCTTGATTTTCATCGGCAATATCAATGAGTTGTGGTATAACTTCTCTGCAATCAACCACTCTGAGCAGTTCAGGGATATCAATATGTTTTGGGGTAAGTCCGCCACGAATAACGTTATCTGAACATGCCATTAATTCGATATTTTGACCTCGTAAATAGGCGTGTGGAATGCCTGCATCTTGGAAAATACCTTCCCCTTTTTTCACATGAACAATGTTAAATAAATAGAAGCAGATAAGTCCGGCATCTAATTTTTCGGGAGAAATTTCCATCGCTTCTAGGGTATAAAGTACCCAGTAGTCAGGATTTTCCATGCTTAACTTTTGTTGTTGGTAAAGTGCTTTATTGCTTTCGATAATTGGATTAAGCCATGTACTTAATTGAAGTTGATCGGCTTGCATGATTTCGGCATAGAAAGTAGCAATATCTTGGTTTTCTAATTTTTTTGCTAAATCAGCTAAAGATGGGCGTTCGGATAAAACAGCCAACATTTCTGCTTTGGGTCTAAACCCATGTAACAACCAGAAATCAGATAAAGCAATCATCATTTCTGGTTTATGGTTTCGGTCTTTGTATGTTCTTGTCGGATCTTTTAAATCTATGCCGGCTGCATTTTCTTTTGCAAATCCCTCTTCTGCTTGTTGTTTGGTTGGGTGCAATTGAATTGAGAGCGGTTTTGCCACATCTAGAATTTTCAATAGATAGGGCAATTCCTCACCAAAATGCTCAAGGCTAGATTGCCCTAATACTTGAGGATTTTCAGCAATAAAATCGGTTAAAGGACGGTTTTTTCCATCAATTTCAAGGTTTGAAGGGCTAGAGGTGTGAGCACCTAACCACCATTCAGCATAGTAGGGTTGTGTTTTCTCTACGCCAAGTAACTCAGGAATATAATCCTTTCCTCCCCAAACATAATGTTGAGGTGTACCCGTTAATTTATAAATATGCGTCATTTTTGTATCCTTTTTAAGATAAATTATAAAGTGAAAAGAGGAAATTAGGCTTCATTTTGCGCTTTCAAAAACGGAAGCAATAATAAAGCGATGCCGGATGCAGCGCAAACTATCACAACGAAAAAGCCATTCCAATGATAAGATTCCATAATCAGCGCTAATGGATAACCTGCAATAGCGGCGCCTAAATAAGAAAAAAGACCAATAAAGCCTGTGGCTGATCCCGGGGCTTTTTTATGAGCACACTCTGCAGCTGCCATACCAATCAGCATTTGCGGACCAAAAACAAAAAAGCCGGTCGCAAAAAAGACACTCGCTTGTAAAATAAAGTTTTCTTTAGGCATTAACCATAGGGCAAGAATAGAGAAGAAAATGCCTATTGCGAAGAGTAATGCCATTGGACCTCGGTTGCTTGAGAATAATTTATCTGATCCCCAGCCTGCAACAAGCGATCCAAAAATCCCACCAATTTCAAATAAAGAGAGAGAGCTATTGGCAGAGACGAGATCGTAATGGTATTTTTCGGTTAAATAGATATTTCCCCAGTCATTAATTGCCGTTCGTACAATATATACAAGCGTATAGCTCAGCGCTAATAACCAAATATACTTATTAAAGAAAACATAATGGTGGAGAATCTCACGCCAATTGAGATTAGCTCCCTCTTTCTCTTGTGCTTGCTCTAACTTATCATTTCTCCATTGTCCAATGCTTGGTAATCCAAGGCTTTCTGGTGTATGTTTTAAACGTGAGAAAAGAAATAGGCTAATGATAATTGCGGTAATACCTGCCAGGGTAAAGCCGTAGCGCCAACTGTAATGGAGTGTTAAGTATCCGACAATAAGAGGAATCATCGCACCACCTACGTTATGTGCAGTATTCCAAATAGACCACCACAATCCTCTTTCATTACGAGAATACCATGTTGTTAGCAATTTGGAACAAGCAGGCCAGCCCCAACCCTGAAACCAAGCATTGATAACCCAAAGAGTGGTAAACATCAATACAGAGCTGGATAGCCCAAAAAGAATGTTGGTAACACCTGTAATCAAGAGCCCCCACGCCATAAAATGACGGGGATTAGCTTTATCTGAATACATCCCCGACACAAATTTAGAAATGCCGTAAGTAATGTAAAACAAGGTCGCCATCATCCCAATATCATTTTTATCAATACCTAAATCTGTAATGAGAGTTGGCACGACATAGTTAAAGCTTTTTCGGGTAAGGTAAAAACCGGCATATCCAACATACATTCCAATCATGATATGGACACGCCAGTAACGATAAATGTGATCTTTCTCTTTTTCAATCTGCATTTTTACTAAAACCGAGGTAAGTTTATGATGATTTTTGTGCCATGATCATATTCATCATGCTCAATTTGTTTGGAAATAAGCTTAAATTCGCCACACAAAATTTTGACCCTCTCTTTCATGCCTCTAATACCAAAACCTTGTGCTTCTTTTTGAAGGTCAAAACCAATCCCGTTATCTTGAATAATAATGTTAATTTGTTCGAAAATTTGAATAGAAATACTGGCCTCTGTCGCATGTGAATATTTAATAATATTATTTAAACTCTCTTGGCATAAACGATAAATCGTAATTTCTAATACATGTTCTAATTTTAATTGTTGCGGATTTTCCCAATGAAGTGAAATATCAATGCCTTGATGTTCAAAATCTAGCTCAATAAAAAGATTTTCGAGGGCTTCTTGTAATTCTAAATCATCTAATAATTTAGGGCGAATACGATTTAATAACCCTTTTGTTGTGTCGTAAACATTCAGAGAAAGATGCTCAATCGTGGTGGCAATATTTTCTTGATTTGCATTACTGCTTACTCGTTTTAATATACTTGCTTGTGTCCGGATCGCTGTAATATTTTGTCCGATTTCATCATGCAGTTCTCTAGAGATTTCTTTACGAATAGCCTCTTCAGAATTAATTAATTGTCTCGTCAGATTTTTATTTCTTTCTAGCTCAATAGACAAGCTTTGATTTAAATTTCGCTGATATTGAATACCCAATCCTAAAAAAATGCCTGTAATGGATTGAACAGAAATAGATAAAAAAAGATCTGCGATTTCCAGATTTGAGAAGCTATGCATCGCCGTAATTAAAGCGATACTATTGAGTAAGGTGCCTAAAAAAGCACCTTGCCATCCATATTGGAAAGCTAACAAAATAATCGGAATGGCTAAACAGAATAAGGCAAATCGATAAAATTCATTAGGTAATGTTGTTTGAATATAAATGTTTAAAGTAAAAAGTACTATATACATCAAGATATGTTTAGTTCTTAATGTAATGGGCTTTTTTACGAGGGTAGCGGTAAGAGGTAGCCATTTGGTATTGAATAAAAAATCATGCAATAAATAGCAAGTCGGAATAATTAATATTCCACCGGTAAAGCTTACCAGAAAAGTAAAATAAAATGCCGAATGGCTAATAACCAAACTGCTGATAAGACTTAATACAATAATAAAACTCAATTGAACCAGTAACTTTTGCCACTGCGATCCCACGTAATACGTATAAAAAAAAGACGTAATGGGGAAACTAAGCAGACTGATTAGAAATAAAGAAAACGCATTGAGTTCAGGAAATGAAAGAATGAGTAATAATAAAATAGTGTATTCTGCTGCATAGGCGATGAACCAATATTTTTTAGGGATATGTAAATTGATACCACATCTTAATGCAAAAGGAAGAAATAGAAATGCAAGCGTGGCATCTGAAAGCAAATAATCAGAAATAACCCATAAACAAAGATAGGAACAAAGGATTAAAAACCATGTGTAAGCAACAGTAAAGACAGATTTCATGTGTTATGCTATTTGTGGGTTAAGTAAATTTGCAAGCTCAACATTATTTTTAACATTTAACTTACTCATCGCATTTGCTCGGTGAACATGTACGGTTTTAAAACTTAAATTGAGTTTATCCGCAATTTCTTTTGCATCAAATCCTTGAATAAGGAGTTCACAGATTTCTCTTTCTCGTTTGGTGAGTTGTTCAATAGGGCTATTATGTCGAGAAGAGACTAATTTTGTGGTTAATTCAGGCATTAAATAAACACCTCCTGCATAAACGGTTCTTACTGCTTGTATCAATTCTTCCGCACTACAACGTTTACTTAAATAGCCTTTAGCGCCTAATTCTAATGCTTTTTTGACGATAAGATCTGAGTCATTTACGCTTAACATAATGCATCGAATACCAGACGGAATATCTTGTAATAAGGAAAGCCCATTCTCATCAGGCATTGAAATATCAAGAATACAAATATCGGGTTTAAGACGAGGAAGATTTTGACGAGTTTCTTTTGCTGAACCAAATTCGCCAATAACTTGAATATCCTCTTCAAGGGAAAGTAATTGCGAGAACCCAGCTCGAACAATCATATGATCATCAATTAGTACAACATTTATCATAAATTCCCCCTTATAAACGCCGATATTTTACAATATAAAAAATAATGCGGTGAGAAAAATCACCGCATTGATTGACTTATTATTTTGCTAATTTAGCTCTTTTTTGTCTACGGATTTTTTTCTCTTCCGCAAGCGCAACGAAGGCTAATAATACCATACAGACAATAGCAGAGGTATCTAACGCTGCAAATGTACCACTCCAACCGGTTAGACCAAAGATTGGTGTACCATCTGCAATCATACCTAAACCGAGTTTTGCGAAGCTATCACCGATTAAGTAAGCGAAAGTTCCTTTTACACCATCCGCTACTGCGATTGCTTTTTTCGGCACGAAACCTACTGCTGCAACCCCAATCAATAATTGTGGGCCGAATACTAAGAAACCTAACACAAATAATGCGGTTAAATACATGACTTCATTGGTTGCAAATTGATAGAACTCAAGTGTAAATACGATTAAGATTAACGCAACACAAGCGGTTAAAGCACGGCGACCATTTGCTAAATCAGATAAGTAGCCCCATAAGAATGTACCTACTAACGCACCAACTTCAAAGAGTGCAAAGCCTGAAATTGCAGCATCTTTTGAGAAGCCTAATTCTTGGTAAGCATATACTGGAGACCATTGGTCAATACCGATACGTACGATATATAAGAAGATGTTTGCAAAGCATAATAACCAGATAACTTTGTTTCTTAAGACATATTGAACAAAGATTTGCCATTTGGTTAATTGTTCTTCTTCTGCGTGGCGGTCTTCTTCACTCACCTCTTCGCCAAAAAGTTCTTCCGCTTTACCTAAACCATAAGCTTCAGGGGAATCTGAGCCATAGCGTAAACCTACAAAACCAACGATTAACGCAATGATTGATGGGAATACGAACATCCCAATTACGTGGCCATCAAAGAAAACGTTAGCACCAAATAATGCAACACCAGCTGCTGCCGCACCACCAACGTTGTGTGATAAGTTCCAAAAACCTAAGTAGGTACCACGTTTTTTACGAGGAGTCCATTTAGTGATCGTTGAATAACTTGATGAACCACCGGTACTTTGGAAGAAACCGCTTAATGCATAGAAAGCCACCATTAAGAATAATGCGACACTACCACCGCCCATACTTGCACTAAAGCCAAGCATACAGATAGCGGAAAGAATCAGCATGAAAGGTACGAATTGTTTCGTATTTTTACCATCGGCATAATAAGAAACAACGGTTTTACCAATACCATAGGTAATAGAGAAACCTAAACCGATTAAACCTAAATCTGTTTTGGTTAAACCATAGGTTTCAATCATATCATTTTGTGCAATGTTGAAATTCTTACGAATTAAATACATTGCCATATAACCAATAAATACAACCAAATAAGATTGCATAAATGGTTTAAACCACATTTTTCTTCTTTCTTCCACCGGAAGATCGAGAGTGGGTTTTCTCACTTCTTCTAAAAATTTAAACATAATTGCCTCAATATATAAGAGATAAAAAAGATGTGCGTATCTTAGAGAAATTACGTTCAATTTCCTTGAGAGAATAGCCTAAGAAAGATAGGAAAAATTCTTAATTTTAGGTAGGTTAATAAAATTTTGTGATATAGATCACATTATGGCGGAGAGATTCCCCGCCATAAGAAGAAGGGCATTACTTACGAATTAAGAAAGTTACGGCATCAACATAACGTTGAATAAAATCATTTGTTGATTTTGAATCAGAAAAACCTTCAAGGTTCATTTGATATTGCTCGTTTACGAAGAATGCCGGTACGCCTTGGATTTTGAAATCTTCTGCCGCTTGAACTTGCTTGTTCACTAAACCGTTTACCGCAAAGCTATTGATACCGTTATCAAAATCCGTTGCGCTAATACCGTTTGCAATAAATACCGCTTTAATATCATCCATTGATTTGAATGCATCTTTTTGAGCGCCTTCAAATAACGCTGTTTTTACTTTATCTTCAACACCTTGTGCCATCGCAAAAGCCCATGCACGGGTTAAATTCTCAGATTGACGACCTAAGAAATTTACATGGTATTGTACAAGTTTTGCACCTTCAGGTAATTTTGCTTTAATCTGCGAAGGAATTTTGTATGTCAATTCAAAATCGTAACAATGAGGGCAATAGAATGAGAAAAATTCTAACACCTCTTTTTGTGCCGATGGGGCTTGTCTTACGCTAATATATTCTTTTCCTTCTACCGGATCTGCAGCTAAAGCGGTCGAATTTACTGCGAATAACGCAGATAATGCAATAAATGTACTTTTTAATGCGATTTTTTTCATGTTTCTTCCTTTTTTGTTTAAACAATCGGAGTGTTTGACCCCATTAATCTTTTAAAATTCCACGGGCTTTTAATAAAGCTGTTTTAAAATCTTCTTCGTAGTCTTTTTTAATGCCTGGGATTGGCTCAAATTTACCGGCATTACGCATTTTAAGCTGATAAATTAATACCTCGTCACGTAACGCTGGATAGTTATCTGGCTCGCCCACCTCAACAGAAAGTTGTTGTAAAATATCCATTAAGTGTAAATCCGGATTTTTACGCCAATGTTCGCCTAATAACTCCAGTAACTCTTCCAAACGTTTACATTTCATAAATTGCCTCTAAAAAATCTTGTTGAAAATTGAGTCGGATCATATACTTTTAGACCACGTTTTGCAAAGAAAACCAAACCGTTATGATAAATATCACTGAACATATTTCCGCCGTTATTTTAGCGGGAGGATTAGCTCGCCGAATGAATGGCGTAGAAAAAGGGTTGCAACTTTTAGCAGGCAAGCCGTTGATTTCCCATATTTTAGAAAGGTTACAACCTCAATTAGCCAGAGGGCAGATTTATCTTAATATCAATCGATCCTTTGCAGAATACCAGCGTCATTACCCACAGCTTCCGTTTTATCAAGATACCTTAGCGGACTTTCAAGGCGCATTAAGTGGCATGCTGACCGGCTTACACCAAATTGAAAGTGACTATCTCTTATTTGTCCCGTGTGATACGCCTTTTTTACCTAAAAATTTGCTGGCTAAGCTCTATACGGCATTAAAAATTAATGAAGCTAAAATTGCTTATGCTCATGATGGAGAACGTCCCCATCCTACTTTTGCTTTGGTTCATCGCTCGGTAGCATCGGATTTATCCCATTATTTACAATCGGGAGAACGCCGACTTTATTGGTTCTTTCGCACTCAAAATAGTGTTGCAGTTGATTTTTCAGAACAAGTAAAAGCGTTTAAGAATGTGAATACGCTAGATGACTTAGCGGCTGAAAATCAGCAGGGGCATCGTTTTGATATACCAGTCTTAGCAATCACAGGGTATAGTGGCACAGGAAAGACGACGTTATTGGAAAAATTGATCCCAAATTTAACCGCTTGCGGAATTCGAGTTGGGCTGATTAAACATTCTCATCACAATATTGAAGTGGATAAAGTGGGAAAAGATAGTCATCGTTTACGTTTAGCCGGCGCTAATCCAACAGCGATTGCTTGTGATCAACGTTGGGCGTTGATGGTTGAAACCCCAGATCAAGCGGTTGATTTTCAACAAATTTTTGCAAAATTTTCATCGAAAGAAATCGATTTACTTTTAGTCGAAGGCTTTAAGCATGAGAAGCTGCCTAAAATTCAACTACACCGAAAAGGCATTGAAAAACCGCTTCCTGAATTAGATGAATGGACGATCGCAACAGCGACAGATTATCCGTTAGAAAGAGAAAACCACTTAAATATCAATGACATTGATGAAATTAGTCAGTTTGTTCAGGAATGGTTAAAGGAAACAGTAGGGAAATAAAATGAAGCCACGTAGGATTATTTTTACGTGGCTTTATTTAACTTCTGATTATTGTACAAATCCAACTAATTTATACACTTCATCAAGCGTTTTCTTCGCGCGTGCTCGTGCTTTTTCAGCTCCTTCACGGAAGATTTTTTCAAGTAAAGCTTCATCTTGACGGAAATGGTTGTAGCGTTCTTGTAGTTCGGTAAGCAGTTCAGATACACGATCGGCTACTTCTATTTTTAAATGACCGTACATTTTGCCTTCAAATTCTGCTTCTAATTCCGCAATGCTTTTACCTGTAACCGCCGATAAAATATCAAGCAAGTTAGACACACCAGCTTTATTTTTTTGATCGTATTTTACTACTGGTGGTTCATCGCCATCGGTCATCGCACGTTTGATTTTTTTCGCCACGGCTTTTGGATCTTCTAATAAACCAATAACGTTATTACGGTTATCATCCGATTTTGACATTTTCTTCGTTGGCTCAAGTAATGACATCACACGAGCACCGGCTTTACCAATGAAAACTTCAGGGATGGCAAAAACAGGCTGAACTAAATTCCCTTCTTGATCTTTTTGCCCATATAACGCATTGAAACGGTTAGCAATATCTCGGGTAATTTCTAAATGTTGTTTTTGGTCATCGCCAACCGGCACTTGGTTTGCTTGATATAACAAAATATCCGCTGCCATCAATACAGGGTAAGTAAACAAACCTACGTTTACATTCTCTTCATAACGGGCTGATTTATCTTTAAACTGTGTCATTCGGCTCATTTCGCCAAAGTAGGTGTAGCAGTTTAAGATCCACGCTAATTGTGTATGTTCAGGGACGTGTGATTGAATAAAGATCGTGCTTTTATTCGGATCAATACCACAGGCTAAATAAAGGGCTAAAACGTCTAATGATGCTTTACGTAACGCTTGCGGATCTTGGCGCACGGTAATGGCGTGCAAATCAACGATGCAAAATAGGCAATCATAGTCATCTTGCATTTTTACCCAGTTACGTAATGCACCGAGATAGTTACCAATCGTTAATTCGCCGGAAGGCTGAACACCACTAAATACAATAGGTTTACTCATAATCAATTCTCTTTGAAATATAACAAATAATGCGACTATCTTAGCTTTTCTCACTATTTTTGTAAAACAACAAACAAAATTTGTTATGAATCAAGGATATTCTATCCCCTAAGTGGTTGATTTTTTGTTACAATCGAAAATATTTAGAGTAAAACGCCATTTTAATAAGAAGAGAAGAATAAATAATGAATACCAGTACTTTTAACCGTAGTTGGGCAAAAGTCATTTTAAATGCCATTGTGCGTTATGGAGTGAAGCATATTTGTATTGCACCAGGCTCTCGCTCAACGCCTTTAACGTTAGAGGCTCTCCAATTACAACAGACACAACAAGTACAATGTCATAGTCATTTTGATGAAAGAGGATTAGGCTTTTTTGCTTTAGGATTAGCTAAAGCAACGCATGATCCTGTTGCCATTATTGTGACTTCAGGCACCGCTGTGGCAAACTTATATCCTGCGGTCATTGAAGCGAGTTTAACACACCATAAGTTAATCGTACTTTCTGCAGACCGCCCTACAGAATTAATTGGCTGTGGTGCAAATCAAGCGATTGTTCAACCTGGTATTTTTGCACAATATCCAGTGGAAAGTATTAACCTGCCAAAAGCTTCAGAACAGTATTCCGCAAATTGGTTAGTTGCTACTATTGAGAAAGCCTGTGTTAAACAGCAGCAAGAAGGTGGTGTCATTCATATCAATGCACCTTTTGCAGAACCATTATATGAAGCCGATGAAACGGCGATTAGCCAAAATCCATGGTTAAAACCAATTCAAAGTTGGTTAGTCAATTCACAAGCCAAATGGATTGATAGCCAAAAAATCCAAAGCGAAGTCTCTATGCACGAAAATTGGGACTATTGGCGTACTAAACGAGGCGTAGTTATTGTTGGGAAACTCCCCGTAGAACAAGGTATCGGAATTAAAGCGTGGGCGGAAACATTGGGCTGGTGTTTATTAACCGATGTTCAGTCTTCGATTGATGCAAGTTTACCTTATGCGGATATTTGGTTATCTAATAACACCGTAAGAGATCGTTTATTACAAGCAGATATTGTGATCCAATTTGGTTCACAAATTGTCAGTAAGCGAGTAAATCAATTCCTTGAAGCCTTCCAAGGGGAGTTTTGGCAAGTAGAAGAGTATCAGGATTATTTAAATCCGTTTGCTCATCATCAAACACGATTTGTAGCGAAAGCGCATCACTTTTTGCGTGTTCATCCGCCACTTCGCCAAAAACCGTGGTTATTAGAGCCATTAGCACTATCGCAATTCTGTTCAACGTTTATTGAAAAACAGATTGGCGGCGGTTTGAATGAGGCTTCATTGGCACATCATTTACAAGATGTTCTTGCCGTTGGCGGACATCTATTTATTGGTAATAGCTTATTTGTTCGCTTAGTCGATGCCCTTTGTAAATTGCCGGAAGGTTATCCGGTTTATACCAACCGTGGTGCAAGTGGTATTGATGGTTTGATTGCAACCATTGCCGGTATTGCCAAAGGCACAGGACAACCGACAGTTGGCGTGATTGGCGATATTTCAGCACTACATGATCTAAACTCAATTGCATTATTAGCACAGATTAACCAGCCAACTATTCTGTTTGTAGTAAATAATAGTGGTGGTGCGATTTTTGATATGCTACCGGTCGATCAGCGAGCGAAAGAACAGTTTTATCGTTTATCGCATAATTTTGAATTTGGGCAAGTTGCCACGATGTTTGGTATTGAATATATCCGTCCATTTACTTGGGCTGATTTAAGAGCTAAGTTAAAAGTAGCTTATGGTCGCAAAGGTGTAACGATTGTCGAAGTGAAAGTCAATGAACAAGATGGAAGTAGCTTGTATAAATCATTGATTAAGCAAATTTCTCAAGCGGAAATTGCCTAATGTTAGCATATCAATGGTATCATCAAACGGGGCGTAGCGAAAAGGCTACGCCTATTGTTTTTTTACATGGCTTACTTGGCTCACAACAAGATTGGCAACCTGTAATAGATGAATTGCAAAAATTTCCACAATTTCAACCGCTTACAATAGATCTTCCTTTTCATGGATTAAGTGCAGAGATTCGCTGTCGAGATTTTGTGGAAATGCGTCATTTATTAGATCAAACGCTAGCTCATTGTCTAGGCGAACAGCCTTTTTACCTTGTTGGTTACTCACTAGGTGGACGAGTTGCGATGGATTATGTCTTAAATATGCCGGCTAAAAATTTGCTTGGTGTGGTGTTAGAAGGGGCAAATGTCGGTTTAAATCGTGAACAGGATCGTCAAAATCGCCAATTAAATGATCAAAAATGGGCAGCACGTTTTCGCCAAGAACCGATAGAACAAGTCTTAAAAGATTGGTATCAACAAGCTGTTTTTGCCGATTTAGAGGAGAGCAAGCGGTCTTTTTTAATTGAAAAAAGACGAATGAATAGTGGAACACGCATTGCGGAAATGCTCGAAGCCACAGGGTTGGCAAAGCAACCCTATTATCTTGACTTACTGAAAGAGGCTCAAACCACAAAGAACATCTTATTTTTCATTGGCGAACGAGATCAAAAATTCCGTCAAATGGTAGAACAAAACCAACTCACTCATCAAATCATTTCCCAATCTGGACACAATGCTCACCAAGCAAATCCGAGTGAGTTTGTTGAGAAATTGATTAGCTGGTGTGAATAATATAAAGATTATTATCAAATTCTAAAAATTCGGCTATCCCCCATAGGCATTTGTACGGTAAGGCTTAATTTTCCACCCATTGCCTCAATATAACGTTTAAGTGTAGAGAGGCGTGGATCATTATCTTTCTGTTCTATTTTAGCTACTGCCGGCTGAGATATACCTAAAGCTTCTGCAAGCTGTTTTTGAGAAATATTCAATTCTTCCCTTAAATGAGCTAAGCCAACTTCCTGAATCAGCTGTTCACTTAACGCTTTTACTTTAGCTTGTCTTTCTGAGGGAATTTCCTCCATTAATTGTTCTAAAGTTTTCATTTTTTACTCTCCAACTTATTTAAATAACGGGTAAATTCGGTTTCTGCTATACGGAGCATTTTCTCATAGAATTTTTTATCATTACTTTTATCCCCAGCGCATAGTACGATAGCTTGACGTAATGGATCAAAAGCAAAAAATGCACGAATAGGTTTACCGCGATGTTGAATTCTAAGCTCTTTCATATTGGAATAAGCAGAGCCGTTAATTGTATCTGCATAAGGTCTAGCCAAATATGGACCGATTTGTTGTAATCTTAATAAATGAGCAAGTACACTATCTTGAGTATCTTCATCCTGTTGTTCATACCATTTATTAAAACAGTCAGTAGTAATAACTGTCCAAATTATTTCTGCCATTTAAACGCCTTATAACCTTCTAGTTATATTTTAGAGTAAGAGAGAAAAAATACAAGCCATTCTTTTTTATTAAATAGATTCCCCATGTAACCGTTGTAGCAATCTATCCATTGCCCGATAACCTAGGGCTTCTGCAAGATGAGGTTGCTGGATATGTTCTTCATTCGCTAAATCAGCAATGGTTCGGGAAACTTTGAGGATCCGATGATAAGCTCGAACAGATAAACCAAGTTTCGTTAAGGCTGTTTCTAAAAAGAGCGCATCTTTTTCGGTTAAACGGCAATCTCGTTCAATTTCTCTGGTGGTTAATTGTGCATTGATTTTGCCGGCTCGGGCGAACTGTTTTTCCCTCGCTGCGATAACTCGTTCTCGCACTTGAGCAGTCGTTTCGCCTCGATTTTCTGTCCCTTGTTGTAGTGCACCTTGCGGTAATAGTGGCACTTCAATGGAGAGATCAAAACGATCTAAAAAAGGGCCGGACAATCGATTTAGGTAACGAATGACTTGTTGCGGCGATGTGCGGTTATGTGTGCCTTGATAATGCCCTGTCGGGCTGGGGTTCATTGCCGCAATGAGCTGAAAGCGTGCCGGAAATTGCACTTTCGCATTGGCTCGAGAAATAATAATCTCGCCGGACTCTAACGGCTGACGAAGCGCATCCAGCACTTTTCGTTCAAATTCAGGCAGTTCGTCTAAGAAAAGCACGCCATTGTGAGAAAGTGATATTTCTCCCGGTTTTGGGATCGTTCCCCCTCCGACCAAAGCAACCATGGAAGCGCTATGATGTGGCGCTCGAAAAGGGCGTTGCTTCCAGTTCTTAAAATTTAACTCATTTTGTACCAAGCTAGTCACAGAAGCTGTTTCAATAGCTTCTTCATCACTCATTTCCGGTAATAAATCCGCAAGGCGGCTGGCAAGCATTGTTTTACCCGTTCCGGGAGGGCCGAGAAAAAGCAAATTATGTTGTCCCGCAGCGGCGATGGTTAAAGCCCGTTTTGCGTGTTGCTGCCCGATAATGTCGGTTAAATCCCGTTTTACAAGCGGTGAAATTTCAGCGGTTTCTTGCAATATTTCTTGAGCAACAGGGAGAGTGTCTCGCTTATTTAAAAAATTGACAACTTGTAAAAGTGAGCGAGCCACATAAGTCTTGGCGTGAGAAACCAATGAGGCTTCATTGGCGTTTGGTGCGGCAAGAATCATATGTCGCTTTGCTTTAGCTGCAGAAATCACCGCCGGAATAGAGCCGTGTACACCACGTAATGAGCCGGTGAGTGCCAGTTCGCCTAAAAATTCAAATTGCTTGAGTAAGTCGGAATCAATTTGACCGGAGGCCGCTAAAATGCCGATCGCAATCGGTAAATCAAAACGACCGCCTTCTTTCGGTAAATCTGCTGGGGCTAGGTTAATCGTAATACGTTGCGGTGGATAGAAGAAGTTGGCGTTAATCAAGGCACTGCGCACCCGATCTCCTGCTTCTTTTACGGTTGCTTCGGGCAAGCCGACAATCGTTAATTTCGGCTGCCCGTTGCTAATATGGACTTCAATGGTAACAAGCGGCGCTTCAACGCCGATAGATGCTCGGCTATATACAATGGCGAGGGACATAATTTCTCCGTAAGTTTTTTTATTAAGCATACGGAGAAGCCGATTTTTCGAAAAGTAGAAATCTTCAATTTTTCGAGCAAGATCGCAAAAATAAATAGCTATGTTTTATGTTCTGATTCATTTGAATAATGAATTCGCCATAACATTTTTGCATCCAAATTCGCTGACGCAATCATCGTTAAGAAAACGGCTGCACCAAAGAAAAAGGCGGCATTGCCTACGGAGAAATTGAGGATTTGCCCTCTTTCAAGTAGCGACATCATCAACGCTAATACAAAGAGATCGAGCATTGACCAACGTCCAACAAAGTGAACGTAGTGGAGCAATTTCATTTGACGGTGGATGGAGTGCTTCCACTTAAAATGAATCGCAAGTAATAGGTATAAAATAATAGCAACTTTGCTAAAAGGAACGGCAATACTTGCAATAAATACAATAGCCGCTACGGCATAGCTCCCTAATTGAATAAAGGTAATAACGCCTGAAAAGAGCGTATCAGCGGAAACATTCCCTGCCAATTCAGTGGAAGATATCGGCAACAGATTAGCAGGGATCATCATAATGGTTCCGGCAATTAAGGTTGCCCATACCCTTTGTAGCTTAATTTTATCTGGAATATCCAGATTACTTTCACAGCGAGGGCAACGATGTCTTCCTTTCAAATCAATAATGTTCTCATCAAAGGTATATTCACAAACGCCACAAAATGTAGGTTTATGAGGATAATCAGGAGGAAGAGGGCGATATTCCGGATAGAAAAAGTCCCAACCTTGTTTAGGCTCAATTTTTATAAACAATAACGTTGTTAGTAAAGTAGCTAAAACAAAGGCGATTAAATTCAGGTTGAAGCTAAGATGGGCATAGTCTTTAATTTTAAATGCCGCAACCGCAAGTGCGACAAAATAGACATCTAACATGACCCATTCTTTAATTTTGGTAAGGAAAATGAGCGTATAGCGTGGGCGCATACCAAAAATTCGTTGCAGTGCAATCGTTAAGATCAAGAGCGTAAATGCAATGGGAGTAATGACAGAACAGAGTAAAACCATAAAGGCAGTAAACTCATAGCCGGATGTCGCCATTTTCCAAGCACCGCCCCAAATAGTTGCGTGGATAGGCATACCGAGTAAGTCAATACTCATGAGAGGATAACCAATAGCAAGAGGCAATAAAATAAGCACCGCTAGCGCAATAATGGCACAGCGGCGTAGGCTCCAAAAATCGCCTTTTGCCAGTACGTGATTGCAATTAGGGCAGAGGGCTGTTTTATAATAAAGGCGATGTGGTACCTTAACTAAGGTTTCACATTCGGCACATCGCTCAAGGGTAACATTATGTATTTTCATGGCGTTATTATAAAACAAAACGCCTCAAACGTTGGTTTGAGGCGTAAAAAATGTTTAATTTTTATTAAGCTTTGGCTTGAGCGCGTTTACCAAGAATAACTGATAAACTGAAAGCCACTGCGAATGAAATTAACATACCCACAGAGTACATTGCAAGGCTATCCGGTTTAATTGATGGAATACCTAAGATACCGGCTGCACCTAATGCGATAGCTTTAACATTGAAGGTTGCGATAAATGCACTTGCTAAACCTGAACCAATCATGGCTGAGATAAATGCGTGGCGGTAGCGTAAGTTTACCCCGAACATTGCTGGCTCAGTAATCCCTAATAATGCTGAGATACCTGATGGAACAGCTAAACCACGAACTTTTGCGTCTTTCATTGTGAATGCCACACCTAAACACGCTGCACCTTGTGCGATATTAGACATTGCCGCAATTGGGAAGATGAATGTACCGCCGGTATTAGCCACTTCTGCTAATAATTGTGTTTCTACCGCAATGAAGGTTTGGTGCATACCGGTAATCACGATTGGTGCATAGAATGTACCAAATACCGCACCACCAAATACGCCTAAGGTGTCATATAACCAAGTTAAACCTGCAGAAATTAAGCTACCCGCTTCACGACCGAATGGCCCGATTACCGTAAAGGCTAAGAAACCTGCAATGAAAAGCGAGAACATTGGGGTAATCAGGTTATCTAAATAAGATGGAACAAATTTACGGAACCCTTTTTCTAATGTTGCTAATACCCAAGCTGAAATGATAGTCGGGATAACCGTACCTTGATAACCAACTTTCTCGATTTCTAAACCTAATACGTTCCAGTAAGTAATTTTGCCTTCCATTAAGGTTTTTGCATAGTTCCAACCGTCTGCTAATGCAGGGTGAACTAATAACATCCCTAATGCCGCCCCTAAGAATGGGTTACCACCAAATTTACGGGTTGCCGAGAAACCTAAAAGTACAGGTAAGAATACAAATGGTGCGTTAGCAATAGTGTTAATGAAATCCACTAAATCGGCAACGCCCGGATATTTTGTTACAACAGAATGCCCTTCCCAGAAGAAACCAACGGATGTAAGCATACTGTGAAGACCCATCAGCAAACCGCCTGCCACGATTGCCGGGATAATTGGCACGAAAATGTCTGCTAAACCTTTCACTAAACGTTGTAATAGTGGTTGATTTGCCGCACCTGCTGCTGCGACTTCTGATGTGCTCATATCGCCAATGCCCATTTGTTTTTGCATTTCAGCGTGCACTTTATTCACTGTGCCTGAACCAAAAATAATTTGGTATTGACCACTGGTTGAGAATTGACCTTTAACGCCTTCAATATTTTCAATTGCTTCTTTATCCACTTTGGATTCATCCGCAAGCGTTAAACGTAAACGTGTTGCACAGTGTGCGAGGGTAGTAATATTTTCTTTACCACCAAGTTTTGCGATAGTTTGTTCCGCAATTTTTGAGAAGTTCATAACAGACCTCGTATGTTCAAAATTAAAACGTGCGTATTTTAACTAAAACGGTTTAGCTAAAAAAGAGAAATGTTTGAGAAATGTGAGATAAATCACATTTTTAATTAAATGTGTAAGAAAACGAAAGAATTTAACCGCTTGTAATGCGCCCGTTTTCAATGGTAATCACACGATCAAATAACGTGCGGCTCTCTGCTAATTGATGAGTGACCATTAAAAGGGTCAGTTCCCGTTCACGACAGAGTTGGGCAACCAGTTGTTGCAATTCTTCTCGGCGTTTTGGGTCAAGTGCTGAAAAAGGTTCATCTAATAATAAAATCGGTTTATCACGCAATAAGGTTCGGGCAAGTGCCACACGCTGTTTTTGCCCGCCTGAAAGCTGATCCGCACGGCGATTGAGAAGTTCTGCAATGCCCATTTTGTCTGCTATAGCTGCAACTTGCGCAGATTGTTGTGGTGAAAGTGAAAGGCTCGGGCGCAAAGCCAAGCCGATATTTTGTGCAACCGTTAAATGAGGAAAGAGGTTATTATCTTGAAAAAGCATTGAAACGGGGCGTTCAGCCGGTTGTGTTTGGCTGTGTTCGCAATGATCAAGCCAAATTTGACCGCTTGTCGGTTGCTCAAAACCTGCAATAAGGTTGAGCAAGGTGCTTTTGCCAGCACCACTTTCGCCAATAATCGCAATGCGCTCGCCTTTTTTGACCTGTAAATCAAAATGCATTGGCATATCTTCATAATCAAAGGTTACGTTGAGTTGTATCATATTTTCCTCCGTTTATGCTTTTGTTCGTGTCAGTAAAAAGGGCAAGAAGGTAAAGAGCATTAGGATAAATGCAGTTACAGCGGCATCTTCTGTTCTATAACTACCAAGCTGTTGATAAAGCAAATAGGGTAGCGAACTAAAATCCGGGCTGCCAAAAAAGGCGATAACCGCAAAGCTCCCTAAACTTGCCGACATTGCTAGAGCAAATGCTTGAGCAAAAGGCCGAATGAAGTAGTGTTTTTCAGCAACCCACCAACGTTGAAAACCACTTAAACCTAAACTTTTGGCGAGTTTATCTTGGGTTGTTAATGTTTGCCAAAGTGGTGCAAAAAGTAATGGGTAGATAAACGGTAATAATGTCATACCATTGCAAAGACCGACTAGCCACAAAAGCTGGACGGTAGATAATTCCACATTCTTCAATAAAAGAAATAGCCCGACTGCCAGTAAAAAAACAGGCAGAATTAAGGGGTAGGTAACAGCGCTAGATAAAAGGGCATAGCGAAGTTTTTGTTGCCGAAAAAGAAGCTTTCGAGCTTCAAGCGCAATAAAGTAGCTGATACTTAATGCGGTTAACGAGGCGATGAGGCTTAACATCGTTGAAAAAAATACCGCTTCCCATAAAAGAGGATTGAGTAGGCGTTCTACAAAGTGGGAAACCGTTATTCCAGCCCAAATCACACTTACAAGCGGTAAAATAATCAGCAAACTTTGCAACCAAAGTAAACTTTGTAAGCACACTTTTTGGAACCCTTGAACTTTCGGTTTCCAAATATCAATGCTTAGTGTCTCTAGCTTTGTTTGAAATGCACGTTGAGAAACGAGAAATAAAATTACCTGTAAGCCAAGACCTACCACTAACTGAACGGCAATGAGTTTCACGGCTTTTGCAAAATCAAATTCAAAACTGACCGCTTGATAAATCGCCACTTCTAAGGTGCTGTATTTAGGGCTTCCTCCTAGCATTAGCACTATTGGAAAGCTGGTAAAACAGATCAGGAAAACCGTCATAAAAACATAAGGCAATAAACGCTTGAGCGCCGGTAGCTCGACAATTTGAAAATACGCCCAACCTGTTAGGTTTAGCTGAGTGGCAAGTTGATATTGGCTAGATGGAATTTGCATCAGTGCAGAAAGGCTATATTTTGTGACGAGTGGAATATTTAAGAGACAGTGGGCAATCAAAATACCTTGTAGCCCGTACACATTAAATTGCCATGAAAAACCGAAAGTTTGCCAAAGTTGAGCTAACCATCCTGAATTTCCCCAAATGCCGATAACCGCAAAAATAATAACCAAAGAAGGAAGTGCCCACACGAATTGAATCGCATTATATAAAAACGCCTTCCCTTTAAAATCAAGATAAAAGAATGCTTTTGCGAGCAAAATACCTAACCCGGTAGAAATTAACGCGGAGAGTAATGCTTGATATGAACTATAAGCAAGGATATGTCTCATTTCTTGCCAAGAAAAGAAACTTTCTGATTGTTGATGTTGAACTAATGCCCATAAACTAAATGCATAAAGACTAATGAGACTGAAATAGATCAGCCACGCAGTTTGCTTCGTAAAAAAGGCTGTTGGAGAAAATTTGGACATAATTATTGTTCTAAAAAAGTAGCGATGAGAGTTTACCATTTTTCAGAGGAAAATGACCTTTAAAAAGATTGAAAAATCGTGATAAAAATGTCACGTAATCGTTAAAATCGGTCTTTTTGCCTAAAAAACAGTCTAAAAACTAAGAATTATTCTATGTTTTTTATTTTTGATCGTGAATTTATATATATTTTGTAGTAAAGTGAAAAAGATTTAATGGAGGCTTTCCATTCCGATTCATTTTTTATTTGAATGTTCAAAAGAGGAAAATCCTATGGCGTATTCTAAAGACGTTGTTATTACTGCTCCAAGTGGTTTACATACTCGCCCTGCAGCAGAATTTGTAAAAGCAGCTAAAGGCTTTACATCAGATATCACTGTTACTTCTGGTGGTAAAAGCGCAAGCGCAAAAAGTTTATTTAAACTTCAAACCTTAGGTCTTACTCAAGGTACTAATATTACCATTACTGCTGAAGGCGAAGATGAGCAAAAAGCAGTTGATTTCTTAGTAGATTTAATCCCTACTTTAGAATAAGATCATTTTTTTATGGCAAGTTTCGGCTTGCCATTGTTTTTACATTTTAACAAAAGGATTACATTATGATTTCAGGTATTGCAGCTTCTCCTGGTATTGTTTTTGGTAAAGCATTAGTTTTAAAAGAAGAGCCAATTGTGCTTAACACACAAAAAATTACAACAGATCAGGTTGATGCTGAAGTCGCGAAATTCTTTGATGGTCGTGCAAAAGCAGCCGCACAATTAACCGCAATTCATGCGAAAGCGTTGCGTACATTAGGCGAAGAAAAAGCCGCAATTTTCGAAGGGCATTTAATGCTTTTGGAAGACGAAGAGTTAGAAGAAGAAATTATTGGCTATATTAAGGATAATTTATCTACGGCGGATGTTGCTGCAAATAAAGTGATTGACCAACAAGTTGCAGTACTTTCAGAAATCGATGATGAATACTTAAAAGAACGTGCAGGCGATATGCGTGATATCGGTAACCGTTTATTACGTAATATTTTAGGCATGCACATTGTTGATCTTGGCGACATTCAAGAAGAATCTATTTTGGTGGCTTACGATTTAACGCCATCAGAAACAGCACAATTAAATTTAGATAAAGTGCTTGGCTTTGTTACAGACATTGGTGGTCGTACTTCTCACACCTCAATTATGGCTCGTTCATTAGAGCTTCCTGCCATTGTGGGAACCAACGATATTACTAGCCGTGTTAAAACAGGGGATGTGTTAATTTTAGATGCGGTAAATAACCAAATTCACATCAACCCATCAGACGCTCAAATTGCAGAATTCAAAGCCGTTCAAGAAAAAGTGGCTGCTGAAAAAGCAGAATTAGCAAAATTAAAAGATTTACCGGCAGAAACATTAGATGGTCATCGTATTGAAGTTGCGGGTAACATCGGTACTATTCGTGATGTAGATGGTGTATTACGTAATGGTGGCGAATCGGTTGGTTTATACCGTACCGAATTCCTCTTTATGGATCGTACAGAATTACCGGGCGAAGAAGAGCAATTCCAAGCGTATAAAGAAATTGTAGAAGCAATGGGCGGTAAACAAGTTGTTTTACGTACAATGGATATTGGTGGCGATAAAGAGTTACCATATTTAGATCTGCCAAAAGAGATGAACCCATTCTTAGGCTGGCGTGCTGTGCGTATCGGTTTAACACGCCGTGAAATTTTAGATACTCAATTACGTGCAGTATTACGTGCTTCAGCATTTGGTAAATTAGCGGTAATGTTCCCAATGATCATTTCTGTTGAAGAGATCCGTGAGTTGAAACGCATCGTTGCAGAGTTAAAAGAACAGCTTCGTGCAGAGGGTAAAGCCTTTGATGAAAATCTTCAGTTAGGTATTATGGTTGAAACACCATCGGCTGCGGTTAATGCTCGTCATCTAGCGAAAGAAGCTGATTTCTTTAGTATCGGTACTAACGACTTAACTCAATATACATTAGCGGTGGATCGTGGTAATGAAATCATTGCTCACTTATACAATCCATTAAGTCCTTCAGTATTGAATTTAATTAAACAAGTGATTGATGCTTCACACGAAGAAGGCAAATGGACCGGAATGTGTGGTGAATTAGCAGGTGATGTTCGTGCAACCGCATTATTGCTTGGTATGGGCTTAGATGAGTTTAGTATGAGTGCAATTTCAGTACCTCACGTGAAAAAACTGGCTCGTTCAATTAACTACGCAGATGCAAAAGCATTAGCAGATGAAGCACTTGCTCAACCAACCGCAGCGGACATTGAGCGTCTAGTGAATGATTTTTACGCAAAATTGAACTAAAATTTAATAAATAGCATACAAAAACAAAATTCTCGTATAGAATGTATGGGAATTTTGTTTTCACAAATGGAGAGATTCTATGAGCTTTTTAAGCAAATTATTCGGTTCTAAACAAAAAGAATCAAAGGAAATTCAAATTTTCTCGCCTTTATCAGGTGAAATTGTCAATATTGAAGATGTGCCAGATGTTGTATTTTCTGAGAAGATCGTAGGTGATGGCGTGGCAATTCGTCCAAGTGGCGATACCATTGTTTCACCAGTAAACGGTACCATTGGTAAAATTTTCGAAACTAACCACGCTTTCTCAATTGAGTCTGAAGATGGCGTAGAGTTATTTGTACACTTCGGTATTGATACTGTTGAGTTAAAAGGCGAAGGCTTTACTCGCATTGCAGAAGAAGGTCAAACTGTAAAAGCTGGCGACCCAATCATCAAATTTGATTTAGCTTTATTAGAAGAAAAAGCAAAATCAGTATTAACACCAGTTGTTATCTCTAATATGGATGAAATCTCTAACTTAGAGAAAAAATCAGGTAGTGTTGTTGCAGGCGAAAGCGTTGTTTTAACATTAACTAAATAATTGCAAAAAACTTGAAAAAATACCCGCTTGTTTGCGGGTATTTTGTTATGCATCAACAGTAATTGCATTTTTAATTTTCTTCAGCGCCGCATTTTCAAGCTGACGCACACGTTCCGCAGAAATTTGATATTTCGCAGCTAAATCATGCAAAGTGAGCTTATTTTCATCTAGCCAGCGCGTTTTGATAATATCTTGGCTACGCTCATCTAACGTTGATAGTGCATATGCAAGCTGTGCTGTAGCCTCTCCTGTGTGCTCTTCATCTTCCAGTTCATCAGCAAAATTAGAGCTATTATCTTCTAAATACATTGAAGGCGTATATGCTTCATCTTCATCATCGCCACTTGGCAAATCAAACCCAAGATCTTGCCCTGTCATACGGGATTCCATTTCACGAACTTCTTCTTCAGATACACCAAGATCGTGCGCAACACGTTTGATTTCCTCTTCATTAAACCACGCCAAACGATTTTTATTTTTTCTTAAGTTAAAAAAGAGCTTTCGCTGTGCTTTTGTTGTTGCGACTTTTACAATTCGCCAGTTTCTTAATACATATTCATGAATTTCTGCTTTAACCCAATGTACCGCAAAAGAGACCAAACGAACGCCAACATTCGGATCAAAGCGTTTTACCGCTTTCATCAATCCGATATTGCCTTCTTGAATTAAATCCGCAAGAGGTAAGCCATAACCTAAATAGCCTCGAGCAATATGGATAACGAAACGCATATGGGACAAAATCAGTTGTTTTGCTGCTTCAACATCTTCATCGTAATAGTAGCGTTCTGCAAGTTCTTTTTCTTGGTCTGCCGTTAAAATAGGATATTGATTTGCCATACGAATATAGCTTTCAAGATTTCCTGTCGTAACAGGCATATTTGCGGAAAGCAATGCCGGATGCGTTGTCTCAATATGCTTATCTTCATCTAGTAATTCTACTTCATCAGGCTCAATGCTCTCTGCTTCAACAATTTCAGCATCTTCAATTTCGTGTTCGTCAAAGTTTTTCATATTTCGTTCTTATCTCGTTTCGATGTTCTTTTGAGTGTATTTTTGCAAAATAGTTTGCAGATCTTACCGCTTTCCTTTAAAATTGCCAAACTTTTTGGGGCTGATTCTGGATTCGACGGGATTGGCGAAGCCCAAGGTGCACGTCGAGGTGCGGTAGGCCTCGTAAACAAACCGCAAAAAAATAGTCGCAAACGACGAACAATACGCTTTAGCAGCTTAATAACCTGCCTTAAAGCCTTATCGCCTCAGCTTCCGCTCGTAAGACGAGGGTAACGATAAGTCATCCAAAACGAGATCGTGTTGAAGCCACCGCTTGAGGATCGAAGCACTAAATTAAATCAAGCTAGCTTATTCTTTGCGTGTCTGTCCGCTGGGGGTAAGCGAAATTAAAGACGAGACTAAACGTGTAGTGCTGAAGGTAGAGTAATTTCGGACGGGGGTTCAAATCCCCCCAGCTCCACCAAAACATAGTTCGATAGAGTTCTATCAAATACGAAAAAGCCTTGAAAATAAATGTTTTCAAGGCTTTTTTGTTCCTATATAGTCCAATTTAAAACAATCACATCCAACAAATTAAGTACCTAATTAAGTACCTAACTGGTATAATGGCATTATCGTTAGGTACTTAAACGTAAATGTTAAGTACCTAGCCTCTCGTAAATACTTGTAATAGGAGCATTTATGGCAAAAGTTAAACCACTGAACGATACTCAAATTAAAAATGCTAAATCTACTGGAAAAGTTGGTGGAGATTGGTTGGCTGATGGTGATGGACTTTATCTTGTTATTACACCTATTGGCAGTAAAATTTGGAAATTTCGTTATTTCACACCTATTCAAAAAGCGAGAACGACTTACACGATTGGAAATTATCCTGATATTTCTCTTTCAGAAGCAAGACAAATAAGATCTGAATGTCAGGCTTTGCTTGCCAAAGAGATCGATCCTAATTCTCACCGCCAACAGCAAAGCCAAAAGAAATTAACAGAGCTGAATAACACCTTTGAAAAAGTTGCTCAAAGTTGGTTTGAATACAGAAAAACAAGAGCAAACTTTTCTGCCGATTATGCTAAAGATACTTGGCGGTTGATTGAACGAAATTTATTGCCGCACTTTGGAAACTTACCGATCACTCAAGTTACAGCTCCAATGGCATTGAAAGCGTTTAAACCTTTACAAGAAAGTGGCGTCCTGGAGACATTAAAACGTTCCATTCAGAAAATGAACGAAATTATGAACTATGCTTTGCATAGAGATATTATTTCATCTAACCCAGTAGCAAATTTATCTAAAGAATTTGATAGCCCTACTGTACAGCATTTTAAGACGATCCGTCCTGAGGATCTTAGTGAATTTTTGATGACCTTAAATACTGCTCAAATTAAATTGCAGACACGTTATCTCATTTTATGGCAACTCTATACAATGACGAGACCTAATGAAGCAGCAACAGCTCGTTATTGTGATATTGATGAAAAAAATAAAATTTGGACAATTTATATTCAAAAAGGGATCAAAAATAGTGAATTGGGTAGAGAGCATAAAATTACCTTGTCTCGTCAAGCCTTAGCCTTACTGCGTGAAATTAAGAAATTGAGTGGCGGTAAAGAATATTTATTTCCGAGCTTTAGTAATCCCAAAACACATACAAATACGCAAACAGCTAATGCGGCTATTAAAAGGATGGGCTATCACGGTAAGTTGGTTGCTCATGGTTTACGTAGTATTGCGAGTACCTATTTAAACGAGCAAGGCTATGACAAAGATCTGATTGAGGTTGCTCTTTCTCATATCAATCAAGATAGGGTTCGAATGGCGTACAACCGAGCGGATTACATCAAACAGCGATTTGTAATTTTACAGGCTTGGGCAGATTTTATTGATGAATGTTCTCAGGGAGCTGTTCCACAATATCACCTAAAAGTAGTGAATGGTTAGGGATTAAAACAGTATCATTTTGGAGATAATTTTATATCGATATTTTTTCAACATTGCTCACGTTACTTGCAACGTTTTTTGAGCAAAATTTTATCCAAAATCTGAGCATTGTTTACCACGTTCTATATTATGGTTTACGATGAAAACATAAATATGATTTATGTGGTGACGATAACAACAAGTAAGGAAAACACTATGGCTCTTAATGTTGATTTAAGCAAAATGTCTTACGATGAATTTAAGACTTTTATGATGGGATTAGCTACGCTTTATTCTGATGTAGATAGTAACTACAATTTTATTTCACTGTATAAGGATTTGAAGTCTATTGCTAAGCGAATTGATCGTCTGCCTCTAGACTTATTTACTATTTTTGGTGCATATGAAATTGCAGATAATCAAGTCGTGCTTGCTGTTTTTAAAGTAAATTTAGAATACAAAGATGACGATTCATCTCCGCATATTTCAAAAACAGAAGTGAGTTTTGCTGAAGATACTATATATTTACGTTGTCCATTTAGTGTGAGAGATTTACTCTCCCAACCTGACTATGTTGCTAAGGCTGAGGAAGTTTATCCAAGAATTATGGAAGAATTGCTAAAAGAAAAAGAGAATGAAAGAAGAAAATCTAAAGTTAAATGGACAAAAGAACAAATAGAGGAAATAAATAAAATGATAGAGAATGATGATATTCCTTTCTGAATTGCCTGATTGTCATAAAAGCCTGTACCTAGTTTATTAGATACAGGTTTTTTTATTCTCCATTGAGTACAAAACGACCTAAAACATTAACGAGTTACGTATCTCACTGGCATTTATCCAAGTCAATAATAAGATAAACACTTAAGCTAAGTTTCCACTACTTTTACTTGCTTTCTAATAAATAATTTATCGAATCTTGAAATGTTTCATTAGATTCATTTCTAGATTAGAAAAGTTTTTAACTGAATATTTTGAAAGTAGAATATATAAGTATACTTAAATATATTATTAGAAGTGCTTGAATACTTTTTTATGTGATATAAATTGATTCTAACATATTGATATAGTAGAATATAACAATATAAATTTCGTCATCTTAAATACAAATATGAAAGTAGTTCATCAGCATATTTATTCGGTAATGATATTGGCCAGCCTTCCTTATTCTCTTTTTGCTAATCAAACCGAAAACTTCTCTCGCTTAAATCAAATTGATGCTACGCACTGATGAATCCCCTAATGATTTTTATCAAAATCATTAAGTTAAGGTAGATACACATCTTGTCATATGATCAAATGGTTTCGCCAAAAATCAATAATCAGACAACAAAATGTGCGAACTCGATATTTTACACGACTCTCTTTACCAATTCTGCCCCGAATTACACTTAAAACGACTCAACAGCTTAACGTTGGCTTGCCACGCCTTACTTGACTGTAAAACTCTCACTCTTACCGAACTTGGCCGTAACCTGCCAACCAAAGCGAGAACAAAACATAACATCAAACGAATCGACCGATTGTTAGGTAATCGTCACCTCCACAAAGAGCGACTCGCTGTATACCGTTGGCATGCTAGCTTTATCTGTTCGGGCAATACGATGCCCATTGTACTTGTTGACTGGTCTGATATCCGTGAGCAAAAACGGCTTATGGTATTGCGAGCTTCAGTCGCACTACACGGTCGTTCTGTTACTCTTTATGAGAAAGCGTTCCCGCTTTCAGAGCAATGTTCAAAGAAAGCTCATGACCAATTTCTAGCCGACCTTGCGAGCATTCTACCGAGTAACACCACACCGCTCATTGTCAGTGATGCTGGCTTTAAAGTGCCATGGTATAAATCCGTTGAGAAGCTGGGTTGGTACTGGTTAAGTCGAGTAAGAGGAAAAGTACAATATGCAGACCTAGGAGCGGAAAACTGGAAACCTATCAGCAACTTACATGATATGTCATCTAGTCACTCAAAGACTTTAGGCTATAAGAGGCTGACTAAAAGCAATCCAATCTCATGCCAAATTCTATTGTATAAATCTCGCTCTAAAGGCCGAAAAAATCAGCGCTCGACACGGACTCATTGTCACCACCCGTCACCTAAAATCTACTCAGCGTCGGCAAAGGAGCCATGGATTCTAGCAACTAACTTACCTGTTGAAATTCGAACACCCAAACAACTTGTTAATATCTATTCGAAGCGAATGCAGATTGAAGAAACCTTCCGAGACTTGAAAAGTCCTGCCTACGGACTAGGCCTACGCCATAGCCGAACGAGCAGCTCAGAGCGTTTTGATATCATGCTGCTAATCGCCCTGATGCTTCAACTAACATGTTGGCTTGCGGGCGTTCATGCTCAGAAACAAGGTTGGGACAAGCACTTCCAGGCTAACACAGTCAGAAATCGAAACGTACTCTCAACAGTTCGCTTAGGCATGGAAGTTTTGCGGCATTCTGGCTACACAATAACAAGGGAAGACTCACTCGTGGCTGCAACCCTGCTTACTCAAAATCTATTCACACATGGTTACGTTTTGGGGAAATTATGAGGGGATCTCTCAGTGCTCAGCATGTTTGAGTGCTTTACTCGCCGCGGGTTGAGAAATATGTAAAACTTCAGCCGCACGCGTTAAGGAACCACAAGTCATTACAGCATAAAAGATATCGAGATGTCTTAATTTCATTCCATGTAGCCTACTGATTATTTATTTCTACGGACTATTCTAACGAATAAAGTATAAATAATCAGATATACTCGTCATAATTCAAATTTTGGTTTAGTTGTCACGAGAATTAATTCGTAAACGTGCAAGCTAAATAGATTGACTAGGGGAATATACGGGGTAAGAAAGCGGCTCGGCATACTGCCCTATAATAAATTGTTAGGAGAAGTACGCCGAGTAGTGTGTAGCTATTAGGTAAAGTATGTACCAATTTCAATAAATATTTTAATTAAGATACTGTTTGAAATATCAACAATAAAGGCACCGACCATAGGAACGACAAGGAAAGCTTTATGTGATGGTCCAAATGCTTTTGTGACTGTTTGCATATTCGCAATTGCTGTTGGTGTTGCTCCCATACCAAAGCCACAGTGACCCGCGCTGATCACGACAGCATCATAATCTTTGCCCATCATTTTGAAGGTGACAAAGCAGGCAAATAGCACCATGACAACAGTTTGTACAGCAATGATAATTAATACTGGCCCTGCCATGCTTGCCAATTGACCAAATTTTAATGACATTAACGCCATTGCCAAGAAAAGCGATAAAGCAACGCTACCTAATACATCGACGGTCGGCTCAAACACTTCGTGTTTAAATACATGAGTCAGTGTATTACGGATAATAATACCGACAAATAAACACCAGACAAAAGTAGGCAGTTGCAGAAAAGTATCTTTAAACAATGCACTGATATAGCCACCAACAACAATACAGATAATCAGCATTGAAATGGTTTCAATAACGTTATTTGCATTGATTTTTCTTTTGACGCTTGGTTGCTCAAAAGCTTCAACGATAGTGTCGCGCTCTTGCTCGGTTGTTTTAGGAATAGAGACCTTTTTCAAAAGATGACGGGCAACAGGGCCGCCAACTAAACCACCCAACACTAATCCAAGTGTTGCACAAGCCATCGCTAATTCAACGGCGCCTGTTACACCATATTTATCAGCGAGAATAGGGCCCCATGCTCCGGCATTACCATGACCACCTGTTAGAGTAATTGAACCTGCAATTAAGCCAATAAATGGACTTTCATTCATCATGACAGCCATACTCATGCCGACAGTATTTTGAATGGCGATTAGGATCGTTACTGCAATAGTTAATAGAACTAACGGCTTTCCTCCTTTAATCAGTCGAGAAAAGTCAGAACTTAGCCCGATAGAGGAAAAGAATGTGAGCATTAATAAACTTTGCAATGAAGCATCAAAAGTAAACGAATAACCTGATGTTTTATCAATAATTAACAGAACAATTGCAACAATAAAGCCACCAACGACGGCTTCTGGTATGTGGTTTTTTTGTAGGAACGGGGTAAATTTTACGACAAACATTCCTATGAGTAGCGCGATACATGCGACTAATAATGTATAACTGGCATCTAGGATCATTTTTTTACCTCTATTAGTTTACCAGAATTTTCACTATAACAATTTAACAATAGTGAAAAATGAAGTTACTTTGGTTAACTAATCTTTAACAATGAGTTTTATTAGGGTATCCATAACTTTTAGTTAATAGGGTCATAATTTTAGTGTGATCTTAATCATGAAATATTAAAAAGATTAAAATAACAACAATGGTATTTAATGATGGGTAAACCTAAATACCATGCGGGATCCGCACTATTTTCGGTGATAGCAAAAAATAAAAAAGTATAAATAATAAACAAAATTATAAGAGAAGGAGAACATGATAAGCGCAGGCCGAGCAATTTAAAGAAGTGTGATATACAACATAAAACAGCAGCATGACCTTTCTATATTTCGTTGCTTATCGAAGTGTTAATTTTCGGGTGGATTACTCTGTTTGTTGATTAATAACGGAGAAAAATATGATTGCTGTAATATTTGAGGTGCAAATACAACCCGACCAACAAACTCGCTATTTGACTTTAGCTGAGGAGTTAAGACCACTATTAAGTCATGTAGCTGGTTTTATTTCAATTGAACGTTTTCAAAGTCTAGCTACAGAAGGAAAAATGTTATCGCTATCTTGGTGGGAAAACGAATACGCAGTTCTGCAATGGAAAAATCATGTTTTACATGCGAAAGCTCAACAAGAAGGGCGAGAGTCAATATTTGATTTTTACAAAATTAGTATTGCTCATATTACTCGCGAATATTCATTTAAAAAGGACAAGGATAATGTTTGATGTTCACGTTGTTTTAGATAATCAAATAGGACAATTAGCATTACTAGGAAAAACATTAGGTAATAAAGGTATTGGATTGGAAGGGGGAGGGATATTTACGGTTGGTGATGAATGCCATGCTCATTTTCTTGTTGAACAAGGAAAGGAAGCTAAAATAGCGCTAGAGCAAGCTGGACTGTTAGTACTTGCGATCCGGACACCATTAATTCGTAAGTTAAAACAGGAAAAACCGGGGGAACTTGGCGAAATAGCACGAGTATTGGCGGAGAATAACATTAATATTTTAGTGCAATACAGTGACCATGCTAACCAACTGATATTAATAACGGACAATGATAGTATGGCTGCATCTGTTACGCTCCCTTGGGCAATAAAGTGAACTTGCGATGGCTAATTTAATACGAAAAGAGGTTACCTTTGAGTCCTCAATAGCCGCGATAGGGGCGGCTATGTCTGACATTTCACGAGTTAAAATACTCAGTGCTTTGATGGATGGGCGAGCTTGGACGGCCACTGAGCTAAGTTCTGTGGCGAATATATCAGCTTCAACGGCGAGCAGTCATTTATCTAAATTATTAGATTGCCAGCTAATCACAGTAGTAGCTCAAGGCAAGCATCGTTATTTTCGGCTAGCAGGAAAAGATATTGCTGAATTGATGGAAAGTATGATGGGGATCTCCTTAAACCATGGCGTACATGCCAAAGTTTCCACGCCAGTGCATTTACGAAAAGCACGTACTTGCTATGATCATTTAGCTGGCGAAGTTGCCGTTAAGATCTATGATTCCCTTTGTCAACAGCAATGGATCACTGAAAATGGTTCAATGATCACATTAAGTGGTATTCAATATTTTCATGAAATGGGAATTGACGTTCCTTCCAAACATTCACGTAAAATCTGTTGTGCGTGTTTAGATTGGAGTGAACGCCGTTTCCATTTAGGTGGGTACGTTGGAGCCGCATTATTTTCGCTTTATGAATCTAAAGGGTGGTTAACTCGACATCTTGGTTACCGTGAAGTTACCATCACGGAAAAAGGTTATGCTGCTTTTAAGACCCACTTTCACATTTAAGTTGTTTTTCTAATCCGCATATGATCAATTCAAGGCCGAATAAGAAGGCTGGCTCTGCACCTTGGTGATCAAATAATTCGATAGCTTGTCGTAATAATGGCGGCATACTATCAGTAGTAGGTGTTTCCCTTTCTTCTTTAGCGACTTGATGCTCTTGATCTTCCAATACGCAACCTAAAGTAAAATGCCCCACAGCGCTGAGTGCATATAATGCATTCTCTAGTGAAAAACCTTGTTGGCATAAAAAGGCTAATTGATTTTCGAGAGTTTCATACTGTTTTTCTGTAGGCCGTGTACCTAAATGTACTTTTGCTCCATCGCGATGACTTAGTAAAGCACATCTAAAACTTTTAGCGTTATTACGTAAAAAATCTTGCCAGCTTTCCCCTTCTAAAGGGCAAAAGTGAGTATGGTGCCTATCTAACATCTCAATGGCTAAGGCGTCGAGCAAAGCCCGCTTATTTTTTACATGCCAATACAATGTAGGCTGCTCTACACCTAGCTTCTGGGCGAGTTTACGGGTTGTTAAACCTTCGATTCCGACCTCATTAAGCAGCTCTAATGCGCTGTTAATCACTTTACTTTTATCTAATCTAGACATCATTAATTCCTAATTTTTGTTGACACTCTATCATTGATAGAGTTATTCTACCACTCCCTATCAGTAATAGAGAAAAGTGAAATGAATAGTTCGACAAAGATCGCATTGGTAATTACGTTACTCGATGCCATGGGGATTGGCCTTATCATGCCAGTCTTGCCAACGTTATTACGTGAATTTATTGCTTCGGAAGATATCGCTAACCACTTTGGCGTATTGCTTGCACTTTATGCGTTAATGCAGGTTATCTTTGCTCCTTGGCTTGGAAAAATGTCTGACCGATTTGGTCGGCGCCCAGTGCTGTTGTTGTCATTAATAGGCGCATCGCTGGATTACTTATTGCTGGCTTTTTCAAGTGCGCTTTGGATGCTGTATTTAGGCCGTTTGCTTTCAGGGATCACAGGAGCTACTGGGGCTGTCGCGGCATCGGTCATTGCCGATACCACCTCAGCTTCTCAACGCGTGAAGTGGTTCGGTTGGTTAGGGGCAAGTTTTGGGCTTGGTTTAATAGCGGGGCCTATTATTGGTGGTTTTGCAGGAGAGATTTCACCGCATAGTCCCTTTTTTATCGCTGCGTTGCTAAATATTGTCGCTTTCCTTGTGGTTATGTTTTGGTTCCGTGAAACCAAAAATACACGTGATAATACAGATACCGAAGTAGGGGTTGAGACGCAATCGAATTCGGTATACATCACTTTATTTAAAACGATGCCCATTTTGTTGATTATTTATTTTTCAGCGCAATTGATAGGCCAAATTCCCGCAACGGTGTGGGTGCTATTTACCGAAAATCGTTTTGGATGGAATAGCATGATGGTTGGCTTTTCATTAGCGGGTCTTGGTCTTTTACACTCAGTATTCCAAGCCTTTGTGGCAGGAAGAATAGCCACTAAATGGGGCGAAAAAACGGCAGTACTGCTCGGATTTATTGCAGATAGTAGTGCATTTGCCTTTTTAGCGTTTATATCTGAAGGTTGGTTAGTTTTCCCTGTTTTAATTTTATTGGCTGGTGGTGGGATCGCTTTACCTGCATTACAGGGAGTGATGTCTATCCAAACAAAGAGTCATCAGCAAGGTGCTTTACAGGGATTATTGGTGAGCCTTACCAATGCAACCGGTGTTATTGGCCCATTACTGTTTGCTGTTATTTATAATCATTCACTACCAATTTGGGATGGCTGGATTTGGATTATTGGTTTAGCGTTTTACTGTATTATTATCCTGCTATCGATGACCTTCATGTTAACCCCTCAAGCTCAGGGGAGTAAACAGGAGACAAGTGCTTAGTTATTTCGTCACCAAATGATGTTATTCCGCGAAATATAATGACCCTCTTGATAACCCAAGAGGGCATTTTTTACGATAAAGAAGATTTAGCTTCAAATAAAACCTATCTATTTTATTTATCTTTCAAGCTCAATAAAAAGCCGCGGTAAATAGCAATAAATTGGCCTTTTTTATCGGCAAGCTCTTTTAGGTTTTTCGCATGTATTGCGATATGCATAAACCAGCCATTGAGTAAGTTTTTAAGCACATCATCATCATAAGCTTTAAGTTGGTTCTCTTGGATCAATTTGCTGACAATGGCGTTTACCTTACCAGTAATGTATTCAAGGCTAATTTTTTCAAGTTCATTCCAACCAATGATAGGCATCACTTCTTGGATAGGGATAAGGTTTTTATTATTATCAATAATATAATCAAGATAATGTTCAAATATACTTTCTAAGGCAGACCAACCATTTGTTAAATCAGTTTTTGTTGTGATGTAGGCATCAATCATAATTAATTGCTGCTTATAACAGGCACTGAGTAATTGTTTTTTATTTTTAAAGTGATGATAAAAGGCACCTTTGGTCACCAACGCTTTTCCCGAGATCTCATCTATTGAAACAGCTTGATAGCCTTTTTCAACAAACAATATTCGTGCTGAGTTAACCAGTGATTGATAGGTACTCTTAAAATTTTCTTGTTGATGATTTTTATTTTCCATGATAGATTTAAAATAACATACCGTCAGTATGTTTATGGTATCATGATGATGTGGTCGTGACAATCTTAAGAACATTTAGGTTATTTTATGTATATTGAACAGCATTCTCGCTATCAAAATAAAGCTAATAACATCCAATTAAGATATGATGATAAGCAGTTTCATACAACGGTTATCAAAGATGTTCTATTATGGATTGAACATAATTTAGATCAGTCTTTACTGCTTGATGATGTGGCGAATAAAGCGGGTTATACCAAGTGGTATTTTCAGCGGCTGTTCAAAAAAGTAACAGGGGTCACACTGGCTAGCTATATTCGTGCTCGTCGTTTGACGAAAGCGGCTGTTGAGTTGAGGTTGACGAAAAAAACTATCCTTGAGATCGCATTAAAATATCAATTTGATTCCCAACAATCTTTTACACGTCGATTTAAGTACATTTTTAAGGTTACACCAAGTTATTATCGGCGTAATAAATTATGGGAATTGGAGGCAATGCACTGAGAGATCCCCTCATAATTTCCCCAAAGCGTAACCATGTGTGAATAAATTTTGAGCTAGTAGGGTTGCAGCCACGAGTAAGTCTTCCCTTGTTATTGTGTAGCCAGAATGCCGCAAAACTTCCATGCCTAAGCGAACTGTTGAGAGTACGTTTCGATTTCTGACTGTGTTAGCCTGGAAGTGCTTGTCCCAACCTTGTTTCTGAGCATGAACGCCCGCAAGCCAACATGTTAGTTGAAGCATCAGGGCGATTAGCAGCATGATATCAAAACGCTCTGAGCTGCTCGTTCGGCTATGGCGTAGGCCTAGTCCGTAGGCAGGACTTTTCAAGTCTCGGAAGGTTTCTTCAATCTGCATTCGCTTCGAATAGATATTAACAAGTTGTTTGGGTGTTCGAATTTCAACAGGTAAGTTAGTTGCTAGAACCCATGGCTCCTTTGCCGACGCTGAGTAGATTTTAGGTGACGGGTGGTGACAATGAGTCCGTGTCGAGCGCTGATTTTTTCGGCCTTTAGAGCGAGATTTATACAATAGAATTTGGCATGAGATTGGATTGCTTTTAGTCAGCCTCTTATAGCCTAAAGTCTTTGAGTGACTAGATGACATATCATGTAAGTTGCTGATAGGTTTCCAGTTTTCCGCTCCTAGGTCTGCATATTGTACTTTTCCTCTTACTCGACTTAACCAGTACCAACCCAGCTTCTCAACGGATTTATACCATGGCACTTTAAAGCCAGCATCACTGACAATGAGCGGTGTGGTGTTACTCGGTAGAATGCTCGCAAGGTCGGCTAGAAATTGGTCATGAGCTTTCTTTGAACATTGCTCTGAAAGCGGGAACGCTTTCTCATAAAGAGTAACAGAACGACCGTGTAGTGCGACTGAAGCTCGCAATACCATAAGCCGTTTTTGCTCACGAATATCAGACCAGTCAACAAGTACAATGGGCATCGTATTGCCCGAACAGATAAAGCTAGCATGCCAACGGTATACAGCGAGTCGCTCTTTGTGGAGGTGACGATTACCTAACAATCGGTCGATTCGTTTGATGTTATGTTTTGTTCTCGCTTTGGTTGGCAGGTTACGGCCAAGTTCGGTAAGAGTGAGAGTTTTACAGTCAAGTAATGCGTGGCAAGCCAACGTTAAGCTGTTGAGTCGTTTTAAGTGTAATTCGGGGCAGAATTGGTAAAGAGAGTCGTGTAAAATATCGAGTTCGCACATCTTGTTGTCTGATTATTGATTTTTCGCGAAACCATTTGATCATATGACAAGATGTGTATCCACCTTAACTTAATGATTTTTACCAAAATCATTAGGGGATTCATCAGTGCTACGCAGCAACAACGACAGCAACACATTCAACAAGCACAAGATAAAATATTGCAACCTCAATCTGATGTACGTTTAGATACCACCAATCAGGAAAGGTTGACATTATCAAACCACGAAATGCCCTGCTATCCCATCCATCGTATTAGTCTCGTCGATTACTCCACTACGCCCTCTTCCTCTGAAAGCCAATTCCAGTGGGCATTTGATAAAGCCGCTCACGATTTAAACTTGACCTTACCACACTGTTTTGGTGGTGAAGGTCTAGGTATTTTAATGAAGCAAATTCAAAATAGTATCATTGAAAAAGGTTATGTTACGACACGGGTGGTAACCCAAGAGCAAGATTTGCGCTCAGGGGCGTTAACACTCACGATGATTGCGGGTAAGGTGGGGAATACGTTAGTTTCCGACAGTGGCAATGTCCCACGCTTCACACGTTTGCATGCATTAACGGGGCTTACTTTTGAAAAAGGCGATGTTTTAAATGTCAGGGAGATTGAGCAGTCCCTTGAAAATCTCAAACGTGTTCCGACCGCCGAAGCCAATATTGAGATATTACCGAGTGAAACGGATGTCGGTGTCAGCGATATTAAAATCAGCTACCAACAAGCATTTCCTTTCCGTGTTAATCTCGGTTTAGATGATTCAGGCTCTACTTCAACAGGTAAATACCAAGCTTCAGGTACACTCTCTTGGGATAACCTGTTTTCAGCCAATGACCTGTTTTATACCAGTTTCACCCACAGTTTAAAAAGTAGCGATGATGAAGACGGAAAGCGTGCGACTAAAAATCTCACGTTTTACTATTCTATCCCATTTGGTTATTGGACACTTTCTGCCTCACAAACCTATAACCGCTACCATCAAGAAGTCTTCGGTGCCTTTGACAATAACTACCTGTATGCTGGTGAAAGTAATACCACCAAAGCGACACTTTCTTATTTACTCTACCGTGACAGCAAACGCAAAACCTCGATTTCAGGCTCGTTTTGGTCTCGTCAATCGCAAAATTATATTGACGGTGCGGAAATTGAGGTACAAAAACGCCGTATGGCGGGATGGGAAGCAGGCATTTCTCATAAGGAATATATCGGTGATGCAACCCTTGAGCTATCGGCAAATTATAAGCGAGGTACAGGTGCAAGGGGGTCGCTTGAAGCACCTGAAGAGCTTTGGGGAGAAGGTACGTCACGTCCTAAAATAATTACCGCCTCCATTGAGCTAACCAAGCCATTTATGTTAGGCGAACAACCGTGGCAATATCAAAGTAGTTGGAATGCACAATGGAATAAAACACCGCTGATTGCCCAAGACCGTTTTAGTATCGGCGGGCGTTATACGGTGCGTGGCTTTGATGGCGAGCTGACTTTATCCGGTGAGCGAGGTTGGTTATGGCGTAACGAGTTAGCTTGGAATGTGAATCAGAAAGGACATCAGCTTTATCTCGCCTTAGATGGTGGACGAGTGATGGGTTGGTCAACCGCATCACAACTAGGGCATCATTTAATGGGTGCTGCACTAGGCTTAAAAGGTGGCTTCAGTGGATTTTATTATGATGTCTTTGTCGGCAGACCTGTCCGTAAGCCTGAAGGCTTTAGAACCTCGGATGCGGTAGCAGGTTTTAATATTGGATACAGTTTTTAATGGCTGATTGTCTTTCATTGATTTTTGATGTCTCGGAGTGAAAAATGAATAAAAAATGTTTTCGTGTGATTTTTAGTAAAACCCTTCAACGCCTAGTGGTGACGTCTGAATTAGCAAAATCAGAAGGTAAATCTACGGAACAATCCGCTTTTAGCTTATCGCAAATTTTTGCCCAAATCCGACCGCTTACCTTTAGCCTTTATTGTGCATTAGGCTTTGTGGCATTTTCTGATTCGGCATTAGCCAATCTGATTATTCAAGCCGATAAATCTGCCCCGAAAAATCAACAACCAATAGTGCTACAAACGGCAAACGGTTTACCGCAAGTCAATATTCAAACCCCGAACGACAAAGGGCTTTCACATAATAAATATTCAAAATTTGATGTCGATACCAAAGGTGCAATTCTTAACAATAGTCGCACCAATGTGCAAACACAGCAAGGTGGCTTAATTACGGGCAACCCTTATTTGGCAAAAGGTGAAGCGAAGGTCATTCTAAATGAGGTGAATTCATCCGACCCATCCGTTTTAAAAGGCTATGTGGAAGTAGCAGGTAAAAAAGCGGATGTGATTATCGCCAACCCATCGGGTTTACATTGCGAAGGTTGTGGCATCATTAACTCCGACCGAGCAACTCTCACCACAGGTAAACCGCAAATTAAAAACGGTCACCTTGACAGTTTTGTGGTGGAAAAAGGTAAGGTCAAAGTTTCAGGTAAAGGGTTAGACAATAGCCGTGTCGATTATACGGAGATTATTGCTCGAGAGACAGAAGTCAATGCAGGTATTTGGTCGAAAAAAGAAGCCAAGGTGGTAACAGGTAAAAATACCATCAAGCGGTCAGAAAGCCCTGAAAATTTGCAAATTATTCACACAAACCAACCGCTTGCAACAGAAAGTCAGCCACAATTTGCTATCGATGTCGGCGAACTAGGTGGTATGTACTCAGGTAAAATCCACCTTATCGGTACTGAACACGGTGTCGGGGTACGTAATGCAGGACATATTGGAGCGAGTGCGGAAACCCTCAAAATTGACAGCGAAGGTCGCATTGTCAATACCGGTACGTTAAATGCCAACCACGCCGTTCAACTGGTAGGCACAAAAGGCATTGAAAACCGAGGCAAAATCGAAAACCGCCAAGGCGACATAACCTTTAACACAGCAGCTGATATTCAACAAGACGGCTCGGTGGTGGCTCGTAGTGGCAATATTCATCAAACGGCACATCAAGCGATCACGCAACAAGGCGAAACGGTGGCAAAAGGGCGTATTACCTACAAGGCGCCCAAGGTTACCGCTTCAACCTCGTCCTTAATTGCCGCCGGTGTAGAGATTCAAGACACTCCAAACGGCGAAACCCGTACTCTTGAAAAAGCGAGTGCCCAAGGGCAATCGATTGTAGTCAACACGACCGGAAAAAGCACGTTACAAGGCAAAGTGTTGGCGTCGAATGTCCAAGTCAATGCTGCTGAGGCGAACCTCGATAACAGCCAAATCTACGCCTATGCCCTGAATGTACAGGCGAAAGCGGGCAACATTCAAGCGGATAATGCCGTGCTGATGGCGGAAAAAACGCTCAATCTTACCACGCCAGCCCAACTTCAAACCCAAAACAGCGTGCTGAAGGCGGAAACGCTGACCACCCAACAACGCTCACTGAATACCAAAGGTGCCATTTGGGAGCAAACCGGCAGCGGCGAATTAAAGCTCAATGTTGCCGATAAACTGCAAAATCGTGGCGGTACTTTTAAAACCCAAGGGGATTTAACGGTTAATGCACAGGGAATGGATAACCAACAAGGGCGTTTGCTGGCAAAAGGCAAACTGACGGTCAATGCTGCTCAAGGTAAGGTTGATACGACACAAGGCATGTTGGTGGCGGAGAAAGACGTTGTGATTAAGTCAGGCGAATGGCTTAATGACGGCGGTTTAATTCAATCTCACCAAAATGTAACGATAAATACCCATGGGCAAGCACTTTCGAACCAACAAACGCTCACGGCAACACAAGACAAAGGCATTGTAGCGTTGGGGCAATTAAATATTCAGTCGTCCAATTTTTCTAACCAACAAGGGCGAGTAGTCAGCGGTGGCAATCAGCAGCTTACTGCCACGAACGTCAATAATGACCAAGGTTTGGTTTATACCCAACAAAACCTCGCCTTAAACGCACAAAACCTGACTAACCACCACGGCATGCTCAATGCCACCCAACAGGCAACCTTAGCACTGACTGGGAATTTAAGCCAAACGGCAGGCACGGTTGAGGCGGAGCGTATCACGCTTTCGGCTCAAAATCTGAACAGCCGTGAGCATAGCCGTATCGTGGCAAATCAAACGGATTTGACCATGGCGAATCAGTTAGATAACAGCAACAGCTTGATTCAAGCGAAAACGGCAGCTTTAACGATTTCAAGCCAAGCATTAAATAATACAAAAGGGGACATTCAGAGTTTACAAGGTCGTGCCGATATCAATACCCATCAACAAACGCTTGATAATACCGCCGGTAAAATTCGCTCAAAATCTACGCTGACGTTAAATAGCGGAAAATTAGATAACACCCAAGGTGCAATTCATAGCGAAAGTGATATTTGGCTTGATACCCATCATCAAACATTAACCAACCAGAATACTCTTTCATCAGAACAAGGGATTGTGGCATTGGGTAAATTGACGCTAAAAAGCGCAGATTTGGTTAATCAACAAGGTTATATTGCAAGCCGAGAAGCACAAACATTAAATGCTCGTGCGGTTGATAACACGCAAGGTTTGATCAAAGCAAATCAGGCATTGACGTTTGTTGCACAGTCAGTTGAAAACAAGGAAGGGATCATCTCAGGGAAAACAGTCGCTAATATTTCTGTTGCTGATCATTTTACACAAACAGCCGGGCAGCTTGGGGCGGATACACTGTTGTTAAATGCAGCTCGTTTAACGAGCGATGAGGGTAGTTTGATCTCGGCAACGAAGGCAGATATTCAAGTCTCAGGGCAGTTCAGTCATCAACAAAGCCGTTTAAATACGGTTGGGGATCTCACGGTTCAAAGTCAGGGCTTAAACAATCTGCTTGGGGTTATCAATAGTGCTGGAGGAAATATCGCTATTCAGACCCCAAAACAGCAGTTGAATAATACCCGAGGTCAAATCACTGCGAAAGGTAAACTGATGGTTAATTCAGGCGAATTGCAGAATCAGGCAGGTTTGCTTTATAGCGAGCAAGATATCAAGATTAATACGCATGGAAACACGTTAAATAACCAACAAATCCAAGGGAAATATCAAGGTATTTTAGCGCTTGGCAATGTAACGATAGATTCAGGTAAATTGGATAATACCCAAGGTGTGATTTCCGCTAAATCTGTGCAATTGAATAGCACGGCATTAACCAATCGCTTAGGTCGTTTGCAAAGTAATGAAGATTTATCGCTGACGACTCAACATCTTGAGAACAGTCAAGGGATCATTTCAGGTGCAAAAAAGGTGACTTTAACGGTTGCGAAAAGTTTACAGCAAACGGCAGGTCAAATTGGTGCAGGCGAATTAACCCTCAATGCCGGCTCACTCCAATCAACAGAAAAAAGTGTGATCGCGGCAGATAATGCGACCTTAACGGTTCAGCAGGCATTAACTAATACAGACAGTGAAATCTCTGCGACTCATCATCTTGCGATAACGAGCCAAGCATTAGATAACCAACGAGGTTTATTGCTTGCTGAGCAAGGCAATTTAACGCTTAACACCCAACAACAGCAGATCAATAATCAGCACGGTAAAGTGGTTGCTAACCAACAACTCCAAGTTGAAAGTGGCGCATTAAATAACCAAAACGGCTTGGTGCAAGGGAAAACCGGTGTCAGTTTAAATACGCACCAGCAATCGTTGGATAACACATTAGGTAAAATTATCAGCCAGCAAGCTTTAACGATTGCCGCCGGTGAGTTAAATAATCAGCAAGGTCATATTCAATCTACGCAACAAGCCGACATTCATTTGGGGCGTGCGACATTGCATAACACATTGGGTGTGATGAAGTCTGAGGCGGATTTACGTTTAAATGCCGGTGTCGTGCGTAACCATCAAAGTGTGGTGGATGCAAAAAATCTGCAAGCGGATCTCATTGCTCTTGAGCAAGAGGGCGGCGTGATTCAGGCGAATCAATCGCTCAATTTAACGGCAAGCGGTCAAATCTCTTCTACCAACCGCAGCTTAATACAGGGAGAAAATCTGCACATTACAGTTGCCGGTCAGCTTGATAATCAGCAAAGTGAAATCATTGCTAAGCAAAATGCAACGCTTAGCAGCGGACAGCTCAATAACAATCAGGCGGCGATTGTGGCAGAGCAAGGTAATCTTCAGATCACCACCCACCAACAAGCTCTAACAAACCAACAAGGGAAGTTAAGTGCCGGCGCGAATTTGACGCTTGAAAGCGGCGATTTAGATAACACCGCCGGTTTGATTCAAAGTCGCCAAAATATGACGATTCACACACATCAAGGCAATTTGAATAACCAACAAACGCAAGTCTCTGCACAAAATTCTGCACAAAATAAAGGGATTATTGCGTTAGGCGAGTTAGCTTTAACAACGCAAAATTTCCTGAACCAACAAGGTTATTTATTAAGCCAACAGGCGCAAACCTTGAACGCACGAAACCTTGAAAATGACTCGGGGGTATTGGCTTCGCTAGGCGGACAAAAAGTCTCGGTGCGTGAAAATATCACTAATCGCCAAGGTAGAATCAGTGGGGAATCAACAACCCTTACCGCACAAGCCATTGATAACCAAGCCGGTTTATTGCAAGGCAGCCAAGCTCTCACTGTCCAAGTGCAAGGCAATTTGAACAATGCGAAAGGACAAGTGAAATCTAAAGAAACGCTCAATATAAAAGCGAATGAAGTCAATAACCGTGAAGGACAAGTTCGAGCAACGGAAGGGACTCTATCACTTTCTGCCGTATCCACCTTAGACAATACGCTGGGTAATATCACAGCCAAACAGCAAGCGACCATTGAAGCGAATGCCTTAAACAATCAACAAGGTTTAGTGTACAACGAGCAAGGTTTACTTCACATAAACGTGAAGCAAGCCCTTGATAATGCAAACGGCAGCGTGATCAGCAAAGATACGTTTGTGATCAAAAGCGATTCATTCAACAACCAACAAGGCACGCTCTATGCTGAAAACCAAGGCAACATTCACGTCAATGGTTTATTGGATAACCGACAGCTGGGCAAAATCCACGGTTTGGGCGAAATGGCAATCCAAGCGAACCAGATTGATAACCGAGGCGGCGAAATTCGTACCCAACATAAACTGGTGCTGAATGCAACGGCGGATATCAACAACCCAAAAGTGAGTCACACCGGCTCGTTTATTGAAAGCGGCAATGTCTTGTCTATTCATACCGCACAGCTGAATAACCGCCAAACTCAATCCACGAATGAAAAAATGAGCCAAGGGATTCTAGCCTCGGCACTAACGATTTCAGCGCAGGTGCTGGATAACCAACAAGGGAAAATTCATAGCCGTGTGCAAGGCGATTTACAGATACAATCGAACCTGAATAATCAGCAAGGCGAAATAACCGGTGGTGGCAATGTCGCGATTCAGGGTAAAGCACTGACGCTTAACAACCAAAACGGACGTTTGCAAGCGGTGGATTCGCTTTCCCTTTTTGCAGATGAAGTGACGACCAACGGGCATATTGAAGGGCGAGATATTACGATTCGCCAGCAAAAAGATTTTGTGACAAATAACCACATCAATGCCGACCGAAGCTTATCCATTAGCACGGCAGGTAATCTGACCAATCAGCATAACTTATATGCCGATGAGCAAGTTACCTTAAATGCCAACCATATTACCAATCGTATTGATGGGCGCATCAGTAGTGCCAACACGCACATTACTGCAAAAGGCGATTTAACCAATGAAGGGTTAATCAACAGCGTGAGTGCCGATGAAAATGCCCAAACCGTGATTAAGGTGGGCGGTCGTTTAACCAACACGGGCAAAGGACGCATTTATGGCGATAATATTGCTCTGCAAGCGGATAAGTTTGAAAACCGCGATAAAGATTACGGCAACGGCGAAATTCTCTCTGCGGTGGTGGCTGCACGTGGGCGTTTAGATATTGGCGCACGAGAAATCGAGAATAACACCGGCTATTACCTTTCAGATAACCAAGTGGGCGCAACACTTTTCAGTGTGGGCGATATGAGCTTTGGTCGCATCTTAAACGGGCATCATCAAGCAGAAGGGAAAGCCGAAGTATTACGTAATAACAGTAGTGTGATTGAGTCTGAAAGCCGTATTCGTTTTGGGGTGGATAAGGTTTATAACAATAATACGCATTTTACGGCAGCACACGTTAAAAAAGATGAAAAAGTAACCGAGATTACGAAAGTTTCGGAAAACCCGCTGAATGAAACCTATATCATTCCAATGCACCGAGACAGCCGAGGGAATTTACCGACTTATTATAAGAATGACAAAGGAGATGATTTTTCAAAAATTTCCTCAGAATATAAGCATATCCCAATGGAGCTACTCCGCTGGGCTGGTTGGAGTCGAGCAGGGCAATTGGTTTATAACCTCAATAATGTCGAACCTACCGTTTTAAGTGCCGGCGAGACAATTCGCCCGGATATGTTATTAGCAAGTCGTAACCAAATGCGTTGCGATTCCTATTCTGATGGAGCAAAAAATTGCACCTATATTCCTGCTGGAAACTATGGACTTGATAGCCCGATTTGGACATATGCCGGTGTTCCTGCACCAAGCAGACCTTCACCCATTTTCTCTTTTGATGAGCTTGCCTCACAAGGTTACAAAGAAGAAGATTGGTTTAGCCTTGATCCGAAAACCAATGAATTAGATATTTTCAACGTACCAGAAGAGCCTGGCACTGCGCCGGAAAAACCGATACGTTTGGAAAATGAGAGCGAAGCAGATTTCCAATTAAGAATGGATAGCTATCAGCAAGCTCTAGCAACTTATACCAAAGCAGAGAAAAAATGGGATTATTACCAAAACCGTATTAAACCTTATAACGATTGGGTGGCAGAGAATGAAGCCATTCTTGATGCAGTAGATAAAAAAATTGAAGAACATAACCAAAATCTAAGTAAAGCTTTGGGGCAGCAGTATTTTCGTGATTTTTGGCAAATAACTCTTAAAAATCGCCGTGAAGATGAAAGCAAAGTTTTGACGACTGTTGCTGGGCAAATTATTGCCGGCGGAAATTTAGAAGCCAATAGCCAATCTTTTGTGAATAATCGCAGTGTGGTGATTGCTGGTCAAGATATGTTGCTCGAAAATAAAATTAAAAATGAAGATGAGAAAGGCTTACACCGTATTACCGATACGGGCGATAAAGTCTTTACTTTCGATAAATGGCGTGGAGGAAGAAGACGTTATTTCCAACGTAAATGGGAAAATGGAGGTGATTACACCCGCATTATCGAAACGCCATTTGATATGCAGGTGGTTCGAACAGAAAAATACGTAAATTATGCTGACAACAAACAAACCGATGATTCACTCAAAAACAAAACGCTTCATCAACTTTCGTTAAGCAATGTGAGCGTACAGAATGACGTGCTCTCTGCACAAGGGAACAAAACGCTGGGGGGATTAAACTCGCTCGGTTCGGCTTCGTTTACCTCATTGGGCGGAACGGTGCATCGGGTGGATGCATTAGATGCTTGGTCGGGCAACGGGACGGCGGTGGATGTTCAAACGCCGGCAGGGAAGCAAGATGCCTTCCAAACCTTGCGTGGTAATGCCTTCAAACCGACCACAGTGGTGAATAACAATGCCAATACTCCGGCTCGCCCACTGGTACGCATTGCGCTGAATGAACAGCAAGAAGTGCGGAGCATTCAGCCGAATTTAGTGATTCCGCAGAATGTGCTGTATCGGGTTAATGCAAATCCGACCAACCGTGTACTTGTTGAAACCGACCCGGATTTTACCAACCAAAAACGTTGGTTAAGCTCGGATTATATGTTCAACGCCTTGCGCTATGAACCGAATGCGGTGCAAAAACGCTTAGGCGACGGTTTTTATGAGCAGCGTTTGGTGCGTGAGCAAATCAACCGCTTAACGGGCAGAAATTTTGTCGGAAATTATACGGATTTTGACAGCCAATATCGTGGCTTGATGGATGCCGGTATCACTTTTGCACAAAAATTTAATTTACGCCCGGGGATAGCCCTTTCATCAGACCAAGTGGCACAGCTGACGGCTGATATTGTATGGCTGGAGAGCGAGCAAGTGACCTTACCGAACGGCAAGGTGGAAAATGTGCTCGTGCCGAAAGTGTACGCATTGGCGAAAAAAGGCGACATCACGGGCAATGGCACGTTGCTTTCGGGTAACAAAGTGATTCACAAAGGTGGCGAGTTTATTAACAGTGGTACGGTGGCTGGTCGGGAGTTGGTGCAGTTTGACAGCGAGAGCATTCGCAACAGCGGCAACATCAGTGGTGGGGCGATTGTGGGCAAGGTGAGTGGCGATATGGAAAACCTCGGTGGCACGCTAGAAGCCGACCGAGCGATATTGCTTAATGTTGCTGGTAACTTTAATCATACAAGTCAAACACATACCACCTCAGTTAATGAACAAGGCTATCAACGTACCGATACTACCATTGGTCGCAAAGGCTTGTTACACGTCAAAGGCGAAGACGGCACGCTACAAATCCAAGCGCACAACATTAATCTTGCCGGAGCAGACATCATCAATGACGGACAAGGTCAAACCTATCTTTCTGCAAAAAACAACCTTAATCTGACCGCTTTATCGGTGGGCTTTGATGAGAAAATGGGCGGAGGCAATCACTATCGTAACGAAGCGGTACAAAGTGTGGAAGTCAGCCGTGTGCAAGGCAAAGGCGATGTGGTACTAAGTGGTCAAAACATTTACAGCGAAGCAGCGCAGTTGGAAGCGAAGCAACGCTTAGCCTTGTTAGCGGAAAATGATGTGGTGTTGGGTTCCGCAACAACCTCCAGTGCGCTGACGGAATACCATCACACAAAAAGCGGTGGTGCATTCGGCAGTTCGAAAAAAACGACCTTAGATACCTATCAAGATAAAACCCAAGTTGGCACCACATTGGGCGGAGGCGATATCCTTGTTTCTGCCGGCAATGACCTGAAAGCTAAAAATCTTCAAGCGATTGCCGATAAGGATTTAAGCCTACAAGCGGTCAATAATGTCAGTATTTCTGCCGATACGAATTACTTTAAAGACACGCATTTTGAGCAAAAATCGAAGTCGGGCATGTTCTCGGGTGGTATTGGCATTACTTTTGGTAAAAAATCCGAAACCCACGAAAGTGAAGCGGAAGGCTGGCAACAAAGTCAAGCACGCAGTACGCTGGGCAGTGTGTCGGGCAATGTAAGCGTAAAAGCCGGTAATCATGCCCATCTATCAGGCACAGACTTAATTGCCTCCAAAGAGCTTGGCAAAGCTATTACGATTGAAGGTAAATCGACTTACATTGGTGCAAGCCAAGATGAGTTAAGTTCAAAAGAACGCCACGAGTATAAACAATCGGGCTTGACGATTGCGTTTAGTTCAGCGGTCACCGATGCCGCAATGGCAGTGCAAAGCAGCCTAAAACGTTCGGAGCAAGTCAAAGACGAGCGTTTAAGTCAACTGCTCAAAGTGAAAGCCGCAAATGAAGCGGTTGAGACGGTGCAAAAAGCCAGCAAAGCGATTGACGCAATACAAAAAGCGGGCAGTGTCAGCGAAGGGTTAGCCAATAGCGATGCGAAAATCTCGGTGAGTATTGGGGCAAGCAAATCCGTTTCAACCAGCCATACCCAACAAACCACTCACCAAGGCAGTGAGTTAAGTGCCGGTGCGGTCACTGTTCGGGCAACAGAGGGCGATAACAGCATTGTTGGCTCAAAAATCAACGCAAAAGAAGCCACTATTGAAGGCAGTAACATCAATTTACTTGGCACAACAGACACTCAAAGCAACCGCAGCGACAACAAGAACAGCAGTTGGAGCGTGGGCGTGTTTGTTGGTAAATCGGGCGGCTCGACCGGTTTAGGCATTGAAGGTGCAGCAAGTGTTGGCAAAGGGCATTCAAACAGCGACTCGCAGGTGCAAAACCACACGGAAATCAACGCCGACCGTTTAACGATTAAAGCGAAAGAAACCACTACCTTAAAAGGCGCAACGGCGAACATCAACCACTTAGCGCTGGACACAAAAAACTTACATATTGAAAGCGTGCAAGATATTGAAAAATATGACAGCAAGCAAACGCAAGGTGGTGTAAGTGCTTCAGTTGCCATTTACGGCAGCGGTTCGAGTGTGTCAGCTCAAGGTAGCCGCACCAAAGCTAATGTGGATTATGCGCAGGTCAATCAACAATCGGGCTTTAATATTAAAGAAAGCTCGACTATCAACGTTGAAGAAAACACCCACTTAAAAGGCGGCATTATCAATGCCCAAGGCGACAAAGCAAACCACAGCTTAAAAACCGGCACGCTTACGACAGAAAACATTGAAAATCGTAGTGATATTAAAGTCAGCTCGGTCAGCGCCGGTGTAAGTTCGGATATGACACAAATGGCAACAATGGCAGTGGGAGCGGCATTAAGTGCCTTAGGCAACACAAACGAAAGCGAACGCAGCCAAACACAAGCAGCGATTAGTTCAAATATCAACGTGCAAATTACCGACAGCGAGAAACAAAAATCCCTCACTGGCAAAACGGCGGAAGAAACCTTGCAAGGCTTGAATCGAGATGTGGCAAATGCGAACCAAAAGCTGGATAAGCAAGACTTAACCAAAGCACAAGAACGTCAAGAAATGGTGCAAACTATTGGGCAGATTTCGGAAGACTGGTTGCAATTTGCGGTGGGCGATAAGCTTGAAGAAGCGGCTAAAAAGCGCCAAGAAGCGGACGCCATCGAAAAAGAAAACCCGACAAAAGCCACCGTACTTAGAGCCCAAGCCCAAGCGATTGAAGCGGAATACGGCTTAGGTAGTAACTTGCAAATGGGTGTTCGAGCAGCCACGGCAGCCCTACAAGGCTTGGCAACAGGCAGTGTAAACCAAGCTGCGGTGGGAGCGGTTTCGCCATATCTGAACAAGCTGATTAAAGCGCAAACCGGCGATAATAAAGAAGCTAACTTAATCGCTCACGCGGTATTAGGTGCAGTGGAAGCTCATATCACAGGCAACAACGCCGCAGCTGGTGCACTCGGTGCCTTAACGGCAGAAGCAGCAGCTCCACTGATTATGCAAACGCTTTACGGCACGGAAAAACCGGAAAACCTAACCGACAGCCAAAAACAAAACGTATCAAACCTAAGCCAAATTGCGGCTGGTTTAAGCGGTGGTTTGGTGGGTGATAGTACGGTAAGCGGTATTGCAGGGGCTGAGATTGGAAAACGGGCGGTGGAGAATAATGCTCTTTCCCTTAAAGATGTTTATCAATACCAAAAAGCATTAAAAGCAGCTATTCAAAATGGTGAGAGTGTTGAGGAAGTTCATCAGAGATTTAAAGAGTTAAGTGAAAAACAACGCGCTGAATTGGTGGCTAATTGTGATATTGAATGTAGAGCAACAGTACCGAATGAATTATTGGGTGCTGTTGGTTTTGCAGATGAATTATCTGGAGCATTCAACAATTGGCTGAGTGGCTTACCTGCAGATGAACAAACAAAATTCTATCAGTTAGTTGAAGAAGAAAATGCGAAAACCATTGAAGTCTTGAAAGCTCAACAAAGTGGTTTAGAAAAAGGAGCTGAATTAGCCCTTGGTGCAGTGCATTTACTTGCTAAAGAGGATATAAATAATTCCTCCAATAAAAGAGCTATTTATAATCCAAAACAAACAAGAGCAAAAATTGAAGATAAATTTGGAGAGCATAATGTAAAATCGACCACGGTTGTTCAAAATACACGCTCTACAGTTACAGAACGAACCTTAAAAACGGGAGAAAGTGTTCAGATTATTCAATCAGAAGGTGGCAAAGCAATTCAAGTTCATTCTAAACCTGATGAATTTGGTAATACAAAACTGCTCGCAAATATTGCGTATGATACGAGAGGCTTACCTGTTTTTGATGATGTGGCGACATTTACCACAAAAATTGAGAAGCCTAAAAATTATCAAAATTTATCTAGTAAAGTAAGGAGAGAGCTTGAAATGAAAAATGCAACTCTTGCATTAAAGCAAGAAATAGAGCAAGGTAAAGTCAATAAAAATCTATTTACTCAAAGGCAACTAGAAGATATTTATTCAGGTAAAGCTCAAATTGATAAATATACATGGCATCATAATGCTCAAAGTAGCCCTAATAATATGCAATTATTACCTACAAATATTCATGATGCAGTGAAGCATATTGGTGAAGCATCTTTAAGTGAGGGGAGATAATATGAAATTTAGAAATTTAGAAATTACATATGATAATGGCACAGTTGATATTTCAATCATTAAAGACGTTGAAAATATTTTTAATATCAAGTTTCCTAAGTTATATGTTGAATTGATATCGAAACATAATAATCTTTCGGTAGAACCTAGTTATATTACTTATTATGATAGCTATAATAAAGAAGATGGTATGGCTGCTATTGGTTTTGATAGCTTTGAAACTGAACAGAACCCAGATCCTCAAAATATCTGTAGACAATATATTTATGATGATCCAACTTATGGTTATGAAGCTGTGTATTCATTTGCTCGTACAGGAAATGGGGACTTTATCTGTTTTGATTATCGAGAGGATCCAAACGGAGATGAACCAAAGATTTGTATTGTAATTCATGATGAGTATGATGAAAAAACAGGGAAGATGCTGCTTTTCCCTGTGGCAAATAATTTTGAGGAGTTTTTGGATAGCCTAAAATCTTTTGATGAAATTATGGCTAAATATTCCACATAGAACATAGAGTGGGGGGCACAAAGCATATAATGTAGAACACAGGGGTAATACAAGCGGTTGTTTATGATTAAAATTTTGCAAATTCTAGTGGTAAATCTACCGCTTGTAGGCTGTCAAAACATTTACAGCGAAGCGGCACAGCTGGAAGCGAAGCAACGTTTATCAACGTACAAATTACCGACAGCGAGAAACAAAAATCCCTCACTGGCAAAACGGCAGAAGAAACCTTGCAAAGCCTAAACCGAGATGTGGCAAATGCGAACCAAAAACTGGAGAAGCAGGATTTACAAGCTCTGCAGGAACGCCAAGAAGCGACCCAAATTGTGGCAGAAATGGGAGCAAAAGCGGTCGGTGATTTAGCCAAAATGATGAACTGGGAAGACGGCAGCCCACAAAAAATCGCATTGCACGGCTTGATTGGCTACCTCTCAGCGAAAGTCGGCGGAGGCAACACTGCAGCTAGTACCCTTTCAGCAATGGGCAGTGAATACATCAACACCGAAATTGCAAATTATCTGCAAGAAAACACCGCTTTAACGGCAGACCAACGCAATGCGATTCAACAGGCAAGTGCGGCAGGCTTGGGTGCGTTAATTGGTGCGAGTTTAGGCGGTGATAGCAACACAGTAAACCAATCGGCACAGATGGCGTGGAGAACGGAGAAGTTTAATCGACAGTTGCACCCTGAGGAAAAACAGAGAATTAAAGATCTTGCCAATGGAGATAAAGAAAAAGAAGCGCGTTTAACGGCGGCAGCTTGTGCTTTAGTACATTGTTCGGCTCAAATTCCAAGTGATGATCCAGAGTATGCCAAAGCGAAGGCGTTGGAAGATTTGGGGAATAGTGCGGAATTTGCGAGTGAAAGAGCATTGCTTTCTAAACAAGTGGGAACGATTGGTGATGACGCTTTTGCTGCCAGCACATTAAAACCAATGTTTAATTACAATAATGTTTACCGAGCCAAAGATTACGATGATGCAAATCTGCAGGTGCTGACACGAGTAGGAGGAGCAGCTCAGTCGGTTGGAGGTGTAGCAGCAACTGTTTTTGGTGTAGGTATATGCGAAACGGGAATGGGTTGTGTTGGAGGTGTGCCAATTGCTGCGTATGGTGTAGATAATGCAGTGGCAGGTGCAAGAACAATATATTCGGGCAAATATCACTCAACAATCGGCGCAACAGCGTTAGCTGATTTGACGGGAATAAATCCAGAAACGGCGGAGCTTATTTATAGCTCTCCATCAATGGTGTTTGGCGTAAAACCGATCGCAATGGGAGCGGCTAAAGCAACAGGTGCAGTGGCTAACGAAGTTGCTCGTGTTGGTGGGGATGTTAAATATGTTGCTGGGGAGTTAGGGAAGGATGTGAAGGTAGGAGCAACTTATATTAATAATACGGGAGCTATCATTACCAGAAATTTAAATAATGCAATAGAAAATACAGGCACCAAGAAATTTGGATTAGGTGTTGTCGGTGGTGGAGTTGGAGAGCTTGTTGTTGAAAGCCGTTCTTATTCAGAGGGTAAAAAAGACATCACACCAACAAACTTAATCGGAACAGCAAATAACATTTTGAAGTCGGGATTAACGGGAGGGATTACAGCTAATACAAATACATTACAGGCTTTAGGGATAAATACGGTATCTAGCATAACTTTAAAAAATCAAAGTGGTAATGAAGCGTTTAAGGAAAATATAATATCCTCTTCAGTTGGTAGTGCTCTTGGATATAGAGGCTTTTTATCAGAACCTCTGTCAGGTAGTATTAATTCAATATTGACTGATGAAGCAAAGAAAAAATTGGAAAAATATAGTAATAAAGGAGTTGAGTGATATGAAAAAACTTTTTATTGCTATATCTCAATGTGTTTTGGCTACCGTAGTATTTTATATAATGATAGTTATTCTTTCCGGTTTTGATTTTAGTATAAGTTTTATATCAATTTTCTTTGATGTTTTTCCTATAGTTGTAGTTATAAAAATACTAAATTTTCTTGCGGGAAGTAAAAAAATATAAGGGATTGGGAGGTGTTTTACAAAGTATGCTGTTTATAATTTGATCTCGTTAGAAGCCTTGAAAATACAGGTTTCTTTATCATAAAAATTATTTACAGCATACAATGTAGAACACAGGTGTAATACAAGCGGTTGTTTATGATTAAAATTTTGCAAATTCTAGTGGTAAATCTACCGCTTGTATTTGATTTGTGGTATTTGGGGCAACATGAGTGTAGAGAAATAAATCATGTTAGGTTGTAACTGTTATTGAGTTTTAAAATCGCCTGTGATGGCGATTTTTTATTTCTATATACAATAAAGTTAGTTGCTAATACTTGCAATATGCCTAAAACTTGATCTAGAATATTGCTGAATTTAGGCAAATATTCTCGATTTGCTTTTTGGGGAATCACCCGTTTTTATTTTGTTCAACCAGTTTTTTTAGAGAAATAGGGCTTATCGTAAAGATAAGAGAGAATTTACTTACTGGGTGAACAAAAATGAAAAAGAACTTACACCTCCAACTCTCCACATCTTACAACTTTTTTATTTCTCAAGTTTGTTGTTTATCTGAAGCGGAAATGCTTATTTCGTTAAGTTAATTTATTGCCTTGCCAATATCTATCCCTGTTTGCCGAAATAGTGATGTATAGGATTGGCTACTTAGCAATAGGTTGCCTTTATGTCGCAGATCGAGCTTCCGCAGATTAATAAGATTAATATAGCATTTAGCTGAAGTGATCACTTGTGCAGACATCAAGCTATCCAGCTTTATTTGGCTAAAGCCAACAATACACCCTTTGAAATTTACCATTTTTTCGTTTAGTTAATTTTGTTTCTCTAAAACGCCCATTTATACATTCAATGCCATCTCGCGTTGTAATTAATAAATTTTTAATTTTAGATACCGATAATCCAGTCGTTTTCAAAATCGAGCTGATCCTTGTGTTATCGGGATCCGCATTTGTTTTTTCAAAAACATCTGGTCTTTTTTTATACAGTTCAACATGTTTGTATATATCATCATTTTCTGATTTTGGCAAAATGATAAATCCAGTATTATTATATGAGTATGCTATTTCTTTTTTGATTTTGTCGGTAAGAAGTTTCTTTTGAAATGTTGAAAATTGAATGAAGTCATCTTTCTTTACCGACATAGCTGTTTTTACTTCTCTGAGAAGTTTATTTTGTTTTATATCCTTATTATTTTGACTTCTCTTCTGACTTAATATGCCTGTCATTGTATAGTTTCTAAATCGACGAATCGCTCCATTATCATAATAAAGTGATATAGCTACTTTAAGCCAAGATAATGTATCTATGTTTTTATCAAAACCTTCTGGTCTTGGTTTTGTAATATATGCAATTATTTTAAATAAATCATAATATGTTTTTATCCAAGCTGTTTCATTTTCTTCCGTATATCCAATGTCAGATAGAATAGATCTGATTTTACCATTTGCATTGTATCTTAGATCTTTCCCATCACTTGTAAATATTGCATTTTTATCTAATAATATTATTGAATGACTATGAACATTAATTTCCCCATTATGGCTAGGTTCAAAATCAAATAAGGTAAATTCTCCTGAACTGCATTTTATATTTTTATATACTAATTTTGCATAATTTTTTAATTGGTTTATTTTTTCAAAAGTAATATCTGCATTAATATTCTTTGGTGATAGAGTTAAGAATATCGCTTTGAAATCTACTAATTTAGTATCCAGCTTATACCTATTTCTTTCTATCCAATGAATTAGACTATCTTCCTTATTTTGTTTGAAATTCTTTAATAACAATGCTATCTCTTCATCTTTTATGATTTTTTCCAGCGCACCTATAATTTCTTTTTGTAGTTTTAATAACTTATAATTGTAGCAATTAATACAGGTCAAAAGATTGCAAGATTTAACTATTCTATACATCATGCCAAGATGTCTGGCATTAAAGTGAGATTTTCTGCAATTTTCTTGTTTATCCACAATTACAGTACCAAATTGGTAATACTCTATACCAATGTTTATTATTTTATCTAATCTATACATATTTTCCCCCTTTTCTTAAATATTACGTTGCTCTAGCATTTTAGTTATAAACTCATCTATTTCGCTTTCTAAATAGCCCACAGAGTTAACACCTAGATTTATTGGTTTTGGAAAGTCGGGTTTATATCTATTTTTTGACTTTTCATTTTGCCAGTCATAAAAAGTACTTTTTGATATTCCTAATTTACTAATAACTTCTTTAGGTCTTAATATTCTCATAGTCATAAAAACTCTCCATTGAATAAAATTGAAATCACTTGTTCTTGGTTGAACTATTAAATAGCTTATCCAGCTTACATATGAAAATCAATATATTTAATTCAGTAAGTCATTGATATAAAAGGAATATAAAAGGTCTATAAAAGGAATGAAAAGAGCTTTTAAAGGTATTTAAAAAGCCTTTTTTAGTTTATTGTTATATTATAATTAGATGTTTTCCTAATAAAATTTTTAATATATCTTCTTGATTTCATTAATTAAAAATCTATCTAGTCAAATGGCAAAAAAATCCCTTTATAATTCCGTATAAAAATTGAGCATTTTTCCGAGAAAAAATTAATTGGAGAAGTTTGATTGATTGTTTTTTGAACTGCTTATTGTTGGGTAGTTAAGTTTTTTTATTCTTTTAGGGAGTATTTATCGCTATTATGGCTATGTTTTCGAGGAAAACATAATCCGCTATCATAGAATAGTCTGAGCCAAAATGAAGCTAGGAATTTCATTAACAAGATCAACTTATGATGTATATGTGATTCGCATATAGTAGATGCATTAAACCTATTATAATCTGCAAGATTTATATGTAATCGTCTATTATTCTTGAAAGCTATTTGTATATGTGGCATCTCTAACTTCAACAACATTCGAGGGCAGTAAATTTTTTGGTACCTAATTTGGTACCTAATTGAATTTCTGAATCCAATAGAATCTTTGTATAACAAGGGATTTTTGCATATAATTCAGATGACGCCAGCAAATTGAAATAAACCAACGTAACAGAACGTAACAAGAAGCCTTGAACCGCAACGGTTTGAGGCTTTTTTGTTTCTCTCTTTGTCTCTCCACGTAAACCAAAATAATAGACTTTTAGTAGGACGTTTAGTAGGAGCACTCAAGGCAACATAGGAAATCGTCCTACTAAAATAGCTAGAATAGCAAAACCACTTACAAATACAGAAAAAGCAAAACCAAAAGATAAAAAGTATTCTCTTACAGATGGCGGAGAGCTTTTCTCATTGGTTAAACCTAGCGGGGTTAATGTCGGTTTATGATTGGAAAGCGGTCTAGTTTAGTGTTTTTTTGCCTTGAATTGTCAAACCAAGTGCAACGATTTTTTGAAGTAAACTTCATAAGGTGTTTTCCAACCTAAACATTTACGTGGTCGTAAATTCAGTTTATTGATCACCTGTTGAATATCAACTTCGCTCCACTGATTGATGTCTTGGTGCTTCGGAAAGTATTCACGAAGTAACCCATTTGTATTTTCATTCGTTCCCCGTGTCCACGGTTGATGCGGCTCGGGGAAGTAAAATTCTACACCCAGTGCTTCTGTTACCAAACGATGTTGGGCAAATTCTTTACCACGGTCTGGCGTAATTGACCGCAATATATGTGAATCCAGCAATTCAATCATGGCTTTTTGGACTGCTTCGGCTTTTTTGGCAGGAATTTTCTTCACCAACTCAAAACGACTTTTGCGTTCCGTCAGCGTCAGCAAACAAGCTCCACCCGCTTTACCCAGTACGGTATCGGCTTCCCAATGTCCAAAGCGACTGCGATTTTGCGCCGAAATGGGACGGTCGTTCAAATGGTTGGATATCTGAATTTTGCCACGTTTTTCATGATGATTTTTTGTATGCCGTGTTTTGCCTTTGTGGCGCAGTTTGCGACTGGCTTTGCGTTCGCCTATATCAAACAACCCTGAATAAATACCACGATAAATGGTTGAATAACTAATGGATAATTCAGATTTTTCCAATTTTAATCGTGCGCTGATTTGTTCGGGCGACCAGTTTTCTGTCAGAAACTTTTCTTGCACCAAATTGAAATATTCAGGCTGCTCTAATTTGCGCTGTGCTTTGCTATTTTGACGATGCTTCAAATAGCTGTTTTGTGCGTTCGTTGCACTGTAGCTTTCTAGAGCGTGTCGTTTCAGCTCGCGAGAAATGGTGCTGGAGCTACGTCCCAGTGCTTTGGCAATTTCTGCTTGTTTTTTGCCCTGTGCGAGTAAAATCATTATCTTTTCTCGCTCGTTTATTGTAAGATGTCGGTAGGAAGTACTCATCATTTGGAAGTGGTTTTTGTGTGGAAACAAAATTATATTCTAGTTGATGAGTACTTCTTTTTTTGTTGCACTTGGATTGTAAATTCAGCGCAAAGAAAAAGGTGGGTTATTCCGCCTCTTTTAAAGTTTTAGTAAGTCTATTCCTAAATCCTTCGGTCGTTTTGGAAGTTTTGATGATTGATTTTCTTTTTGGAAAGAGAGCAAGTAAGTCCGTAGATCATTTGTAAAGACGATCACAAACATTTTCTTCATTGCTCCCCCCTGAATAAGTGGAAAAATTAATAAACTTCATGAAGCTACCTATTTTAATTTCGGTAGCTCTTATTTTTTTGCATTTTTTGCAAATTCCTTCATTAAGTATCTTAGTTTGATACAATTTTGCCTAAAATCACGGCAGTGGGAACAAGTCATTAAATGAATACGTAAACTAAATTTTTCTTGTGATGTTAGTGGTCGCTCATGAGAATCTGAAATAATTCTTGTTGCTTGACGACAGCGCATAGAAGCTCCTTATAATTTTCTGGAAAGACAATATTGCAGCTGTAAGCGAGCACGATAAAGAGTTGTATGTAAATTAGATGTGCTTAACTGCATTTTCTGGCAAATTTCATCTGACGATAATTCTAAAAATTCACGCATCATAAAAACACGAGCTTGTTGAGCGGGTAGATGAGTTAGACATGCTTCAAAAATTAGCCAAAATTCTTTAGTGTAAATGTTTTCTTCATGGTCTTTTAACCTACTAGGTGTACAAGCTAAATTCCAATGCCCGGATTCATCAAAAAACATATTTGGCGAGTCTTCGTCTTCTATTTCACTTTCTAAAACAACTCGTCCTTTCTGGCGCAGATAATCAATAATTTTGTTTTTTAAAATAGCAAACACCCATGTTTTAAATGCGGCCTCGCGTTTAAAATGATTGATATTTTTAAACGCACTTAAGAAGGATTCTTGAACAAGATCTTCAGCGAGCTCGTGGTTGCTCAATTGTAATTTAGCAAATTTCAACATCTGTTGGCGAATTGCATTTAATTCCTTTTCAGAAATTTGATTAGGCATTGTTATTCCTTTAAAAAAATTGTAAGAAATGAAAAGTCTCTTCGTCTAATATCAATGAATGAATCAACTTCGTTCAAAATATAATCTATAACTTATAGAAGGAAACTAAGAATGAAAAAATCGATATTAAAAAGTACTCTCATTAGTATAACTATTTTATTTGGGGTAACAAGTGCTTACGCCTCATCAAAGTCGACAGATTGTTTAAAAGACAAAATGGGGTGTGAAAAGGCTATGAAAATGAAATCTGACAGCATGATGAAGGATGACATGAAAATGAAATCTGACAGCATGATGAAGGATGACATGAAAATGAAATCTGACAGCATGATGAAGGATGGCATGAAAATGAAATCTGACAGCATGATGAAGGATGGCATGAAAATGAAATCTGACAGCATGATGAAGGATGGCATGAAAATGAAATCTGACAGCATGATGAAGGATGGCATGAAAATGAAATCTGACAGCATGATGAAGGATGACATGAAAATGAAATCTGACAGCATGATGAAGGATGGCATGAAAATGAAATCTGACAGCATGATGAAGGATGATATGAAAATGAAATCTGACAGAATGATGAAGGATGATATGAAAATGAAATCTGACAGCATGATGAAGGATGACATGAAAATGAAATCTGACAGCATGATGAAAAATGATATGAAAAAAGATAAGATGTAATACGAAAAGAGCGGCCAATTTTTTGACCGCTCTTTCAATTGGTTAAATCTTTATGCGACATTTACATTAATTCAGTAGGTAACTTTTTAAAAGTATTTATTTTGATTTTTTCTAAATAATTTTGATAGCCCGTATTTCATTTTGATTTATGGAGAATTAAACATATAATGCAGCGCACTAATGTGGTTATTCTGGCATGACTTTTGGTTTTAGTAGGACGGAAAGAAACAAAATTATAAAGATCCCTTGTAACACAAGGCTTTATAAGGAGTAATTTATCTTTTCGTTCTTTAAATAACACTTCTATCTTATCTAGCGTCTTTTCAATATTTAGTCCACAATACTTTTTACTAAGTAAAAAAGCTTTGAATATAATCATTCAAAGCTTTTTATTACGGTAGTAGGTTGTTAAGCTGAATAACAGTTAAATTTTGTATCTTAGCTTACAGGATTTATTATCTTGCTATAATATGTACACGACGGTTTGGTTTTAAGCAATCTTTTAATGCTTGACCTGTTTCACCTTTACATGCTTTCACTTGATTTGCTGCACCACGACCAACTGCTTTGATGTTAGCTGAAACACCTTGTGATTGTAAGTAAGCCTTTGTCGTATTTGCACGAGCTTGTGAAAGTTTTTGGTTATAAGTAGCTGATCCTAAACGGTCTGTGTAACCAGTTACCGTTACATTTTTAGCACCTGTATCTTTGATTTCTTTAGCAATACCATTTAATGTTGATTTACCTTTAGCAGATAATACAGATTTATCAAAATCAAATAAGAAGTCTCCACTTAATGTAAATTCTTTTGCTGGCGCTGTAACTGGTGCTTCTTTTACAGGTGCAACAGCTGGTGCAGGAGCATCTAAGTTATTGCTTTGTGCGCAACCAACTAATAATGCAGCAAGTGCTGACGTAGTAGCTAATTTTAATAATTTCATCATTTAATCCTTATAGAAAATGTAAATATTGTATAGCAGTTGCACAAACTTTTGATTTTTGTAGAGGGAAAGTCCACGTTTGATATGCATAAGATACTACGCATATCGCTGAAAATTTAGCTTTTGTGCAAATACTACATAATAAAATGTAGACCTAAATTAAGTTTTTATAAACTTACAAACCTCTTAATAGTAAATTTTTATATTTTAAATATCAAAACATTTTGCAAAACTTTTCCAAAACTTAATTGCTTTACGTTATAATGACTTTATTAACTGTATAAAAAAACAATTTAAAGGCGATATTCATGGATTTTTCTTTACTACTTGATGGTTTAAATGATAAACAGCGAGAAGCCGTTTCAGCCCCTATTGGAAATTATCTCGTCTTGGCTGGCGCTGGCTCAGGCAAAACGCGCGTCCTCACCCATCGTATCGCTTGGCTTATCGGGATAGAGAACATTCCTGAATCAAACATTCTTGCTGTGACTTTTACCAATAAAGCAGCCGCCGAAATGCGTCAACGTATTGAAGCAACGTTAGAGCAATCTAGCCATAATATGTTTGGTATGTGGGTAGGCACTTTCCATAGTATTGCGAACCGCTTGCTCCGTTCACATTATCTTGATGCTAATCTTCCCCAAGATTTCCAAATTATGGATACGGAAGATCAGCAACGTTTACTCAAACGTTTACTGAAACTCCATAACGTTGATGAAAAGCATTTCCCTCCCAAACAGGTGGCTTGGTATATCAATTCACAAAAAGATCTGGGAAAACGACCTAAAGATATCGAACATTTTAATGATCATAATGAAAAGAAATTGGTTGAAATTTATCAGCTTTATCAAGATGCTTGTGATCGTGCAGGTTTGCTTGATTTTGCAGAACTTTTGATTCGCACTTACGAAATGCTGAAAAATCAACCACTTATACTACAACGCTATCAGCAACGTTTTCAGCATATTTTGATCGATGAGTTCCAAGATACAAACAATATCCAATACGATCTTATTCACTTACTTGCCGGTCAGCATGGTAAAGTAATGATCGTAGGCGATGATGACCAATCTATCTATGGCTGGCGTGGTGCACAAGTCGAGAATATTCAACGTTTCTTAAAAGATTACGATCAGGCGCAAACCATTCGTCTTGAGCAAAACTACCGCTCCACAGGGCATATCTTAGCCTCTGCAAATGAATTGATCGCCAATAACGACAATCGTCTAGGGAAAAAGCTCTGGACAGAAAGTGGCGATGGTGATCCGGTTGAAATTTATTGCGCCTTTAATGAATTAGACGAAGCCCGTTTTGTTGCCTCACAAATTCAACAATGGAAAGAAGATGAAGGTAGTTTTTCAGAATGTGCAGTGCTTTATCGAAGTAACAGCCAATCTCGTGTGATTGAAGAAGCGTTAATTCAAGCTAACATTCCTTACCGTATCTACGGAGGAATGCGTTTCTTTGAACGCCAAGAGATTAAAGATGCACTTGCCTATTTGCGTTTAATTTCAAACCGCCAAGATGATGCGGCTTTTGAACGTGTTATCAACACACCGCCACGAGGCATTGGCGAACGCACATTAGAAACAATTAGACAACTTACTCGAACGCGCTCAATTACCCTCTGGCAAGCGATTCAAGTTGCCATTCAAGAAGAGCAACTTTCAGGAAGAGCAGCCACTGCACTATTACGCTTCGTTGAACTCATCAACGCTTTAGATAATGAAACAGAGCAAATGTCTTTAGCCGATCAAACTGATTTTGTGATTCGTAAATCCGGCTTATATGAAATGTATAAGCAAGAAAAAGGCGATAAAGGCGAAGTAAGAATTGATAACTTGGAAGAATTGGTTACCGCAACAAAACAATTTACACCACCAGATGAAGCGGAAGATTTAACACCACTGACCGCATTCTTAACTCATGCTTCGCTTGAAGCGGGAGAAGCTCAAGCCTCTCCGCATCAAGATTATGTAGAACTCATGACACTTCATTCTGCAAAAGGCTTAGAGTTTCCTCGCGTCTTTATTGTTGGCGTTGAAGAAGGTATCTTCCCAAGTGGCATGAGCCATGATGAAGGACGATTACAAGAAGAACGCCGGTTAGCTTATGTAGGCATCACTCGGGCGAAGAAAAAATTAACCATCAGTTATGCGGAATTAAGAAGGCTATACGGTAAAGAAGAGCGCCATATTCCTTCACGTTTTATCGCTGAATTACCCGAAGAGCATATTCGCGAAATTCGCTTACGAGGTAACATTAACCGTGCTGCATCTTTTGCCTCATCATCTCCTTTTGCAAAAACAGCACCAAAAACAACCGCTTCCATTTTAAACAATGATACATGGAAAATGGGGCAAAAAGTGTATCACGCCAAATTTGGGCAAGGTACAATTATCAATGTTGAAGGTGCCGGAGATGCGACTCGACTACAAATCGCCTTCCAAGGCAATGGGATAAAATGGTTAATCGCTAAAATGGCGAACCTTGAGAAAGTCTAAAATTTATGCGTTTTTTTGATACACATACTCATTTGGATTACTTATCGGAGATGCTTAATCTCTCCGTTTCAGAATTGGTCACCGAGGCAACTTCCGCACAAGTGGAAAAACTCCTTGTTGTTGCAGTTTTTGCCGACAATTTTGAACGTGTTATCCAAACTGCACAGGCAATGCCTCATCATGTTGTTTATGGCTTAGGGTTACACCCTCTCTACATTCAGCAACATAAACCGGAAGATCTTGAATGCTTGGAAAATCATCTGGCAAAGCAAGATCCGCTTTGCACCGCCATTGCAGAAATTGGTTTAGAAAAAGCGGTGGCGGAAGTTTGCACACCCGATTTGTGGAAAAAACAGTGCGAATACCTTGAGGCTCAATTAGCCCTTAGCAAGCGGTTTAATTTACCGGTAAATTTACACTCTCGTAAAAGCCATGATGCTTTATTCTCCTTTTTGAAAAAGGCACAGTTGCCACGAACGGGGGTTGTACATGGTTTTGCCGGTAGTTATGATCAAGCTAAGCGTTTTGTTGATTTAGGGTATAAGATTGGCGTAGGCGGAACAATCACTTACGCACGAGCCAATAAAACTCGTGAAGCGATTAAAAAGCTCCCTTTAGATAGCTTGCTTTTAGAAACGGATTCACCGGATATGCCGGTTTTTGGTTATCAAGGGCAGCCAAACCGACCGGAGCGTTTAAAAGTCAGTTTTGACGCATTATGCACGCTCCGTAGCGAATCGCCTTTATCTATTGCAGAAACGATTTGGCAAAATAGTCTTCAATTATTTGATTCAAAATGATTTAAAAGGAAGGTAAACATGGATCTTTCGATCTATTTACAATTTTTTATCGGGCTTATTGCCTTAGTCAATCCGATTGGGGTTGTTCCCGTTTTCTATTCAATGACAGCGGATCTTACCCGAGAGCAACAACATAGAACGAGTTTAGTAACCTGTTTTTCCGTAGTGGTTATTTTATTGGTCAGTTTTTATTTTGGGAACTTTATTCTAAATTCCTTTAGCATTTCTATTGATTCCTTCCGTATTGCCGGAGGCTTTGTTGTCGTCATGATTGCGCTTACCATGATCAACGGGAAAATTGGTGAGCACAAAATCAATAAAGAGGAAAAAAACGAAAACATTGAAGACTACAATAACATCGCAGTTGTACCGCTAGCTATGCCGATTATGGCAGGCCCAGGGTCAATCAGTGCAACCATTGTTTTTGGTTCAGGACAACACACATGGTTAAACTACGTTTATTCTTCATTAACCATTATTTTATTTGGTGTTGCTTGTTATATCCTCTTTCGCTATTCAGAACCGGTCATCAAGAAATTGGGTAAAACAGGTTCAAATGTCATCACAAGGATTATGGGCTTGCTTTTAATGTCTTTAGGGGTAGAAATTATTACCGCAGGGCTTAGGAATCTTGGAGTGTTATAAAATAGGGAAATTTGAGCAGTCTCTCAAAATTTGGACAGATAACTAATGAACTAGGCGCAGATCTCATTGCTCCTTTTTGTTGTTAAAAAATTTTTGGAAGGCTTTTCTTTTATTATGGAACTTATTAGATAGTATCTTTGTCTAAAGAGCGCTATTTGGCCCTTTATACAAAATTAATTGAGTTATAGAGGATTTCTTTTTTTTATTATTAGGAATTTATGTAATGAATAAATCATTATTAGCATTAGTTTTAGGCTCTGCTGTTGTTCTAACAGCTTGCGATCAAGCACAAAAAGCAACTTCAGCAGTTGAGAATAAAGCTGCAGAAACAACACAAGCAGTAGCTGATAAAGCAACTGAAGCTAAAGATGCAGTTGCTGCAAAAACTGAAGAAGTAAAACAGGCAGTAGCTGATAAAGCAACAGAAGCTAAAGATGCAGTTGTTGCTAAAGCAGAAGAAGCAAAACAAGCCGTAGCTGATAAAGCAACAGAAGCTAAAGATGCAGTTGTTGCAAAAACTGAAGAAGTAAAACAAGCAGTGGCAGATAAAGCGGCTGAAGCTAAAGACGCAGTTGTTAATAAAGCAGAAGAAGCTAAACAAGCTGTAGTTGAAGCAAAAGATAAAGCTGTGGAAAAAGCAGAAGAAGTTAAAAATGCTGTAACCAAATAGGTTATAGACTTATTAAAAAAGCCTACAAGATAATTCATTGTAGGCTTTTTTTATTACTTGCTTACGACAATTTTTTTGCCATTTGAAAAAACAACATTCTTAGCACCATTGATTGCTCCAACATTTGCAGCTTTATCTAAGAAGATTTTTTGTGCAGCTTCTGGCATGGTATTTAATGGTACAGTAATTGTTACTTCCATTTGACGCTGTGCTGGTAAAGCTGGTTGGAAATTAATTGGCACTTCTTGTGTATAAAAGGTCTTAGCATCTAATGTATATCCAGAGATCCAAGTAATAGACTTAATCTTGTTTTGGCCTTTATTTTGAACCAAGTAAGTTAAGGTTACCAAAGGTTGATTATTTTCGCCCATCTGAATACCACGTTTTGTTAGTTGTAAACCAACATTTTTATTAAACTGCGTTAAAGCGTAGTCTTGTTTTTTAGATGATACTTGTTTTGCCGTATTCTTTTCAGCCGCTTGTGCGGTTGTTATGGCAAGTAGTGAGGACAACCCTACAATTGCTAATGATTTAATAAATTTCATATATCTTATTCTCCCTAGAATAACGTTGAAAAGACTTGCTAAGCATATCATTTTAAATGAAAAACTTTGCAAAGTTGTGTAATGTTATGCATTTCTAGCCACTATTTTGCGATAGGCTCTAAATCTAACTCAAGATTCTTTTCTTTCACTTCCAGTAATAAATCAATATTAGGATGTTTATTTGGATTTTGTAATGCATCTTCTACATGCTCAGCAAACCATGTTAATCCTTGTTTAGCCGAAGAAGCGGTTAATTTACCGCTGAATTTTGCAAAAAGGGCATGATAGAGTTTAAGTGAGCCCAATTTCCCTTCTATTGAAGGAATATGATGAATAATCTCTCCGGCTGAATTTTTAACATTTAAACCAGAAAGGTGATCAATGGACGGGAATGTAGCTAAATAATCTTTAAATTGCATGCGAGAAATCTCCTAAAATCAGTATTTATTATGAGAATTATATCAGTCTAGTTTAAGAATCATAAAGAAGATTTTATGATTAAACTAACGATAGTTATTTATTATTTTATTTTTTCTAGCAAACAAAAGACTAAAGCGTTTTAGCAAAAAAAGCCTCTTGTAAACGTTTGCAAACTGAACAGTTCAGTATTATGATTTAACCAAACAATAACAATCTCTTATAAAAAAGAAGGAAATTATGGAAACCTCAATCACTCAATCTGATGTTGTGCTAATTGGTGCCGGTGTGATGAGCGGAACATTAGGTACGTTCTTAAAAGAATTAGCGCCAAGCCAAAGTATTACGATTTTTGAGGGGCTATCACAAGTTGCCCTTGAAAGCTCTAATGAATGGAATAATGCCGGCACAGGGCACGCAGCATTATGCGAACTCAACTATACGGCTGAAAAAGCAGATGGTTCTGTGGATATTAGTAAGGCGATTGCGATTAATGAAAAATATCAACTGTCGCTGGAAATGTGGTCTTATTTGGTTGAAAAAGGTTATCTGCAAAACCCACAGCAATTTATTCGCAAAATTCCGCATATGAGCTTTGTGCAAGGCGAAAATAATATTACTTTTCTTAAAAAACGTTTTGAGCAGCTTTCTCAAAATCCTCTCTTTGAAAATATGCAATTTTCCGAAGATCCTGAAACATTAAAACATTGGATACCGTTAATGATGGATAACCGCAATGCTAAAGAAGCTGTTGCGGCAACCTATATTGAAAACGGAACAGATGTGAATTTTGGCGAATTAACACGTAAACTATTTCAACATTTGACAGCGCAAGGTTGCCAACTTCATTTGAATCATAAGGTAACGGATATTCAGAAATCAGGCGATGGTTGGTTGCTGACAATTCAAAATGCAAGCGGTCAAATTTTAAAACATCTTTGCAAATTCCTCTTTATTGGAGGAGGGGGCGGTACATTACCCCTTTTACAAAAAACGGGGATTAAAGAGGGTAAACATGTTGGTGGCTTCCCGGTCAGTGGCATTTTTATGGTGTGTCGTAATCCGGAGGTTGTTGAGAAACATCACGCTAAAGTTTATGGAAAAGCTAAAATTGGTGCACCACCGATGTCGGTTCCACATTTGGATACCCGTTTTATTGATGGTAAAAAAACGTTACTTTTCGGGCCTTTTGCCGGATTTACCTTTAAATTCTTAAAAACAGGTTCAATTTGCGATTTTCCGGCATCTTTCAAACCGGGAAACTTGCTAACAATGCATATTGCCGGATTAAAAAATATTCCGCTCACACACTATTTAATTAAACAAGCTCTTTTAACGAAAGAACAGCGTATGGCGGACTTACGTGAGTTTGTACCTGATGCCAAAAGTGAAGATTGGGAAGTGATCATTGCCGGACAACGTGTTCAAATCATTAAAGACTTGCCGAATGCAAAAGGTTCTTTATGTTTTGGGACAGAAGTGATTGCGAGCGAGGATAGTACAGTCGCAGCTTTACTTGGCGCATCCCCAGGTGCATCAACTTCGGTTGATGCAATGTTAGGTGTATTAGAGAAATGTTTTGCAGACAAATTACCAGAATGGAAAGAAAAACTCACGGAAATGATGCCTTCTTATGGAAAGTCCTTGAGGGAGGAACCTGATCTTATTCAGGTAAGCCGAGCAAAAGTAGTGCGTTTCTTATGTTTGTAAATGAGAAAACGGTCAAGTTTTTACTTGACCGTTTTAACTTATAGCCCAAGTTTGGCTAACTTGTCAGCTTCTTCTTTTAGCTCATTAATGGCAGGTTTATCAAAGAAATATTGTGTACCGCAACATTCACATTGGATATCAATTACGCCATTTTTTTCGGCTAACATCTCTTCAATTTCTTCCGCTGGTAATAGTAAAATCGCATTACCCGAACGCTCACGAGAACAACCGCATTTAAATTCTGTCTGTTGTGGTTCATAAACTTCAACATGTTCTTCGTGATATAAACGGAATAATAATTCTTCAGCGCTAAGCCCAAACATTTCTTCATCTTTTACTGTTTCTGCTAATGTGGCTAAATGTTCGAAATCTTCCGGTGTTCCTGTACCATCGGGCATAATTTGCAATAACATTCCGCCAGCAACAGCTTTTCCTTCGTACTCTCCCGTACGAATGATGAGATGTGTTTGTAACTGTTCTGAACGTGCAAAATAATCTTCTAAACATTCACGAATGGTCGGTTTATCTAATGCAATGACACCTTGATAACGCTCGCCATCATTTGGCATAATCGAAATCACAAGCACGCCGTTGCCAATCATTTGACTGAGTGTTGCATCTTCTGCAATGTCTCCTTCAACACGTGCTAATGCTCGAAGTTGTTGATGTTCATTACCATTGATTACAGCTAATTTTAATGGACCATCCCCTTGAATCTGAACGGTAATTGTCCCTTCAAATTTCATGGTTGCCGTTAAAAGACTCGTTGCAACCAGCATTTCGCCAAGTAAATTTTGAACACGAATTGGATAGTGGTGTGTATTTAATGTTTCTGTGAACGTGTCATTTAAACGTACCCATTCCCCACGTACTGCACGATTTTGGAAAAGGTAGCGATAAAGTTTGTCGTTATCTTGTTTGTAAGTCATATAAGTCCTATAAAGAAAATGCCCCTCTTATTTTCAATTTCAAAGAGGGGAGTTAAGTTTATAACGATATGGGGATAAATTTGTATATTACAAGATCTGTTCTTTGAATTTAACCAAATCACGGCGTTCTTTTTTGTTCGGACGGCGATCCGGATGAGGCATAGAAAGCGCATTTGCTTTACGAGCGAAAGCAAGCGCTTCACGGGTTTTAATGCTTTTTTCCGTTTCTTGATAAAGTTGTTGTGCCTCTGGTGCCCCTCGGCGTTGATCGCTTAGTGCGATGACTAACACCTCTTTTTCTTCGTTGCCTTGGCGTAATTTAATGGTTGCACCAATTTCAACGGTTTTACTTGTTTTGGCCCGCTGACCATTATAATGCACCTTACCACCTTCAATCATTGCTTTTGCAATGGAACGTGTTTTATAGAATCGAGCAGCCCAAAGCCATTTATCAAGACGAATGTCATTTTCGGCATGCTCATCGTGTTGTCGGTTTTTCATCGAGCTTCTCCAGATATCTGTATCAAGTTTATTTAATACGAGGAATGCTATATTGTTTATATAAAATTGATGAAAATTCTATCACAAAATATGCTATTGTTATGGCTAAAATTCTTTATCAAGGTCTGAAAATGACAAAGCAAACCCTTCCAACCATTTTAAATATACAAACGATTGCCAAAACACGTATTTTTGAAGTACAACAAGTCGATTTACGTTTTTCTAATGGTGAAGAACGTATTTATGAACGCCTTGCGCCACAGCGCCGTTCTTCTGTTATGGTTCTCCCTATTCATCAAAATCAGCTCATTTTCGTGAAGGAATATGCTGTCGGGCCGGAGCGTTATGAACTTACCTTTCCTAAAGGGATTGTTGATCAAGGGGAGCAACCGATCGAAAGTGCCAATCGTGAACTTCAAGAAGAAATTGGGTTTGGAGCCCAAAACATCACACCATTACGATCTTTATATAGTGGTCCAAGCCATATGTATGGCTTAATGCACGTATTTGTTGCAGAAGATCTTTATCCCTCTTCGCTAGAAGGCGATGAGCCCGAACCTCTAGAAATTATTTATTATCCGTTAGACAAAATAGATGAATTATTGGCGGATCCGACTTTTGCCGAAGCACGTAATCTCTCCGCACTCTTTTTATTAAAAGATTTTTTAAAAGCAAGAGCATAACAACGAGCACTCTCATAAGTGGATTCTATTTGGGTTTCTTTAGGGATTGCGGTATCATTTGCGGATTCTAGGATGGAGTTTATATGCAGACACTCAACCAATCATTATTAGATCATATCTTAGCCATCGCCTTTCAAGCGGGAGAACATTTAAAGCAATTTTATGCTAAGTCGGTAGAAATCCAAATAAAAGCAGATAAGACCCCAGTTACAGAGGCGGATCTGTTTATTAGCCGATTTATTACCGAGGCATTAAAGCAATTAACGCCTCATATTCCCGTATTATCAGAGGAATTTTGTAATATCCCATTATCAGAACGCCAACAATGGCAAGAATATTGGATCATTGATCCCTTAGATGGTACGCAACAATTCATTGATCGCACTGATCAATTCTCAGTGGTGATTGGACTTGTTCAACAAAATAAACCCGTGCTAGGCGTGATTCATTCCCCTATTTTGGATAAAACCTATTTTGCCATGCAAAATCATGGCTGTTTTTTGCAAGAAAATGGACAAATTCGACCGCTTATGGCAGAGGTAAATTCTTCAGAACAATCACCCTATTCATTACAAATTACCTTAGGTTCTGCAAATTTTGCACCCGTAGAAAAATGCTTACTTGCCCCTTACCATGCTCAATTTTTTAAATATGGCTCAAGTAGCTTGAAAGCCGGTTTGGTGGCTGAAGGTAAAGCGGATTGTTACGTCCGATTTGGCGACACGGGAGAGTGGGACACCGCCGTTGCAGAAATTTTATTGCAAGAGGTTGGCGGCGAAATTTTTGACCTTCATTTCAAGCCTTTAACCTATAACCAACGTGAAACGTTTATTAACCCTTATTTTGTCATGGTTCGAGATCGTAACAGGGATTGGCAAAAAATCTTTCAATTTAATTAGTCTTAGCTATTGGCAAGACAATCAAAAATGTTGCATAGTACGCGGATTGCGACAAATTAGGAATATAAAATGAATTTAGAAAACAGTTGTATTGTGATTTTTGGTGCTTCCGGCGATTTAACTTTCCGTAAGTTAATCCCTGCACTTTATAATCTTTATAAAATCGGAAAGCTTGGCGAACATTTCTCTGTGCTTGGTGTAGCACGTTCAGAGTTAAGCGATGACTCCTTCCGCCAAAAAATGTACGATGCCCTTGTTAAATTCGAAAAAGCAAGCGGTGAATCTTTAGATGCATTTTGCGAACATCTCTACTATCAAGCTGTAAATACCTCTGATGCACTTGATTATGTCAAACTATTGCCTCGTTTAGACGAGTTACACGACCGCTATGGTAGCTGTGGAAACACCCTCTATTACCTTTCAACGCCACCAAGTTTATATGGTGTGATTCCTGAATGTTTAGCTGCTCACGGCTTAACAACCGAAGAATATGGCTGGAAACGTATCATTATTGAAAAACCATTTGGTTACGATATAAAAACCGCCAAAGAACTCGATGTTCAAATTCATAAGTATTTTGAAGAACATCAAATCTACCGTATTGATCACTATTTAGGCAAAGAAACCGTACAAAATTTATTGGTGCTACGTTTTTCAAACGGTCTGTTTGAACCACTTTGGAACCGCAATTTTATTGATTATGTGGAAATTACCGGTGCGGAATCTATCGGTGTGGAAGAGCGTGGTGGTTATTATGACGGTTCAGGCGCAATGCGTGATATGTTCCAAAATCACTTACTGCAAGTACTTGCTATGGTGGCGATGGAACCCCCTGCGATTATCAATGCGGATTCTATGCGTGATGAAGTCGCAAAAGTGCTTTACTGCTTACACCCACTATCAAATGAAGACCTGAAAAATAACCTCGTACTTGGACAATACACAGCAAGCACTATTGATGGCGAAGAGGTCAAAGGGTATTTAGAAGAAAAGGGCGTACCGGCAGATTCTACAACAGAAACCTATATGGCACTTCGTTGCGAAATTGATAACTGGCGCTGGGCTGGCGTACCGTTCTATGTTCGTACCGGAAAACGCTTACCAACACGGGTCACAGAAGTGGTTATTCATTTTAAAACCACACCACACCCTGTCTTTAGCCAAAATGCGCCGGATAATAAACTGATTATTCGAATCCAACCAGATGAAGGCATCTCTATGCGTTTTGGTTTGAAAAAACCCGGTGCAGGTTTTGAAGCAAAAGAAGTCTCCATGGATTTCCGTTACTCAGATTTAAGCTCTGCAGCTAACCTTATGACGGCTTATGAACGCCTACTGTTAGATGCAATAAAAGGCGATGCAACATTATTCGCCCGTACCGATGCCGTTCACGCTTGTTGGAAATTTGTCCAACCGATTTTAGATTATAAAGCAGAACGTGGACAAGTTTACGAATATGAAGCTGGCACTTGGGGACCTTCTGAAGCCGATAAACTGATTGCAAAACACGGTAAAGTGTGGCGTAAACCCAGTGGGTTGATGAAGAAAAAAGTATAAGGCTCACTTATAAAAAGACTCCCTCGCCCCTTGTGGGAGAGGGATAATTTCAATTCGTTTAGAATTGAAATTTGGGAGAGGGGTAAGCGGTCGTTTTTATATGCACTTTTGTAAATTCCCCCTCTCTCTGCCTACGGAGACTAAACGTCTCCTCGGCTGTCTCTCTCCCACAAGGGGAGAGAGTTGTAATGTTTTAGAGCATTAATTTAATCAAAAGAGACAAAATGAACTACATCACATTCCCAACAGCACAAAATGCTGTTGAAAAAATCGCACAAGAATTTGCGTTATATAGCCAATTAAACCGCCCAGTACATATTTCATTATCAGGCGGAAGTACGCCAAAACTGCTATTTAAAACCCTTGCTCAAGAGCCATATAAAAGCCAAATCCAATGGCAAAACTTACATTTCTGGTGGGGCGATGATCGTATGGTCCCGCCACAAGATCCTGAAAGTAATTACGGCGAAGTGCAAAAATTACTGTTCGATCATATCCAAATCCCCGTGGAAAATATCCACCGTATTCGTGGGGAAGAAGCTATTGAACAAGAACTTGCAAGATTTTCACAAGAATTGACCGCTTGTGTACCTAATGGCGAGTTTGATTGGATTATTTTAGGGATGGGAACGGATGGGCATACTGCTTCACTTTTCCCACATCAAACAGATTTCCATGATCCAAATTTAGCTGTGATTGCCAAACACCCTGAAACAGGGCAAATCCGTATTTCGAAAACAGCAAAATTGCTTGAACAGGCAAAACGGATTACCTATTTAGTTACAGGTGCCAGCAAAGCGGAGATTCTCAAAGAAATCCAAACGACACCGGCAGAAAACTTGCCTTATCCTGCGGCGAAAATTAAGGCGAAAAACGGCGTAACAGAGTGGTATTTGGATAAAGACGCGGCGAGATTGCTTTAATTCGAGATTGTTTATCTAGTGTAGGGTGGACGTAAGTCCACGCTTAAGGAGTGTAATGCGTGGACTTACGTCCACCCTACAAAATTTATACATTTATGCAAATATCAAATAAGGCTTTTGAAAATGAATAAAATTCATAAAAAATCGAAAAAACTTTCAATAGCCTAATAGTAAATCTTCGATTAGGATTTTCTGACGTTAATTTGAAGGAGAATCCTATGACACAATCACAAAACTTACGCCATAAAATTGACCATAGCCCAATGAGCCGTTACCAATGGGGCATTGTGCTGATGGCGGCGATTATGAATTTTTTAGATGGCTTTGATGTTTTAGCTATCGCTTTTACTGCAACCAATATTTCTAAAGAATTTGGCTTAAGCAAAACGGAGTTTGGCGTTTTAGTGAGTGCGGGGCTTGCCGGTATGGTTGCCGGGTCAATGCTACTTGCGCCACTTGCCGATAAATGGGGTAGACGCCCGATTTTATTATTGTCGGTAACGTTTTCAGCCGTGGGCTTATTAATTTCGGGGCTATCAACCTCGCCCGAAATCCTTGGTGTTTCACGAGCATTAACAGGGTTGGGCGTTGGTGGTATTTTGGTTGGTACTAATGTGATTACCAGCGAATATTCCTCAAAAAAATGGCGAAGCTTTGCGATCAGCGTTTATGCAGCCGGTTTCGGTATTGGGGCGATGATTGGCGGTATGATGGCAAAATCGCTACAAGCGGCTTATAGCTGGCATTCAGTCTATTTTGCCGGTGCAGCGATGACAGCGATAGTCTTGTTGGTTTTATGGCTTTGGCTACCGGAGTCGATAGACTATTTAAATTCGAAACAGCCTCAAAATGCCAAACAACGCCTTAACCAAATTGCGCACAGATTGGGCTTTCAAGGCGAGTGGGAATTGGTTTCGAACGTGGCAGAAAATAAAGTGAAATTGCCCATTTCACAATTATTTAGCAAGAAATATCTGCGTTCCACCTTGCTACTTTGGTTATCATTTTTTGCAATTATGTTCTGCTTTTACTTTATCAGCTCGTGGACGCCTGCATTGTTAAAAGAAGCCGGTATGAGCGTAGAAGAAAGTATCAACGTAGGAATGATGATTTCGCTAGGCGGAGCCGCCGGCTCATTGCTCTATGGCTTAATCGCCAGCCGTTGGTCGGCTCGTGGTGTGCTGATGTTTTTTACCGTTGCTTCTTCTGCGGCGATTGTTATTTTTATTCTTTCGTCTGCGAATTTAGCGCTTGCAATGGTATTAGGTGTGGTTGTCGGTGCGTTAATTAACGGTTGTATCAGCGGTTTATATACCATCAACCCAGCCACTTATGATGCGGATATTCGCAATACCGGTGTGGGTTGGGCTATTGGTGCAGGGCGAGCCGGCTCGGTATTAGCACCAACCGTTGCAGGAATGTTGCTTGATGCCGGTTGGGAAAAACAAGGTTTATATATTGCCGTTGCCGGCGTGATGTTAATTGCAACTATTGCATTAGCATTTAAAAAATCTCACGTGGAAATTAAAAGTGTATAATGGAAAGGGATTAAGCGGTTAAAATGGGAAAAGTTTTTACAAATTTAACCGCTTGCTCTTGTTTAGGCTTTGGAAGCGGCTGAAAATAATTGGTCGGTAAGAACCCTTGATCGCAATATTTCTACGCTGTATTACGACCACTTGTAGGAAGAAATAAAATAATGTTAATACTCGTTTATATTTTAACCACACTTGTCGCCCTTGAGCATTTCTATATTATGTATTTAGAAATGTTTGCGTTAAACAGCCCGAAGGCAAGGCAGATTTTTAATTTAGACGAACAAACAGCAAACAATCCTAAAATTCAGTTGCTGTTTGCCAATCAAGGACTGTATAACGGATTTTTAGCCGCTGGGCTTATTTTTTCCCTTTGTATTCAACAAAGTGCGGTGACTTATTTCTTTTTAAGTTGCGTGATCGTGGCTGCGGTTTATGGGGCGATAAGTGCGAAGAATAAAGGGATTTTGATTAAACAAGGAATACCTGCGGTGTTGGTGTTGGTGATAAGTCTAAGTGCATAGGAGTTAAAATGAAAACGCTGGGAATTTTAGGGGGAATGAGCCCTGAAAGTACGATTTCTTACTATTTGAATATTAACCGTGCAGTTAATGCTACGTTAGGTGGTAATACCAGTGCAAAATTATTGATGTCGAGTGTCAATTTTGACGAGATTGTACAATGCCAAAAATCAGGCGATTGGCAAAAAGCAGGAGCAATGTTAGCCAGAGAAGCCAAATTACTTGAAAGTATTGGTGCAGAAGGAATTTTAATTGGTGCAAACACAATGCACAAAGTCGCCGGTGCGGTACAAAATGCGGTTTCGGTGCCGTTATTACATATTCTTGATGTGGTGGCAGATCGAATTAAAGCACAAGGTTTACGCAAAGTCGCATTACTTGGTACGCACTATACCATGGCGGATAATTTTTATGTGGATGGCTTGCGTGAACGTGGTGTTGAGCCAATTGTGCCTGACGATGATGCCAAATTAGAAATTCATCGTATTATTTTTGAAGAACTTTGTGTCGGTATTATCAAACCCGAATCAAAAGCCTATTATCTCAAAACCATCGAAAATCTGACCGCACTTGGTGCGGAAGGCGTAATTTTAGGTTGTACGGAAATCGGCTTATTGATTAACCAACGTGATTCCACCTTACCGTTTTTTGATACCGCAACATTGCACAGTGAAATGGCGGTGGATTTTATTTTAGAAAAATAGGAGATGTTATGAAACCGATTGTTTACTTTGCCCCTTGGTGTCCGGATACCGAACCGTTTTTCGCCGAACTCAATCGTTTAGGCGTAGAATTTGAAGCTTTAGATATGGCAGGTGATCGTGCTAATTTCAAAGCCTTTTTAAAACTGCGTGATACCCACCCTGCTTTTGATGAAGCGAAGAAAAACAGCTACATCGGCATTCCGGCGTTAGTGTTGGAAAATGGGGATGTGGTGTTGGATAAAGATGAACTAGCGAAAATTTTTAATAAATAACGATGGCGCTCGTCTTTGACGAGTGATATAACAATAAATAAAGGTGCTCGTTACAAACAAGCGCTATCTTTGGGAATTAACTAATTATTAAATTATGAAAAGTATATTAGGTCTTATTGTTTTATTAATTCTCTTAACATTTCTTTATTATGTATTTAGCTGGGGATTAAATAATCCTTCGGTCTTTATTCCACTACTAACAGCTACTTTTGGTTTTGTTGGTATTATGTATACACAATATCAATCAAAATCTAGAGATATTAGAGAAAGCCATAGAGCGAGTAAAATAGAAACATATAGGATGTTTTTTGATTTAATTAACCTTGTTCAAAATAATGCAAAGAAAAAAATAGATATAGATCCTTTAGATGAATCTTTTCAAAAGAGTATGCAAGAACTCAATGAAAACCTAATTCTTTGGTCGTCTGAAGAAGTCCTGCTAGTATGGAAAGAATTTAGAGCTATAAAACCAAATAATGAAGATCCTTATTTAGTTCTTAAAATAATCGACAGGCTTTATAGAGCTATAAGAAAAGATCTTGGACATAATGATAAACTCTTAAAAGAGTTAGATTTAATAAAAATGAATATTACAGATCCTGAAAATATTCAATAAATTTCTTAATAAGTACAAGCGGACAAATTTTCAAAAAATTTTGTAAATCCAACCGCTTGCAGAATTCAAACCAACAGGAGAACAAAATGTCAGTAAAAGGCGATATCGGCGTTATCGGTTTAGCGGTAATGGGTCAGAACCTTATTTTAAATATGAACGACAACGGCTTTAAAGTCGTGGCGTATAACCGTACCACATCAAAAGTGGACGAGTTTTTAGAAGGTGCGGCGAAAGGTACGAACATTATCGGGGCGTATTCTTTAGAAGATTTAGCCGCGAAATTAGAAAAACCACGCAAAGTGATGTTAATGGTGCGTGCAGGTGAAGTGGTTGATCAATTTATTGATGCATTATTACCACACTTAGAAGAAGGCGACATCATCATTGATGGTGGTAACTCAAACTACCCAGATACCAACCGCCGTGTGAAAGCGTTAGCGGAAAAAGGCATTCGCTTTATCGGTTCGGGTGTATCGGGCGGTGAAGAAGGGGCGCGTCACGGGCCTTCTATTATGCCGGGCGGTAACGAAGAAGCTTGGCAATATGTGAAACCGATTTTCCAAGCGATTTCAGCGAAAACCGACAAAGACGAGCCTTGCTGTGACTGGGTGGGCAAGGAAGGTGCTGGTCATTTCGTGAAAATGGTACACAACGGTATTGAATACGGCGATATGCAGTTAATCTGTGAAGCTTACCAGTTCTTAAAAGACGGTTTAGGTTTAAGCTATGATGAAATGCAAGCAATCTTTGCTGAATGGAAAAAAACTGAACTTGACAGCTATCTGATTGATATTACAACGGATATTTTAGGTTACAAAGACACAGATGGCACGCCGTTAGTGGAAAAAATCCTTGATACCGCAGGTCAAAAAGGTACAGGTAAATGGACGGGGATCAACGCATTAGATTTCGGTATTCCATTAACCTTAATCACCGAGTCAGTGTTTGCTCGCTGTGTATCTTCATTCAAAGATCAACGTGTTGCCGCCTCTAAATTATTCAACAAAACTATCGGCAAAGTTGAAGGCGACAAACAAGTTTGGATAGAAGCGGTGCGTAAAGCGTTATTAGCATCAAAAATTATCTCTTACGCACAAGGCTTTATGCTTATTCGTGAAGCGTCTGAAAACTTCGGTTGGGACATCAACTACGGTGCAACCGCATTGTTATGGCGTGAAGGTTGTATCATTCGTAGCCGCTTCTTAGGCAACATTCGTGATGCCTACGAAGCGAACCCGGATTTAATCTTCTTAGGGTCAGATGCGTACTTCAAAGGCATTTTAGAAAACGCATTAAGCGACTGGCGTAAAGTGGTAGCGAAATCTATCGAAGTGGGTATCCCGATGCCTTGTATGGCAAGTGCGATTACCTTCTTAGACGGTTACACTTCTGAGCGAGTGCCTGCAAACTTACTGCAAGCACAACGTGACTACTTCGGTGCACACACTTACGAGCGTACCGACAAACCTCGTGGCGAGTTCTTCCACACCAACTGGACGGGACGTGGTGGGAATACAGCATCGACCACTTATGATGTGTAGTTTTATCTCTTAACTTCATTTACGCCTTTTTGATTTTCTTTCAGAAAGGCGTTTATTTTTTAAGTAGAATTGCTCTGGATAATGTATAATAACAGTCTCTGTTTTCTTTATCCATTACGCAAAATAATGAGCCAATTTTTCTATATTCACCCTGATAACCCACAGCCTCGCTTAATTAACCAAGCGGTCGAAATTATCAAAAATGATGGTGTTATTGTTTATCCGACCGATTCCGGTTATGCCTTGGGTTGTGCGATAGGAAATAAATCGGCAATGGAACGCATTGTCAAAATTCGAAAATTGCCTGAAAATCATAACTTTACGTTGGTTTGCAGCGATTTATCGGAATTGTCTAATTATGCAATGGTTAGCAATCAAGCCTATCGTTTAATTAAAAATAACGTGCCAAATCCCTACACCTTTATTTTGCCGGCAACAAAAGACGTGCCTCGCCGTTTATTAACGAAGCGCAAAACCATCGGGATCCGAGTGCCACAAAATGAAATTGCATTAGCCCTCATTTCTGCATTAGGCGAACCGATTTTATCTTGCTCATTAATGCTACCGGATGAAGAAATCACACAATCAGATCCGGAGGCAATTCGAGATCTGTTAGAACGTCAAGTTGATCTGATTATTCACGGAGGATATTTGGGCGCAGAGCCAACCACTGTGATTGATTTGACAGACGACAGCCCGGTCATTATTCGTGAAGGATCGGGCGATTTAACCCCATTTTTATAGGCAGATATTCTGCCTTTGATTATCGACGCTTGTGAAAGCGACAATAGGAATACTAAATGAAAACTTTTCAAACCAAACAAACAACGAAATCGACAGTTGCGAATAAAAATCCTCGCCTTGCTGAACGTAATGAACAGCGAGCCGCTCGTCCAACCTCTAAACCGCTTGTTGTAAAAAAATCAACAAAACCGACCGCTTCTCCTGTCTCAAATGAAAAGAAAGAGAAAGTTGTTGGCGAAAAATTACAGAAAATTTTGGCTCGTGCAGGGCAAGGTTCTCGTCGTGAATTAGAAGAAATTATCGCCGCAGGACGTGTGAGCGTGGATGGTAAAATAGCTTCTCTTGGCGACCGTGTTCAAGTGAGTTCTGCAACCAAAATCCGTATTGATGGTCATTTGATTAACCTGATCCCAACGCAAAAAGAGATTTGCCGAGTGTTAATGTATTACAAACCGGAAGGCGAACTTTGTACCCGTTCAGATCCAGAAGGGCGAGCAACAGTTTTCGACCGCTTACCTCGTTTAACGGGGTCGCGCTGGGTTGCGGTGGGGCGTTTAGATATCAACACTTCAGGGCTACTGCTTTTCACAACTGATGGCGAATTAGCTAACCGTTTAATGCACCCAAGCCGTGAAGTTGAGCGTGAATATTCTGTGCGTGTTTTTGGTAATGTTGATGAGGCGATGCTTCAGCGTTTACGCAAAGGCGTGCAATTAGAAGATGGTCCTGCAAACTTTAAACAAATTAAAGCGGTGGGCGGCACAGGGATTAACCAATGGTTTGATGTGACTTTAACCGAAGGACGTAATCGTGAAGTGCGCCGTTTATGGGAGTCGCAAGGCGTTGAAGTGAGCCGTTTGATCCGCATTCGCTATGGCAATATCAAACTGGAAAAAAGTTTACCACGTGGCGGTTGGGAAGAAATGGGCTTAGAACAGGTAAACTATTTGCGTGAGTTGGTTGGTTTGCCGGCAGAAACGGAAACGAAGGTAGATGTTACAAAAAATCGCCGCCGCACCAATGTTCGCCAAATTCGTAAAGCGGTAAAACAACACGCCAAATATCGTTCGAAAGCTTAGAACAAGTATTTAATGGAATAGTAGGGAGCCATATTGGTGTCCCTATTTTATTATAGCTAGACTTTGTCTAATTATAATAAAAAAGAGTTAGTAATAATTAAACTTAAATAATTATTACCAACTCTTTGTCCTATAAACATATAAAATATGAAAAAGATTAACTATTTTGTCTTATATGCTTTTCAGAATAAAATCAATATTATTCAGTAACAACGTTTACAGTAATTACTGCATTCACTTCAGGGTGTAAATGAACTTTAACTGCGTGTTCACCAGTTGTACGAAGTGGACCTTCACCTAAACGAACTTCAGCTTTCACTAACTCAACACCTGCTGCAGTTACTGCATCAGCGATGTCTTTCGCGCTGATAGAACCGAATAAACGACCATCATCACCTGCTGTTGCAGTTACTGATACCGCTGCAATTTCAGCAATTTTCGCTGCACGCGCTTGTGCTGCTGATAATGCTGCTGCTGCTTTCGCTTCTAATTCTGCACGACGAGCTTCGAAGTGAGCGATGTTTGCTGCTGTTGCCATAACTGCTTTACCTTGTGGGATTAAGAAGTTACGTGCAAAGCCTGATTTAACTGTTACTTGGTCGCCCACAGAACCTAAGTGAGCAACTTTATCTAATAAAATAACTTGCATTGTACTCGACCTCTCTAATTACTGATGGTTGTCAGTGTATGGAAGTAACGCAAGGTAGCGAGCGCGTTTGATTGCACGAGCTAATTGACGTTGATACTTCGCACGAGTACCAGTGATACGGCTAGGAACAATCTTGCCGTTTTCAGAAATGTAGTTCTTTAATGTAGCGATATCTTTGTAATCGATTTCAACAACATTTTCCGCTGTGAAACGGCAGAACTTACGACGACGGAAATAACGTGCCATTTGGCTTCTCCTGATCTATAAATTCAATTCGTTCGGCATGTAAGACTAATTGGTTTAATCCATTATAATCTTTGTGTGAATGTAAAAAACCTTCTACACTCACTTGTTTGCCGAGATTTATTTGTTGGGTTATTAAACTAAATTGATTACCGTTTAAGACAACTTGAATCTTGCACCATACTCGACGTTCTAAACCGGCTTCGATTTGTTTAGATTGATGCTCTAACCAAAACGAGCTATTTAAAATACCCAAAGGGCTTCGATTTTGTTTTAAGGCACTAACAATTTGCCCTGTTAATTTTAAACGATTTTCAATCGGCAAAATTATTCGCCTGCTTCTTCTTCCACTTCAACTACGATGTCTGAAGCTTTGCTTTCTTTTGCTTTCACCATTGGTGATGCTTCAGTAACTGCAGCTTTAGTGTGAACGATTAAGTTACGAAGAACTGCATCGTTATAACGGAAGTTAGTTTCTAACTCATCGATTACACTTTGAGGTGCTTCTACATTCATTAACACATAGTGTGCTTTGTGAAGTTTGTTGATTGGGTATGCTAATTGACGGCGACCCCAATCTTCTAAGCGATGAATTTGACCGCCAGCATCTTTAATTGATGCAGTATAACGTTCAATCATTGCTGGTACTTGTTCGCTTTGGTCTGGATGAACCATAAAAACGATTTCGTAGTGACGCATTGTTGATCCTTACGGGTTTAACAGCCTCCAACTTTAGCCAGTCACCAACTTGTGGAAGCAAGGATTAAAAAACAGATGTGACTGAACGAGCGAATTATACACACTTAAAACGCTTTTTCAAGCAGAATATGCCTTATTTTTCCACTATTCCTTTTAGTTTAAATATAGTAAAATTACGCAATCGTTTGCTTTTAGGTTTTTATAGGAAATTTCAATGAATATTTTAATTATTGGTAACGGTGGTCGTGAACATGCTCTTGCGTGGAAAGTACGTCAATCTCCATTAGCGAGCAAAGTTTTTGTTGCGCCGGGTAATGCAGGAACAGCGCTTGAAGAAGGGATTGAAAATGTGGCGATTTCAGCAACAGACGTGCCGGCGTTAGTCAAATTTGCCCAACAAAATGCAATTGGGCTAACCATTGTTGGACCTGAAGCACCATTAGTGGTTGGTGTGGTTGATGCCTTCCGTGCTGCCGGCTTAAAAATTTTTGGTCCAACACAAGCCGCAGCACAATTAGAAGGGTCAAAAGCCTTTACCAAAGATTTCTTAGCTCGTCACAACATTCCTACCGCTGAATATCAAAACTTTACAGAGGTTGAGCCGGCACTTGCCTATTTACGCCAAAAAGGTGCGCCTATTGTAATTAAAGCCGATGGCTTAGCTGCAGGAAAAGGTGTGATTGTGGCAATGACCTTGCAAGAAGCGGAAGATGCCGTCAAAGATATGCTTTCCGGTAATGCTTTTGGCGAAGCGGGAAGCCGCGTGGTTATTGAAGAGTTTTTAGATGGCGAAGAAGCTAGCTTTATTGTGATGGTTGATGGAAAGAATGTCGAACCCATGGCAACCAGCCAAGATCATAAACGTGTTGGCGAAGGCGATAAAGGCTTAAATACCGGTGGTATGGGGGCTTACTCGCCTGCGCCAGTGGTTACAGCCGACATTCATCAACGAGTGATGGAAGAAATTATTTACCCGACTGTACGAGGTATGGCGAGCGAAAATAATGAATATACGGGCTTTCTTTACGCTGGTTTAATGATTATGCCGAATGGACAGCCGAAAGTGATTGAATTTAACTGCCGTTTTGGCGATCCTGAAACCCAGCCGATTATGTTGCGTTTAGAGTCAGATTTAGTGGAACTTTGCCTTAAAGCGTGTGATGGCAAACTAGATGAAATCCAGTCAAAATGGTGTGCGCAAGCGGCTTTAGGTATTGTTTTAGCCGCTGAGGGCTATCCAGCTGATTATCGTAAAGGCGATGAAATTACAGGACTTCCAACAGAAAATCGTGCGGATGAAAAAGTTTTTCTTGCCGGAGTGGAACAAAAAGAAGGTAAATTACTCACTAACGGTGGACGAGTACTCTGTGCGACTGCATTAGGCGCAACGGTTTTTGAAGCACAGCAAAAAGCCTTAAAATTGGCAGAGCAAATTCAATGGCAAGGGCGTTTTTATCGCCGAGACATTGGCTATCGAGCCGTGGCTCGTGAGCAAAGTGGACGCTAATTCCATTGCAAAAAATTACAGTATTATGTAGCACTTGTACAAACATTAAATGTTTTCGTAGGGGCGGGGTTTATCCCCGCTCGAATCTTATTCGAACATCAGGGCTTACGGGTGGGGATAAACCCCACCCCTACATAAATTTTCCTAAAATTGATTTTTGTGCAACGGCTACATAACATCGAAAAATAGGGCAAATTTAACCGCTTGCCTAAAGTTAGACGGTTCAGTAAAATGAGCCGTTTATTTTTATCATCAAAATGCAATGAGGAATTGATTATGTTTGGAAAAGGTGGCTTAGGCGGCTTAATGAAGCAAGCTCAACAAATGCAAGAAAAAATGCAAAAAATGCAAGAAGAGATTGCTCAATTAGAAGTAACAGGCGAATCAGGCGCCGGTTTAGTGAAAGTAACCATCAATGGGGCGCACAACTGCCGCCGTATTGAAATCGATCCATCTTTAATGGAAGATGATAAAGAGATGGTAGAAGATTTAGTGGCTGCTGCATTTAATGATGCCGTTCGCCGTGCAGAAGAATTGCAAAAAGAAAAAATGGCAAGTGTAACTGCAGGTTTAAATCTCCCTGCCGGTATGAAATTCCCTTTCTAATCTCAGATAACGGACGCCAAAAGCGTCCTTATTTTCTTTTATCTTCGAATATATGCAAAGTAGTCCTTTACTCGAAAACTTAATGGAAGCCTTACGAGCCTTACCGGGCGTGGGTCCAAAATCGGCACAACGTATGGCATACCATCTTTTACAGCGTAATCGCTCAGGCGGTGTCAATTTATCAAAGGCGTTAAATGAGGCAATGACACATATCGGACATTGTCAATCTTGCCGTACATTTACGGAGGAAGAGGAATGTAACATTTGTCGCAATCCTCGCCGTCAAATGAGCGGGCAGCTTTGTGTGGTTGAAATGCCTGAAGATATTCAGGCGATTGAGCAAACCGGGCAATTTTCAGGGCGCTATTTTGTGTTAATGGGGCATTTATCGCCGATTGATGGTGTTGGGCCTCGTGAAATCGGTTTGGATCTGCTTCAACAGCGTTTAGAAAATGAGTCTTTCCATGAAGTTATTTTAGCGACTAACCCAACTATTGAAGGCGATGCCACTGCAAATTATATTGCTGAAATCTGCCGTATTTATAATGTGAAAGCCACTCGTATTGCGCACGGCGTGCCTGTTGGCGGTTCTTTAGAAACCGTTGACGGAACGACCCTTTCTCACTCCTTTGCCGGACGGCGAGATATTGATCTTTAACATTATTTTTTAATCATTTGATAAAATCTGATATAATTATTCAACTATTTACTTATCCTTTACTCCCTAGAGGTCATTATGGAAACTATTGATAAAATCAAAAAACAAATTAGCGAAAACCCAATTCTTCTTTATATGAAAGGTTCGCCAAAATTCCCTTCTTGCGGTTTCTCTGCTCGTGCAGTAGAAGCGGTAATTAACTGCCAAGTGCCGTTTGGTTATGTTGATATTTTAGCAAATCCGGATATTCGTGCTGAATTGCCAAAATTTGCTAACTGGCCAACTTTCCCACAATTATGGGTAGAAGGCGAGTTAATCGGTGGCTGTGATATCATGTTAGAAATGGCGCAAAAAGGCGAATTACAAGCACTTTTAAAAGAAGTTGCTGCTCGTCATCCGGCTTAAATCAAATCTAACCCCAAGTAATACTTGGGGTTTTCTGCTTAATAAGCGGTCATATTTAGAAAATTTTTTACAAATTTCCATTTCTCCCCTACATTCCGCCGCTTTTTTGGCTTAAAATGCCAAAATTCATTGACAACAATAAAGGACACAACAATGGCTTTAAAAGATTTAGATTGGGCAAATTTAGGCTTCTCATATATTAAAACAGATTACCGTTTCATTGCACGTTGGAAAGACGGCAAATGGGACGAAGGCGAATTAACGACGGACAATACGCTACACATTCACGAAGGTTCAACCGCATTACATTATGGTCAGCAATGCTTCGAAGGCTTAAAAGCTTACCGCTGTAAAGATGGTTCGATTAACTTATTCCGTCCTTATGAGAATGCGAAACGTATGGCTCGTACAGCTGAGCGTTTATTGATGGCAAAAGTGCCGGAAGAATTATTCGTTCGTGCTTGTAAAGAAGTGGTAAAAGCAAACCAAGATTGGCTTGGTCCTTACGGTTCAGGTGCGACCCTTTACTTACGTCCGTTTTTAATTGGTGTTGGCGAAAACATCGGTGTAAAACCTGCACCGGAGTATATTTTCTCTGTTTTCTGCTGTCCGGTTGGTGCTTATTTTAAAGGTGGTTTAGCACCATCAAACTTCATTACTACACAATACGACCGTGCTGCACCAATGGGAACCGGTGGTGTAAAAGTAGGGGGTAACTATGCCGCAAGTTTATTACCTCACGAATTAGCTGCAGAAGAAGGCACAGCAACACGTAAATTTGCTGATGCAATTTATTTAGATCCAAAAACTCACACAAAAATTGAAGAAGTGGGCGCAGCAAACTTCTTTGGAATCACTAAAGATAATAAATTCATCACACCGGCATCAGAGTCGATTTTACCAAGTATCACGAAATACTCTTTATTGCATATTGCCAAAGAACGCTTAGGTATGGAAACGATCGAAGGCGATGTTTATATTGATCAACTTGATCAATTTGCCGAAGCCGGTGCTTGTGGTACCGCAGCAGTGATTACGCCGGTGGGCGGTATTCAACACAATGGCAACTTCCACGTATTCTATTCTGAAACGGAAGTAGGGCCGGTAACTAAACGCTTATATGCGGAATTAACCGGTATTCAGTTTGGTGATGTTGAAGCGCCTGAAGGCTGGATTGTGAAAGTCGAGTAATCTTATTTTAGGTAAACAAGCGGTAATTTTTGCTAAAAAAATTACCGCTTGTTGTCATATAAAAAGGAAGGAAAAATCAATGATTCAACGTATTGATGTGAGTAAACGTTTTTCGGAAGTGGCAGTACATAACGGTGTTGCGTACTTAGCCGGGCAGGTGCCAACTGATGCGAGCCAAGACGCTTACCACCAAACTCAGCAAGTTTTAAGCGAAATCGATAAATTTTTAGCGAAAGCCGGCACAGATAAAAGCAAAATCCTGATGGCAACTGTTTATCTTGCTAATATGGGCGATTATGCGGAAATGAACCGAGCGTGGGATGAATGGGTAGCAGAAAATAATGCACCGCCAAGAGCTGCTGTCGAGGCTCGTTTAGCGGATGCGAATTGGAAAGTCGAAATTGTCGTAACAGCGGCAGTTTAATTATGTCATTCCCTCTCCCTTGGGAAGAGGGGAAATTTACTATTTCACAAAACTATCAAACGTTAATTCGTAATTATCGCCATCACGATTATAGGAAATATAACGAGGGAACTTTTCACCTTGATATTTCTTTACGGTAATAAATTTATTATCGTTTGTTTTAAATTTATAAGTGATTTCTTGATAACTTTGTCCATCCACTTTAACCGCTTTTTGTGATGTTTGTAACTTCACATTTTCCGTTGGGTATAATTTTTTCCCGTTTGTTGTTTGGAAACTGTTTGGTAAACGGTCGTAATAACTGAGCTGGAATGCGGTCGTAAAAAGGTCAAATGTTGGCATTGTGATCGCTTCTTCTTTTAATGGCTCTTTCGCTTTTCCATATTTTACTGTTTTCGAATCAATTTCCGCTAAAGCATAGGTTTTGCCATTACGGCTATCACGATAACTTAGCATATTAAATTGCCCGTTTCGCTCAGTGCCTTTTGCCGTGAAAATAATATTGTAAAGCGGTACATTAATTTTAGATTGGATTTGGTATTGCCCATTGCCATTACTAAAATTCACATACGCCGGCATTAGATAATTTGAGCTGTATTTGATATTAAAAGTTTCCGCATAAGCGGTTGAAATTAGCGTAGAAATTGCAAATAAAGTCGCTAAGGCCTTTGTCATAAATTTCATATTCTTTCCTATCTTTCGGTTAATTGAGTGTGCTCAAACAAGCGCAAAATTGCCGTGTTATCTCGCAATTGCTCTGCTTTTTCCACTTGCATTTTAGTTAAATGCGGAGAGAAAAAGTTAATAAAATCATACATATAGTTACGTAAGAAAATACCTCGTTTAAAGGCAATTTGTGTCATACTTGATTGGAATAAATGACTTGCGTTAATCGCAACTAAATCACTATCCATATCAGTATGCGCCATTGATGCCATAATGCCCACGCCTAATCCAATACGAACATAGGTTTTAATCACATCGGCATCGGTTGCGGTAAACACGATGTTTGGTAAAATCCCAACTTTGTTAAAGGCTTTATCCAAATCAGATTGCCCGGTAAAACCAAAGGTATAGGTAATTAAATCGTATTTACCTAGCTCTTCGACAGTAAGTAGGTGCGGTTGGTTCGCATATTTTGCTAAAGGATGATCAGGTTTGACAATAACTGAGCGATTCCACATGTAGCATGGTAATAAAATTGCCTCTTCAAATAAGTACTGAGCTTCAGTAGTAATGGCTAAATCCACTTCGCCTGCCATTAATGCATCATAAATTTGCGTTGGCGATCCTTGATGAAGGTGTAAGCTCACATTAGGGTATTTGGCTTTAAATTGTTCAATCACTTTCGGGAGAACATAACGTGCTTGTGTATTTGGGCTTGCGATACGTAATACGCCACTATTCGGACGGGTTTGTTCTTCTGCAACCGCACGGATGCTTTGAGCTTTGACTAATAATTCTCGGGCAATGGAAATAATTTTTTCCCCAGCCGGTGTAAGCCCTTTGATATGTTTGCCGTTACGCTCAAAAATATTGATCCCAAGTTCACTTTCTAGCAGTCGAACTTGCTTACTGATCCCTGGTTGTGATGTGTATAAAGACTCTGCGGCTTCCGTGATATTTAAATTTTGATTTACAATTTCAACAATATAACGAAGTTGTTGTAATTTCATATCTTTTCCTTAAAAAGGGGCGTTGTTATTTCTTTATGGTATAAGAAAAGGTCTAGAAATACTAGTATTGAGCAACGATTTTCGTCCTCTATTCCTAATATATTTCCATTGGCTATTACGTGAAATTTTAGTATCCTAACACTCAATTTTATTGATGAGAGAAGCCCTTTGAGCAAACGAAGATTAACCCAAAACCAACAACGCCGTATCCAATCTAACCATCATAAACGTATTTCAAAAAAAGAATTTGAATGGCAAGATGAGATGTTAGGTGAGATTCAACAAGGTGTTGTGGTAACCCGCCACGCTAAACACGCAGATGTGGAAACAAGTAACGGTGAGATTTATCGCTGTAATTTACGCCGAACCCTTAAAAACGTTGTTGTGGGCGATAATGTTTCTTGGCGTTTAGGTAGTGAGCAATTACAAGGCATTAGCGGTGTAATTGAGGCTGTTTATCCACGTAAAAATGAGCTAAGCCGCCCGGATTATTATGATGGCATAAAAGTGATGGCATCTAATATCGATCAAATTATTATTGTCTCTGCGGTTCTGCCGACTTTATCGTTGAATATTATTGATCGTTATTTAGTCATTTGTGAAACGGCTCAAATTCCTGCGCTCATTGTGTTAAATAAAGTCGATTTACTCTCGGAAGAAGAACGACAAGCGGTCAAAAAACAGTTAGCGATTTACGAACGTATCGGGTATGAGACGTTGATGTTATCAGCAGATACCGGCGAGAATATGGATCAACTACATCGCTATTTACAAAAAGGAACCTCGATTTTTGTTGGGCAATCCGGTGTTGGAAAATCAAGTCTTATCAATCAGCTATTACCTGAAGTTAATGCATTAACAGGTGCGGTGAGTGATGTTTCAGGTCTAGGACAGCATACCACTACCGCTTCTCGACTCTATCATTTACCGCTTGGAGGCAATCTGATTGACTCCCCCGGTATTCGTGAGTTTGGATTATGGCATTTAGAGCCTAATCAAATTACGCTAGGTTATCGAGAGTTTCAAACTGTGCTTGGGACTTGCAAATTCCGAGATTGTAAACATGGCTCGGATCCTGGTTGCGCCCTCCGTGAAGCTGTAGAGAAAGGCGAAATCGACCCTATCCGTTTTGAAAATTATCATCGGTTAATTGAAAGCCGCCAAGAAAGCAAAAGCCAACGTCATTTTCGTATGGAGGATCTGTGACAGCATTTATTTATCCTAACGCCAAATTGATTGCCGGAGTCGATGAAGTGGGGCGAGGTCCATTAGTGGGGGCTGTGGTAACTGCAGCGGTTATTCTTGATCCCAATAATCCGATTGAAGGGCTTACTGATTCTAAAAAACTTTCGGAAAAAAAACGGTTAAAATTAGCGGAAGAAATTAAAGCCAAAGCGCTAAGTTGGTCATTAGGGCGAGCTGAGCCAGAAGAAATTGATCAACTCAACATTCTTCATGCTACGATGCTTGCGATGCAACGTGCAGTGGAGGGATTACATATTCAACCAAATTTCGTTCTGGTTGATGGGAATCGCATTCCTACATTAAGCATGCCTGCTCAAGCAGTAGTTAAAGGCGATAGTTTGGTGCAAGAAATTAGCGCGGCCTCTATTCTTGCCAAAGTAGCTCGTGATTTAGAAATGGATGAGTTAGATAAGCAATTTCCTGAATATGGTTTTGCCAAACATAAAGGCTATCCAACTAAACTTCATTTTGAAAAATTAACCGAACTCGGTGCAACGCCTTTTCATCGTAAAAGTTTTGCACCGGTCGCTCGTTGCTTAGCAAAATAATTTTCTATTTTAAGAGGACAACATCATGACAGAAAAACAATACCAAGAAACGATTTTCAGTAAAATCATTCGTAAAGAGATCCCTGCAAATATCGTATATCAAGACGAGCTTGTGACCGCTTTTCGTGATATTTCGCCCCAAGCAGCCGTACATATTTTAATTATTCCAAATAAATTCATCCCAACGGTAAATCATGTGACAGAAGAAGATGAAAAAACATTAGGGCGTTTATTTACGGCGGCAGCCAAAATTGCAAAAGAGGAAGGCATTGCGGAAGACGGTTACCGTTTGATTGTGAACTGTAATGCACATGGGGGCCAAGAAGTTTTCCATATTCATATGCATTTAGTCGGTGGTGAACCTTTAGGCAAAATGTTGAGTAAATAATGATGTTTAAATGGGTACCCTTTGCAATTTTTTCACTTTTTTTGACCGCTTGTGGGAATAATCCGCAAAGCTACATTACGGGCAAATCAGAACCGATTGTGAACATTGATGCCGCCATCAACCCTTACATTGAAATCAATGCAAAATCTGATTCTCTCTCCGTAAAGAACGTAAGCCAACATCCGCTACAAATGGTGTATAAACTCTTTTGGTATGATAAGTTGGGCGTATCGCAATCTAACGATATCGAAGAGTTAGGAAAAAATTGGCAATCACTTTGGCTAAATGCGCAAGAGAAGCAGAATATTTCACTAGTAAAACCGACAATAGAAAGTGAGAATTATCGTATATATATTAAGAAGTAAGCGTAGGGATTTAATGCCTACTATATTTTATAGCGGTATAAGCATGATTAACGTCTAAAATCATGAGCCTGTTGAAGCAGGTTTCGGCTTTCTTTTAAGAACAGTTCAGAATATTCCCCGAACCAATGATGGACTTCATCAAAAGCCTCGATAAAGCCTGCTTTATTATTTTGCTCAAAATACTTCAAACTTTCTTCAAAGGTTTCTTTAAGCGACTGAATGACTGATAAATTTTCTGGTTTATCTGAAATAATATCGGCATACAGTCCACCATCTTGTGCAAATAGACGTCCAATCATCGCTAGCTCTAAACGGTAAATAGGTGAAGATAACGCTAAAAGTTGCGATAATTTCACAGGTTGGCGCGATAAATGTAATCCAAATGCAAACGTTGAAAAATGGCGGAGTGCTTGAATGTAGGTCATACAGTGATCGTGTTCGTGTGCATCGATGACCTCAATTTTTGCTCCCCAAATTTTAATTTGCTCAATAAGCCATTCATATTCGCTAGAAAAACGTCCGTGGCAACAAACGACAATCTGTTTTGCCATACTTGCAATATCAGGCCCGAACATAGGGTGTAAACCAACAACAGGTCCGCTATGCACTTCTAGCATTTTCTCTAAAGGTTGCGCTTTTACGGAGGTAAGATCGGCTAGGATCATTTTTTCCGTTAAGTAAGGTGCTAATCGCTCTATGATTTCAAGAGTTTTATTGATCGGCACACAGACAATAACAAGATTTGCACCACTAATAATTTGCTCGGCGTTCCCCCAATCTTGGCTACCTAATGCTTCAACTTGGTAGCCAGATAGTGTTAAAAAACGAGCAAATAAGCCACCTAATTTCCCTTTACCGCCAACGATAACAATTTTACGAACCTGCGGATTAACCGTTTTAAATCCGTGTTTGTTTTCATTAGCGTAAGACTCTCGCATTACTCGGCGTAATACATCTTCAATTAAATCTGCTGGTACACCTTGTTTTTCAGCTTCTTCTCGGCGAGCTTTGATCATCGCACTTTCACGATCAGGTGCATAAACAGGTATGCCGTGCTCCGATTTGACTTTGCCCACTTCGGCAACTAATTTTAGACGTTCGGCGAATAACTGAATGAGTTGTTGATCAACCTGATCAATTTTTTCTCGTAAAGGGTTAAGTGGCATTGTGGTGTCTCTTATTTATCAAGTTGTCTTAATTTTTCAGCAAAATGGGTTAATAATGTTTCTGTGGTATCCCAATCAATACATGCATCGGTAATCGATACGCCGTATTTCATTTGTTCAAAAGGTTGTTCAGAAGATTGATTACCTGCATTTAAGTGGCTTTCAATCATTAAACCGATAATAGATTTGTTTCCGGCAAGCAATTGTTCTAAGGCATTTTCGGCAACTAATGGTTGGCGAGTATAATCTTTATTTGAATTCCCGTGGCTACAATCGATCATAATCGCTTCCGCTAAATTTGCTTTATGTAAGCTCTGTTCACACTCTTCTACGAACGGTTTTTCGTAGTTAGGCGTTTTACCTCCACGTAAAATCACGTGGCAGTTTTCATTTCCTTTAGTTTTTAAAAGGGTAACTTGCCCTTCTTGGTTCATACCGATAAAGCTATGGCTTTCGGCAGCCGCTTTCATTGCATTGATCGCTACCCCTAAACCACCATCGGTACCATTTTTAAAGCCTACTGCCATTGATAAACCGGACGCCAATTCACGGTGCGTTTGCGACTCTGTCGTTCTAGCTCCAATTGCAGCCCAACTAAATAAATCCATAATATATTGTGGTGTCATTGGGTCGAGTGCTTCTGTGGCAAGTGGTAAGCCTAATTCAGCTAAATCTAAACAAAGTTTACGTCCGACACGTAATCCTTTTTCAATATCAAAAGTGCCGTCAATGTTAGGATCGTTGATTAATCCTTTCCAACCAACAGTGGTTCTAGGTTTCTCAAAGTAAACACGCATAACCAAGTAAAGTTGATCTTTTACTTTATCGCTTAATGTTTTTAATTTTTGAGCGTATTCAATGGCTGCTTTAGGATCGTGAATAGAGCAAGGTCCAATCACGATCAACTTGCGGTGATCACGTTTGTGAATAATATCGGCAATTTCTTGACGCGATGTTTCAATTTGTTTACGCAGATGAGAAGGTAGTGGCAGTTCAGCTTTTAATTCAGCGGGCGTAAGCAATACTTTTTCATCGGTAATATTAACGTTGTGAATGCTATCTTGATTAACGACTTGTGCGTTCATTTTTCTTTCCTGTTGTGTAAAATAAATAATACACTCGTAATTTACAGATTTACACCTAAAATATCAACTACTTTTTTCTTAACTTGTTCAACAGAAATGCGAGCCATCAATTTTTCATTATTTTTACTACGCGCTTTTGTTGCCCAAGGGAGTTGGTCCCAGCTTTTTCCATAATACTCTTTTACGGCTTCATCATATACGGAGATCACATTTTGTTGATCGTTATAAGGTGCGGTACGGCGTGGATTATGAATGACATAAAGCCCGATAACCGGAGTACCCTGAATACTGGCAATGTGAGCGGCGCCGGTATCCGGAGAAATAACGAGATCGGCTTTATCTAATAATGCCGCAAGCTGTTTTAATGTGGTTTTCCCTGCAAGATTGGTACATTGTGGGGCTTGCTCTGCAATGTAAGCGGTCATTTTTAATTCATTTTTTGCAGGCGACCCGACTAAAATCACATTAACATTTTGTGCTGATAGCCATTTTGCGATTTCAGCATAACGTTCAGGTAACCAATCTTTTTCAGCTTTACTTGAGCAGGGAGAAATCACAACATTTTTACGGTTATCGTCTAGAAATTGCTGTGAATATGCACGATCTTCGGCAGAAATAGGTAATGTCCAATGTGGTGTTAAATCTGTTACACCAATCGCTTTGGCAAACATCATTTGCCCATCGAGTACGTGAGGAGAAGCGGTTGTATCTACTTTTTCATTGGTAAAAAGCCATTGTAGTTCCCTTGCTCTATCTCGATTAAAGCCAACTTTCCGCTTAGCTTTAATTCCGATAGAAAGTAACGAAGCACGAAAAGCAGTTTGCATATTTAATAAAAAATCAAACCGCTTGTGTGCGAGCTTTTTCCAGATTGTAAAGATTTCTTTCCAACCATTTTTTTTATCGTAAGGCACAAGCGTTACATTTGCCAATCCTTGCATTAAATTGGCTTCTGTTTTGCCGATAATCCAGGTAATTGCAGCATCGGGATATTGGCGTTGAATTGCTTGGACAACTGCAAGAGTATGGCATACATCGCCTATCGCAGATAAGCGTAAAATACAAATCGATAAAGGTGTTTTCATGTGACATTATGAAAGAGTGAAGAAAATGTTGCCATTATAGAAGATAAATAAGAAAAAAAGCACAACAGATGTTGTGCTTTAATCGATTAATTATTGGATAAGTAAGAAGAAATTAGAACCATCACGGAAAATATTAAGTGCAATCGCTGAAGGTTTTGCCTCAAGCACTTTGCGTAAATCGCTCATATTTTCAATACTGTGGCGGTTGATGCCAACAATCACATCGCCTTTTTTCAAGCCACGCATTTCTGCTTGTGAACCTTTTTCGACTTTAGTGATTTCAACACCTTTAAACCCTTTATCACTATAATTACTGTACTCCGCCCCTTTTAATGCCGGTAATAAATCTTTGGCTGCAACAGTACTGCCTGAATCGGCTTGTAAAGTGACTTTTGTTTTTTCTTCTTTACCATTACGTAGATATGTTAATTCAATCTCTTTGCCAACACCGGTTGTTGCCACTTTCGCACGTAACTCACTAAAGCTACGGAGTTTTTGACCATTAAGTGCGGTAATAACGTCACCTGCTTTTAAACCTGCTTTAGCTGCTGCTGAATCAGGTAAAACTGCGCTGACAAAAGCACCTTGTTGAGCATCAATGCTGAATTCTTTAGCAAGATCTGCGTTTAATTCGCCCCCTTTAATGCCTAACATACCGCGTTTAACCTCGCCGAATTCAATAATTTGTTGAACAAGGTTATTTGCCATATTAGATGGAATCGCAAATGCAATACCTGCATTGCCACCACTTGGCGAAATGATTGCAGTGTTGATACCGATGAGTTCCCCTTTTAAGTTAATTAACGGACCACCTGAGTTACCTTGGTTTACCGCTGCATCGGTTTGAATATAGTTTTGGTAGCCATCATCGGTTGTTCCTGTGGAACGACCTAAGGCAGAAATAATCCCCGATGTTACGGTTTGACCTAAACCGAATGGGTTACCAATAGCTACGCTAAAATCGCCCACTCGTAATTTATCTGAATCTGCAAATTTGAGTTCTGTAAGATTTTTCGGTTCTTCAATTTGGACTAAAGCCACATCAGAAAGCGGATCTGCACCCACTAATTTTGCTTTAAATTCACGTCCATCTTCTAATTTAATGGTAATTTTATCTGCATCTTTAATCACGTGGTTGTTTGTGATCACATAGCCTTTCTCAGCATTGATAATTGCCCCTGAGCCAATTCCACGGAAGTTACGCGGAGCAGAGCGTTGATCGCCAAACATATCTCCGAAGAAAAATTCAAATTCTTCTGGAATATCTCTCATTCTTCTATCTGATTGTTCTTCTTTTGTTTTACCTTCAACAGAAATGCTGACAACAGCAGGACGTACTTTATCTAACATGTCTGCTAAAGATGGAGTTTCTTGTTGGCTACTTGCTGAAATAAAAGGTAGATTGATTTCAGCTTGTGCTGTCATTGGCATAGATGCCATGCCCATACCTAATACGAAAGCGGCAATGATTGATTTTTTCATTGTTTTCATTATTTGTTCCTTAATTTTTATATATGAAAATGTCTATTGCGAGAAAGCATACTTTTTGCTGAACTTGAGTCGCTTGCTCGTGTCTGATAGGACAGACAAAATTTGGAAGGGTTCATTAAAGACTGATATTTTATTTAGAATTGATGGATTGTTAATACGTAAATTTTTGAAAAGATCGGATTTCGAAAAAAATTTTTGTCAAAATTTAAAAGCCTTTTGACTTTATGGCTAACTTAGTGGAGTATAGGCTCCTTTCTTTTTACTAAAAAGAGTATATAAACAAACGAATGCAAAACACTGAAAACTTGATTGAAGTAAAAAACTTGACCTTTAAAAGAGGTGATCGAGTAATTTACGATAATCTTAATCTGCAAGTGCAGAAAGGTAAAGTGACAGCGATAATGGGGCCTTCTGGCATAGGAAAAACAACATTATTACGTTTAATCGGTGGACAAATTATTCCGGAACAAGGCGAAATTTTATTTGATGGACAAGATATTTGCCAAGCATCAAATAAAGAGCTTTATCAGCTTCGCCAGCGTATGGGGATGTTGTTTCAATCCGGGGCATTATTTACTGATTTATCGACTTTTGATAATGTCGCCTTTCCCATTCGTGAACATACCACTTTACCGGAAGAACTGATTAGAAAATTGGTTCTGATGAAATTAGAATCTGTTGGGCTACGAGGGGCAGCTCACTTAATGCCTTCAGAGCTTTCCGGCGGAATGGCTCGCCGAGCAGCATTAGCTCGAGCAATTGCATTAGACCCTGATCTGATTATGTACGATGAACCATTCACGGGGCAAGATCCGATTAGTATGGGTGTTATTGTTGAGTTGATTAAAAAACTCAATCAGGCATTGAATTTAACTTCGATAGTTGTTTCTCATGACGTGACGGAAGTATTAAGTATTGCGGATTATGCTTATATTGTGGCAAATCAGCGCGTCATTGCTCAGGGAACGCCTGAAGAGCTTGTGGCAAGTCAAGATCCTCAAGTAATTCAATTCTTGGCAGGAAAAGCAGATGGTCCGGTTCGTTTCCACTATCCTGCAAAAGACTATGTGGAGGACTTGTTTAATGATTAATTTTATTAACCAAATTGGGAAAACGACTATTGATATTATCCGAGCATTTGGGCGTTCCGCCTTTATGTTATGGGGAGCATTGATTGGCAAGCCTCAATTTCGTAAACATAGCCCACTGCTAATTAAACAACTTTATGTGGTTGGTGTACAATCTCTTTTGATTATTATGCTTTCAGGCTTATTCATTGGGATGGTATTAGGATTACAAGGCTATGTTGTCTTAGTTGATTTTGCCGCCGAAACCAGTTTGGGAACTTTAGTTTCACTCTCTTTACTTCGAGAGTTAGGACCGGTGGTCACGGCATTACTTTTTGCAGGTCGAGCCGGCTCGGCATTAACCGCAGAAATTGGTTTAATGAAAGCGACAGAACAGCTTTCCAGCCTTGAAATGATGGCTGTTGATCCTTTACGGCGTATTATCGCACCACGTTTTTGGGCTGGTGTGATTTCAATGCCAATTTTAGCTGTTATTTTTACTGCAATTGGCATTTGGGGCGGCTCTTTAGTTGGGGTTGACTGGAAAGGGGTAGATTCAGGTAGCTTCTGGTCTGTTATGCAAAATTCTGTGAGTGCAAGCGACTTAATTAACGGTTTTATTAAAAGCATTATCTTCGCTTTCGCTGTTGTTTGGATTGCTTTATTTAATGGTTATGATTCGACTGCAACATCAGAGGGAATTAGCCAAGCGACAACAAAGACCGTGGTAAACGCTTCACTGGTTATTTTAGGGTTAGACTTTATTTTAACAGCCATTATGTTTGGCGGTTAATGTAAAAAAGGAAAAAAAATGCGTCAATCAATTAAATTTGAATTTTGGGTAGGCTTATTTGTATTATTAGGGCTCATTGCTCTTGCTTTTTTAGGCTTACGTGTAGCGAATGTGCAGGGGTTTAGTTCAGAGAAAACTTACACTCTTTACGCAACTTTCGATAATATCGGTGGACTAAAAGTGCGTGCGCCAATTAAAGTAGGCGGTGTCGTGGTTGGACGTGTATCTGATATCCAGTTAGATCCTCAAACTTATACGCCTAAAGTGACTTTAGCGGTAAATGAAGATTTTAATAAAATTCCGGATACGAGTTCACTTTCTATTAAAACGGCAGGTTTACTTGGCGAACAATATATTGCGTTAAATGTAGGCTTTATGATGGAAGGCGAAACGGAATATATGAAAGAAGGAAGTACTTTTGCAGATACTAATTCTGCGATGGTATTAGAAGATTTAATCGGTCAGTTCTTGTATGGAGATAAAAAATCTTCAGGAACGGATGCAGAAAAAACCGAAGCAGAAAAACCTGCTTCACCTTAATGTAGTCGTATAGACTATAATGAAAAGCGGTAAAATAAACGCATTATTCTACCGCTTGTAAACCTTAATAACAGATTGTTATTCTTATTGGAGTATTTTTAATGTTAAAAAATATCAAAAAAATGATGGTTGCCGGTGTTGTTGCTTTATCAACGTTATTCTCAACACAAGCTTTTGCAGAAACGAGCCCATATGTGTTAATGCAACAAACTGCAGATAAACTCTTTAGTGATATTAAAGCAAACCAAGGTAAAATTAAATCAAATCCAGAATATTTACGTACAATCGTGCGTAACGATTTAATGCCAAAAGTACATGTTAAATATGCAGGACAGCTTGTTCTAGGTAAAGCGCTTTCTTCAGCATCAGAAGCACAACGTGAGAAATTCTTTGATGCATTCGGTCAATTTATTGAGCAATCTTATGCACAAGTATTAACCCAATACCAAGATCAAAAAATTGAGATTGAGAGCGAAAAACCAACAGATGGTAAATCTATCGTAAGTATTCGTGTAAATGTATTATCGAACGGCAGTGCAGCGCCTATTAAATTAGATTTTAAATGGCGTAAAAATAGCAAAACCGGTGAATGGCAAGCTTACGACATGGCAGCTGAAGGTGTAAGTATGGTTGCAACAAAACAAAATGAATGGAGCGGTGTATTACGCCAACAAGGTATTGATGCACTTACTGCACAAGTTGCACAATCAGCAAAACAACCAATCTCTTTAACTAAAAAATAATTAGTATGAAACCACAAAAAACATTACAATGGAGCGTATTGCATAACAATGAAAGCTTAGTGGTAGAGTTGAGTGGTGAATTAACCCGTGACACGTTGCTTCCGTTATGGAAGCAACGTGCTTCTTTTTTATCTACAAGAAAAAATCAACATATTTATTGGGATTTAAAAGCAATTTCACGGATTGATTCTGCCGGTTTTGTTCTACTGACTGAATTGTTGCATTTTTATGGAAAGCAAACCTCAAATCATCTGATTCATGTTCCGAATGTTGTGAAAACATTAGCGGATTTATATGATTTAGACCAATGGTTAAATAGCTATCTTGTAAACTAATCGACATCATTATTTTTTGATTTAAAGGATCATTTAATTTATGGAACCAAAACAACTTGAAGAGATACTTAAAGCAGCGCTTACCGATGCCACAGAAATTCATGCTCAAGGGGAAAATTCCCATTATGGCGTTATCGTGGTAAGTGATAGCTTGGCTGCACTTTCTCGAGTGAAGCAACAACAAGCTGTTTATGCGCCACTCGGCGATTTATTTGCTACCAATGCTATTCATGCGCTTACAATTAAAGTTTTTTCCACAGAACAATGGAAAAAAGAGCGTTTATTAAATATGGCAGGTTAATTAAGTAAGTTGAGCCATTTCGTAAGTGATATGTCAAATTTGACCGCTTACAAAAGGTTCAACTTTTGTTTTTATAATTAAAAGGATAAAAAATGGAAAAATTCCGAGTACGCGGTCCTGTTACTTTAAGCGGTACCGTTGAAATTTCTGGTGCAAAAAATGCAGCATTACCTATTCTTTTCGCCGCTATCTTGGCAGAAAAGCCAGTTACATTAACCAATGTGCCTGTGTTAAAGGACGTGGAAACCACTTTCAAAATTTTACGTAAATTAGGTGTCGTTGTTGAGCGTGACACAAACGGTGCAGTACAGATTGATGCAAGTAAGATTGATCACTATGTTGCACCTTACGAATTAGTGAAAACAATGCGTGCTTCAATTTGGGCACTGGCGCCATTAGTGGCTCGTTTCCACGAAGGGCAAGTTTCTTTACCAGGCGGCTGTACTATCGGTGCGAGACCTGTGGATATGCATATCGCAGGTTTAGAAAAAATGGGCGCAACGATTGAGTTAGACGAAGGCTATGTAAAAGCGACTTCAAACGGCCGACTTAAAGGCGCTCGAGTTTATATGGATAAAGTGAGCGTAGGGGCGACATTATCTGTGATGATGGCGGCAACTTTAGCAGAAGGAACAACGGTAATTGAAAATGCTGCTCGTGAACCTGAAATTGTCGATACGGCTATTTTCTTAAATGCAATGGGGGCAAAAATCTCTGGTGCAGGTACTGATATGATTACGGTTGAAGGTGTAGAACGCTTAGGTGGTTGTGAACACCGTGTTGTAGCAGACCGTATTGAAACCGGTACATTCCTTATTGCTGCTGCAGTTTCTGGCGGTAAAATCACGTGTCGTGGTACGAAAGCAGATACATTAGATGCGGTGATTGAGAAATTACGTGAAGCAGGCATGGATGTTGAAGTGACTGAAGATACGATCACACTTGATTCAAAAGGTCAGCGTCCAAAAGCGGTAAATATCCGTACTATGCCTCACCCTGGCTTCCCAACAGATATGCAGGCACAATTTACTTTGTTAAATGCAGTGGCAGAAGGGACAAGTCGTATTACGGAAACGATTTTTGAAAACCGTTTTATGCATATTCCAGAACTCAACCGTATGGGCGCAAAAGGCGAAATCGAAGGTAACACCGCAATTTGCCATGGCGTTGAATCACTAAAACCTGCCGAGGTTATGGCAACTGACCTTCGTGCTTCAATCAGCTTAGTCTTAGCTGGCTGTATCGCAAATGGTGAAACCATTGTAGATCGTATTTATCATATCGATCGTGGTTATGAGCACATCGAAGAAAAACTACGTGGTCTTGGTGCAACGATTGAACGTTTTTCTGAAGCTTCTGAAGAAGTGTAACCAGTAAAATAAAGCCCTTCATTTGAAGGGCTTTTGACTATTCTTCACTTAAAGAGTAAGGTAAATCACAAATTGCTAATTCAACATCGTTCAATCTGAATCGGCTGTTTGGCTCGACATCTTTATTTAAAATGACCTGCACCCATAACTGATTTTGGTGTTTAACGGCAGTCATGATTGTCCCCGTTGAGCGCCAATTCTCGCCCAATTGCATTTCAATACTCGTTGCAGGCTGTGGTAAATCAGCCTTCTCGGCAACTTCGCCAACTAAGGTAAACATGGCTCGTTTATTTGCACCACGATATTTTGCTCGAGCTACTGTTTCTTGCCCGATGTAGCAACCCTTGGTAAAAGAAATTGCATTTTCGACCGCTTGTAAGTTGGCGGCTTGTGGGATCAATTCAAATTGGTTCGCTTTTAATAAAATTGGCAGACCATCTTGAATATCCATTAAATCCCACAATGCTGCTTCTGCATTCGGTGCCAATTCTTCGCCCCAAACAATCGCTCGTTTTTGACCTTGAGTAAGCGATAAAGCGGTTGAATTTTCTTGGCATTTTGCAAGTAGTTCAAAATCGGTTATGCCGTATAACGCCGTCTCTTTTTCGGTAAAGGTTACTTTAGAAAATACCGCATATTTTTTGAGCTGAACGAGTGCTTCAGGCAGTAGATCTTGATGAATAATGACAAAAAAGCGTTCAGCTTCAGCTCGGTATAAGCGAAGTAAAGCACTCATTTTGCCTTTCGGATCACAATGGCTTGTCAGCGTATGTTCGCCTACGGCAAGTTTTGCCACATCGCAAGTTAATTGACCTTGAAGGTATTTCTCCGCATCAACGCCTGCAATCTCAATTAAACGATATTGTGAAAGTAAAATGCAAAGATTTGGATATTGTTTACTGATTTGGCTACATTCACATTTCATAGAAACCTACTCTAAATTCTGAATTTGCTCACGCATTTGTTCAATAAGCACTTTTAACTCAACCGCTGAATTTGTGACATCAGCATTGATCGATTTCGAGGCTAAAGTATTGGATTCACGATTAAGCTCTTGCATCATAAAATCCAATTTACGACCGACAGCCCCACCTTTTTTCAAAATAGAGGTGGTTTCTTTTACGTGGAGTTGCAAGCGGTCTAATTCTTCTGCGACATCAACACGTTGTGCTGTTAAAACCATCTCTTGTTCTAAACGTTGTGGATCGAGCTGTAAATTTAACTCGTCAAAACGTTGTTGTAACTTCTCTTTTTGCCATTGAAGAATGGCGGGCATTTGAGCTTGAACGCTTTGAGCGATCTCTGCAATGCTATCTAAACGTTGTTGAATTAAGGTTTGTAAATTCGCCCCTTCACGTCCACGCATTGCGATAAAATCCGCTAAAATCTGTTCAAATCCTTCAAGGAGATCTTGCCCTATCTGATCTAAATCTTGGGCTTGATTGTCCACTACGCCCGGATAACGTAATACATCGACTAAGTTGATATCGCCTTCGCCGGCAATTTCTCTTAATGTTTTTAATGAGGCAATTACGGTTTCCGCATATTCGTTATTGAGCACTAAAGCTTTATTTTCATTTTGTGCCAATTCAATGCGTAAGCTACATTCTACTTTTCCTCTGGTAAGAGAAGCACGTAAACGTTCACGTAAGGTCATTTCAAGATTGCGGAACTGTTCTGGTAAGCGGAAATAGGTTTCTAAAAAGCGTTGATTAACCGAACGAATTTCCCATACTGCATTTCCCCACTCTTTTTTTATTTCTAAATGAGCAAATGCCGTCATACTATAAATCATTGTTATTATCCTGTTTTTAATGAAAATTACCCTATTGTACTGTAAAATGCAGAATAATTTTAGTAAAAAGGAAGAAAAACCATGCGTCCGAATAATCGAGAACTTAATCAAGTCCGCCCCGTAAAAATTACCCGTCATTATACAAAATATGCGGAAGGCTCAGTGTTAATTGAGTTTGGCGAAACCAAAGTATTATGTAACGCCACTGTTGAAGAAACCGTACCCCGTTTTTTAAAAGGACAACAACAAGGTTGGGTAACGGCTGAATATGGCATGTTGCCACGTGCAACCCATTCACGTACCCAGCGTGAAGCAGCGAAAGGCAAGCAAGGGGGCAGAACAATGGAAATTCAACGTCTTATTGCCCGTTCATTGCGTGCCATTGTAGATCTCAAAGCATTAGGTGAACGTACGATTACCATTGATTGCGATGTTATTCAGGCAGATGGTGGCACTCGTACCGCATCAATTACTGGTGCTTGTGTGGCATTACACGATGCGATTAACAAATTGATGGCAGATGGCGTATTAAAAACCAATCCATTAAAAGGTTTAGTTGCGGCAATTTCCGTGGGAATTGTGAATAACAATGCGGTATGTGATTTAGAATATGTTGAAGATTCTAATGCTGAAACTGACATGAACGTAGTAATGGTTGATGATGGTCGTTTAGTCGAAGTACAAGGCACGGCAGAAGGCGAACCGTTTACGCATATGGAATTGCTCCAATTATTAGATCTTGCTCATCAAGGGATTGAACAATTGATTGAAGCGCAGCGCAAGGCATTAGCTGAATAGTAGAAAGGCGAGAAATATTATTTCTCGCCTTTATCATTATGCTTCAATACCAAATCTTTCTTTAACAAATGGGGCAAAATCAGAGAAGCCACCGATATGTTTATCATCAAAGAAAATTTGAGGAACAGTTGAGACCGGTTTTCCTACACGAGGTTCAAGATCTTGTTTCTCAATACCTTCAGCAACCATATCAATAAATTTAAAATCAAAATCAGGTAATTCCGCTTTCATTTTTTCCGCTAATTGTTTAGCGCGAACACAATACGGACAAGTCATTCTACCGTAGATTTCTACAAACATAATTTTCTCCTTAGATTGGAAAAGTGAGATTGATGAAATAAGGGCGAATAATTCGCCCTTTAAATTCAATTATCTTGTGCTGGTACTGGTTGTGGTACGGCTTGCACGTTTACGCTCTACTTCAGTGAGTAATTTCTTACGAACACGTACAGATGCTGGGGTAACTTCCACTAATTCATCATCATCGATAAATTCTAACGCTTGTTCTAACGTCATTCTTACCGGTGTTGTTAAAGTTAAAGCATCATCTTTACCCGAAGCACGCATATTGGTTAATTTCTTACCTTCTAATGCGTTTACCGTTAAGTCATTTGAACGGCTGTGAATACCGATAACCTGACCTTCATAAATTTCAACACCGTGATCGATCATTAACTTACCACGATCTTGTAATGCGTAAAGTGAGTAGGCTAACGCTTTACCCGTACCGTTAGAGATCAATACGCCGTTAATACGCTGACCAATTTCGCCCGGTTTTACATCATCATAATGGCTGAAGCTTGAGTAAATTAAGCCGGTACCTGACGTCATTGTCATAAATTCGTTACGGAAACCGATTAAGCCACGGCTAGGGATCACATATTCTAAACGAGTACGCCCTTTACCGTCTGGGATCATATCACGCACTTCGCCTTTACGAATACCTAAGGCTTCCATCACAGAACCTTGGTGTTGTTCTTCAATATCGATGGTTACTTGCTCAAACGGTTCTTGTTTGCGACCGTCAATCTCTTTGAAGATAACTTTCGGGCGAGATACCGCTAATTCGTAACCTTCACGGCGCATATTTTCAATTAACACCGATAAGTGTAATTCACCACGACCTGATACGCTAAACACGTCTGAGTCATCAGTTTCTTCCACACGTAATGCTACGTTGTGAACAAGCTCTTTCTTCAAGCGCTCTAAAATTTGACGAGAAGTAACAAATTTACCTTCTTGTCCTGCAAACGGAGAAGTGTTTACACAGAAGAACATCGTTACTGTCGGCTCATCAACTGATAATGCCGGTAACGCTTCTACGTTGTTAATATCACAAAGCGTATCTGAAATGTTTAATTCGCCTAAACCGGTAATGGCAATGATGTCGCCGGCATAAGCTTCGGTTGCTTCATAGCGTTGTAAACCTAAATGACCTAACACCTGACCGATACGACCGTTACGGGTTTTGCCCTCTGAATCAATTACAGTAACAGGTTGGTTTGGTTTTACCGTACCACGTTTGATACGACCGATACCGATAACGCCTAAGTATTTGCTGTAATCTAATTGTGAGATTTGCATTTGGAACGGCGCATCAAGTTCAACATCCGGTGGCGATACGTGCTCGATAATCGCTTCAAATAACGGATCCATATTCGGTGCTAAATCTTCGTGATCTAAACCGGCAACCCCGTTTAATGCTGAAGCATAAATAATTGGGAAGTCTAACTGCTCATCGGTTGCGCCTAAGTTTACAAATAAATCAAACACTTGATCCACTACCCAATCAGGACGCGCGCCCGGGCGGTCTACTTTATTGATTACCACGATTGGTTTTAAACCGTGAGCAAACGCTTTTTGGGTTACGAAGCGAGTTTGTGGCATTGGGCCGTCAAAAGCATCAACCACGAGTAATACCGAATCCACCATTGAAAGTACACGTTCTACTTCACCACCGAAGTCTGCGTGCCCCGGGGTATCTACGATATTGATACGGTAGCCGTTCCAGTTAATCGCGGTATTTTTCGCAAGAATGGTAATACCACGCTCTTTTTCAAGATCGTTTGAGTCCATCACACGCTCATCAACATCTCCACGAGAGGTATCTAATGTGCCTGAAAGTTTTAATAATTTATCAACCAGCGTCGTTTTACCGTGGTCAACGTGAGCAATGATTGCGATATTACGCAATTTTTGAGTATCTAATTGTTGCATTGAAATTTCTTTACTTAAAAATATAAAAATGGTGGGAAAATCCCACCCTACAAATCCTAAATTGTGACGAAGATCACAAAAGACGGGAGATTATACCGAGTTTTCACTCAATAGGCTAGAAAACAAGCGGTAATATTGTCGTAAAAATTTGCAAATTTTAACGCAATGCTTCTAATAACCTCTGATATTCTTTAGAATTTTGTAACAAAATTTGAGCTGCTTGTTTTAATTTATTAATATCCTTATTCGGCAAATAAAAAGAGGTATTGATATTTAATACTTCTTGTTTTAACGGTGATTCAGGTAAATCTTTTAAAGCAATACTGACAAAATGTAATTCAACTCGTTTATCCGCTGGCTGTTTTAACATCATTTTATTCCATTCATCAGCTAATTCACGAAAACGGCGTAATGTAGTTTGCGTATTACGATCAATAGGAACATTCACGATAGTATTAACCACATCCCTTGTTTGAGGAATATTTGCCGATTGATCTATTTCACTGGTTACCTCATTTTGAGCATTCACACTAATAATCACAATACGTTTTAACTTCGTAGCTAATGCCGTTTTATACAACCCTTCTTTACCAATGAGATCATAGCTATCAGTAAATGCGGATAATCCAAGATTATCAGTTAAACCGCCATCAACCAAATGGAGAAAAGGACGTTTTTGACTATCTTGATAAGAGGCAAGGGTTTCTCGCATTTCTTCGACATTTTTTGATTTTTGTGTATTAGCTGTAATTGCCGTTACCATTTTAGTAATTTCAGGCGGGTGGTAATTACAACGACCTCCGTTATTATTGAAGGTAAGAGGGCTAAAAATCAGCGGAACAGAACTTGAAGATGCCACCGCTCTTGCGACTTCTACATCACTTAAATTTAAGCATAAACCATCAAAAAACTCTTGCGTGAATATCACTTTTTGTCCCAAGCTCATATCTGTTGCGCTAACAATGACAAAAGGACCTTTACGATGATTCGCTAAATAGCCAAAGGTTTTTCCTTTATATAACGCAAGATTTAATTGCTCCTGTAATAAATCGCCTCTCCCATACTGATCAGAGGTTAATTTAGGTAAATTGGAAAATGAAAAAATTTGACTGGTAAGCTGGCTTTGGAAATCGGTTTTCAAGAACTTATCTTCAAATTTCGGTACGACATCTTTTCCTTCTAATGAAAAATATGTGGCTAACACCGAACCACCAGATACACCGAAAACTAAATCAATATTATCTAGTAAGCTCGCTTTTAATGGATTTGTTCCAATTTTTGTCTGTTTAAATTGTTCTAATACACCGTAACCAAGCGCAGCTGCTCGGCTTCCACCACCAGATAACATCAAAATAATTAAATCGCCATCTTGATGTTTTTCTATGATATTTTTTGCTCGATATCCTTGATTTGGCGTAATTTGACTAATGGTTTCAATGGGTTGAAACAACATAGAGTTACACGCCGAGAGTAGCAAAACAGAAATTGTGGTTAAAATTTTCTTCAACATAAACATTTATCCAAGCAGATAAGCGGTGAGATCATACTTTTTTTCGGTATTATGTAGTTGTTGCATAAAATCTATTTCGTTGAACTTCCCCTCGCCCGTTTACGGGAGAGGGAGGAGAAAATCTGAAAGATTTTCGGAGGGTGAGGGGAAATCATATTCCCTCCCTCAGCCTTCGGCAGCTCCCTCCGTAAACGGAGGGAGCGAATGTCTTTAAGCTAAATTGTTTTGTGCAACTGCCAAATAATACTGCTTTTTTTGAAAAATTTTAGCGCAATCCGACCGCTTGTAAATCCATTATTGCCAACCTCCGCCCAACGCTTTATACACCGCTAATAAATTTTGTGCTTGCGCCAAGCGAGATTGCACCAGTTGTTCTTGGTAATTCAACGCAGAAATTTGTGCGCGTAGTGCTACATCCAACGTTTTATCGCCGTGCTTGAACAGTAATTGACTATCCTTCGCCTGTTTTTGGGCTTGTTGTACGGTTTTTGTCAGTAATGCCGTTTGGCGTGCCAAACTTTGTTGCATTTGGTAACTGTTATCTACTTCTGCAAGCGCTGTGAGTAAGGTTTTATCATATTGAATTACCACACCTTTTAAACGGGCATTGGCAGCATCAATGTTGGCTTCAATTCGTCCGTTAGTAAAAATCGGCAACTGGACGCCGGCGCTGACAAAACTACCAATACCGGATAAATGCGACAGATCATTATTCAGCCCAATTCTCCCGCCTTGTCCGAGAAATTGAATATCAAAGCGTGGTAAAAGATCCGCTTTCGCACTGGCAAGCTTGGCACTATAAGCACGAATTTGTTGAGCGTTGGCACGTAAATCAGGACGGCGGTTAATAACATCGCTTGGTTGTTGCCCTGCTGGCGGATTTGGGATTTTAGCCAGCGGATTACCCTGTTTTACAAGATGAAAACCTTGCGGCGTTTGCCCGAGCAAAATGGCAATATTGCGTTCAAAACTGACCGCTTGTGCGGTTAATGTCGTTTGTTTTGCTTGAAGTGCGGCGATTTGTGCCGCAATTTCATTCACTTCATAAGCCGTTGCTTGCCCTGCATTGAAACGCCCTTGAATATAGCGTTGCAACTCGGCTAACACGGTTAAGTTCTGCGAAATCAACGCCTTTTGTTGTTCGGTGGCAAAGATTTTAAAGTAGTTATCGGCAATTTGGCTGGCAACCAACAACTGCGTGCCGTAAAGCTGTTCTTGTTGCCCGAGTGCCGCATAGTAAGCCGCATCGGCATCACTGCGTTTTTGCCCGAAAATATCCGGCTCCCACGAGGCGGAAAAGCCGCCGTATCCGCCACCGCTTCGACCGGAAGACGGGTTTATAATACCGCTATTGATATTACTGATCCCGCCACTTATTGAGCCGTTTAAACCGACATTCACGCCCATATCCGCTTCCGCATATTGGCTGTTTGCCTGTGCTTCTTTTAAGCGTGTTTGGGCTAAGGCAATATCCAAATTATTTTGTAGCCCTTGTTCAATTAAACGGCTTAATTGCGGATCTTGCCAGTTCTGCCACCATTGCTGTACGTTTTGCGAACCCGTTGCCTGTGCCGTTTGTTCAAACTGTGTTGGCAAGGTAACAGTAGATTGGGTATCGACTTGTGTCGCATTACAAGCGGTCAGAAATGCGATAAAAATTGCAATTGTTGTTAATTTAACGGTTTTCATTGTTTATCCTTGTCTTGATAACATCGTTCTGAATTGAGAAAGTGCGATCGCTAAAAATCCTAATCCCAGTACAATCATTTTTAGTAATTGTTCCCAAACGAGTTCAAACCCTGCGCCCCTAAAAAGAACGTCTTGCGTATATGCGCCAAATACGGTTGTCGGGGAAAATTGTGTAATCTGTTGGGCAAGTTCCGGCATATTTTCAGTCGGCGAATTCGTGCCGGACAGCATATACATCACCATATATGTCGGAATACAGAGCAAACCGAACTGTGGCATTGTTGGGGCAATGATTGCCAATAAAATACCCAATGATGAAATCGAGAATAAAAATGCTATCGCGCCTAACGCAAATAAAGGAAATGAACTCCAAGCAATCGGTACGCCTAATACCCCTCGCACCATAAAGGTGAGTGAAAGCATTGCAACGGTCAATAATACCAAACCGTTCGCAACAATTTTAGCCACGGCAATTTCACTTGAAGTCACGGGCATCACCAAGAGATGTTCAATGGTTCCTCGCTCACGTTCGCGGATAACTGCTGCTCCAACTAATAGCAACACCAGTAAATTTAAGTTTCCGACAATTTGCATTGTGCCCATGAGCCATTTGCTCGAATGGTTTGGATTGTACAGTACGTTGATTGTCGCAAGGTTATCTAACGAAGCTGAATTTAATCCCAAATATTGTGCCACTTCTTGATTAAAAATTTGCGCAATATAGTTACTCCCTACACCGGCTTGGGTCATCGCCGTGGCATCAATCAACAGCTGAATTTTCGGCGATAAGCCCTTCAACATATCCCGCTCGAAATTCGGCGGAATTTCCAACACAAAGGTATAAGCACCAGTATCCATTGCCCGATCCACTTCATTTGCCGAGATTTCCTGTACGTTTTTGAAATTTGGCTCAATCAAGCTGTCTCTTAAACGATAAGACAAGGTTGAACGATCATTATCTACCACCGCAACTGCCGCATTTTTCAGCTCCGTCGTCGGCATATTGGCAATAGTATAAAGCGCCATACTGAACATATATAAAATCAAAGCAATCAGCGTCAGATCCGAAAACAAACTCGAAAACTCTTTTTTCGACAAATAGATCACATTCTTTAACCAACGCATCTTATTTCTCCTGTTTTTTCAATGATAAGGATGCCAAGATTAAATAGACCGAATAAATGACAACTAAAGCGCCATAGTTGGCAATAAAATCATAAAAGCCCAATCCTTTGGTAAATCCGCCTAAACTAATCAACTGAAACCACGCACCGGGGAAAAGATGAGCGATAACGTAGGTTGATGTGGGGAGTGTCGCTGTTGGATACATCATTCCTGAGAAATTCAAGGTAGGCACCATAACTAAAATGGCGGTGGCAAAAAGTGCCGCAACCTGTGATTTTACAAAGCTAGAGACCACTAAACCAAAGCCTGTTGAAGCAGTAACAACCAATAACGCCCCTAAAAACATAGCCCAAACCGAGCCTTTTATCGGCACACCGAAGATGACGACGGCGATAAAAATCAGTACCAAATAACTTAAAAATGCCAAAACGATATAAGGTAACTGCTTGCCTAATAAGAATTGCAATTTACTCGCAGGCGAACCGTATAAATTCATAATCGAACCAATCTCTTTCTCCCGGACGATCCCCAATGCAGTCATCATCGAAGGTACCATCATCATCGCTAACATAATCACACCCGGAGTAATCACAAAAATGCTTTTAAAATCTTGGTTATACATAAAACGGGGTTCAATCAACGATGATGTCGTTGAATTTGCTGTAGCAGGAAAATTCTCCCGTACATATTGTGCAAGCACACCGTTTGCCGACGATTTCAAATTTTCCGCCGTGGACGGAAACGCTCCGTCAATAAAAATCCCGATTGGCGTGATTTGACCTTTTAAGATCGAACGCCCGAACTCTGCCGGAATTTCCAGCACCAATTTGACTTCGGCGCTTTTTAACACCCGATCAATCTCTGCTGTGGAATAAATTTCAGGCTGTTCAATAAAATAAGGCGAACCACGAAAATACTCGACTAATCGGCGGCTTTCCGAGCTGTTGTCGTGATCCAACACCGTAAATTTCAGCGGGTTAATATCAAATGAAATACTCGATGCCATCGCTAATAACATAATGGCAGGGCCACCAATTGCAAACAACAAGCGGATATTATCTCGTAATAGCTCTTTGCTCTCACGCAGGGCGAAAGTCCAAACCATTGCAAACCAAGCAAACAATCCGACCGCTTGTGGCGAAGTAAAGTGCGGTTCGTTTTGCGTATTTTTTTGAGTATCTTGTGATTGAGGTTGGCTAATCTCGTCCGCTTGTTCTTCCAAATAACGAATAAAGGCTTCTTCCAGCGTGGCGGTGTTTTTTTCAATCCGTAACTCTTCCGGTGTGCCCACGCCCAATACTTTGCCTCGGTGCATAAGCGAAATACGGTCGCAACGAGCCGCTTCATTCATAAAATGGGTGGTGACGAAAATCGTGATCTTATCTTCCCGAGACAGTTTAATCAGATATTCCCAAAACATATCTCGTGCGGCAGGATCAACCCCCGATGTGGGTTCGTCCAAAATTAACACTTCCGGCTGATGTAAACAGGCGGCAGCCAGTTGCAACCGTTGGCGAATGCCCAACGGCAACGAAGCCGGTGTTTGTTCGGCAAATTCAACCAGATGAAATTGCGCCAGTGATCGCTGAACGTAGTGATCCCACTGCGAAGGTTCGATTTGATACAATTTGGCGTGTAAGAGTAAATTTTCTCGCACGGTAAGCTCTTCATAGAGTGAAAAGGCTTGCGACATATAGCCCACTTTTTTACGGGTATTGATATCGCCGGCATCAATTGGCTGCCCAAGCAAGGTTGCCGAGCCTTCCGTTGGCTCAAGTAAGCCGGTTAGCATTTTCATTGTGGTGGATTTACCGCAACCGTTTGAGCCTAAAAAGCCAAAAATCTCGCCTCTTGGAATGGTGAAACTCACATTATCCACCGACACAAAATTTGCAAATTTTTTGGTTAAACCGACCGCTTGTATTGCCGGTGGTTCGTTCGGGTTCGGGATAAAAGGCGGAATAACTAAGCCGTTCTCCGCTCCTCGTTTTTCAGGCGGTAGCAATTTAATATAGGCTTGCTCTAAAGTCTCACTGTTCGTTTCTTGCATCACTTGGCGGGTCGGCTTATCGGCAATGATTTTGCCATCGTCCATCGCAATCAAATGCTCAAACCCTTCAGCTTCATCAATGTAAGCGGTGGCAACAATCACGGTCATTGTCGGGCTTTCTTGGCGTAAACTCTCCACCAATTCCCAAAATTGACGGCGGGAAAGCGGATCTACGCCGGTGGTCGGTTCGTCCAAAATGAGCAAATCGGGGCTATGTACCAATGCACAACATAAACTGAGTTTCTGCTTCATCCCGCCCGATAATTTCCCCGCCGGGCGATCAGCAAAAGGTAGCAAGCCTGTCGCTTGCAATAACCGATCGATCCGCGCTTGGCGGTAGGCTTTCGGCAAGCTGTAAAGACGGGCATGAAACTCAATATTTTCATAAATAGAGAGGGTCGGATAGAGGTTTTTCCCCAATCCTTGCGGCATAAAAGCAATTTTATGGGAGAGCTGATCGCGCGCTTTGCTGTCGGCAATGTTTAAGCCGAACACCGAAATATCGCCCTGTTGTAAGATTTTTACCCCTGAAATCAGCGAAAGCAAGGTTGATTTCCCTACGCCGTCAGGTCCAATCAGCCCCACTGTCACTCCTTGAGGAATTTGTAGCGATACCTCTTTCAGCGCCTGTGTTTTGCCGTATTGATGAGAAAGATGTTGGATTGAAATAGCGAAATTCATAGTATTTCCACATTATTTTTCTGATGGCAATTTAACGTTGAGGGCTTCCGACCAGTCGATACTTGCATCGTATTTCACATATCCCATTGCGGTCATACCGCCTTTAAAGAATGCTGGATTTTGTTTTACGATCTCTTCGGGAATTTGTAGCTTGATTTTGAACATCATTTTGGTGCGTTCTTCCGCAGTTTCCACCGATTTCGGCGTAAATTGAGCTTGTGAAGAAACATAGCTTACCTTGGCAGGGAAAACCGCCTCCACGCCATCAACAATAACACGGGCGTCATCGCCGATTTTCACTTGATTAGCTTGATAAGAAGGTAAAAATACATTGATATACACATCATCTAAGTCCAAAATGCTGGCCACTTTACCGCCCACACCAAGTACATTGCCCACATCGGCAAGCTGATATTCCACACGTCCGCTTAACGGCGAACGAATAAGCATATCTTCATTTTGAGATTGGGCATTTTGCGCATCGGCTTTGGCTCTTTCAACCATCGCTTGCGCTTGGGAAATGGTTGCATCCGCTTGGCTTACGGTTGCTTGTGCTTCGGCTCGTGCGGCTTTTGCCGTATCAATCGCTGATTGTGCCACTTTATAATTGGCTTGACGGCGTTCTAATTCGCTGGCAGAAATCAAATTATCACGGCGTAGCTTTTTAGCATTATCCAATTCCAATTTCGCCATGCTTAACTGTTGCTGTTGGGCATTAATTTCAGCGTTCGCACGGCTGACGGTTTCCAGCGCACGTTGCTTTTGGGCTTTCGCTTGTGCAACTTGTGCCTGCATCGCTTCAATTTGTGCTGAAGTCGCATTCACTTGGCTCTCAATTTGGCTGGAAGAAAGACGAGCAAGGGCTTGATTTTTCTCCACATCTTCGCCTTCTTTGACCAACATTTCTTCCACACGCCCTGCATAAAGCGTTGCTACATCAACACGATCTACCGTCAAACGCCCGTTTACACTGGCAATACCTTCAGGTAACTTTGCTTGGCTTTGTGTTTGCTTCCAATAAACACCGCCGCCAATAGCCGCTAGCACTAGCAGTGCAATCAATACTTTTTTCATCTTCGCCTCTACATTTTCAACATTCTGATAAAGTTAAAGGTAGTTTAGGAAAATAGAAAATTTGGCTCAATCATCAAAAAACAATAAAATGTTGCTTATCTCGATAAAAAACGATATTTTGTTGCTTATCCTGTTCAAAAAGAATGCAGATAAAAAGACAACAAATAGAAAAGAAGGCAAATGAAATGAATAAAAACGATATTCGAGTCATTAAAACCGCGAAAAGTATTCATCAGGCGTTTTTCAGCTTATTGGAAGAAAAAGATTATCAAGAGATTACGATCCAAGATATTTTAGATGGCGCACAAATTAACCGCACCACATTCTATAAACACTATGCGAATAAAGATACCTTGGCTCGACAGCTTGTCGAAGAATTTAAACAAACCGTTTTTTTGCCTTTATTAGAACAACGTTTTACCGAAACCTCATTAGTTTTTGCAGAAAAAGCCGCACCACTGATTATTCAAAACCGTGAAAAAATTAAGCTGCTGTGGAAAATTGAAACGCCCAAAATTCATCTAAAACAGGATATGTACAAAATCATTAAGCAACGTTATGTGGAAGAATTATCTAAAGAAGTGAAGCAAGATGAATTAATCGATCTAGAATATCAAGGACACTTATATGCCTCATTTGCGATTGCTTCAATGACTTTTAGTTTTGAACATAATAGAGAACTTAACCCTTTGCATTTAATTAAAAATCTGAAAATGTTATTTGAGCGAGCGATTTTGTGATACAAGCGGTAAGATTTTTAGATAAATTTACAAAAAACCATCCAAAAGGATGGTTGTTAAATGAAAGAAAGTGTTTTATTGAGCGTAAGTAATGACCTTAATTACTTTAGTCACATTACTTACGTTACGAGCAACGTCTGCAGCGGCATCTGCTTGGGTATTGTCTAATTTACCCATTAAGAAAACTTCGCCATTTTCTGTAATGACTTTAACTTCTGTTGTTTTAACTTCTGAATTTAAGAGTAATTTCGATTTTACTGTTGTTGTAATCCAGCTATCTAATGCGATTTGACTCGTACCAATTTTTTCGCCTGTACGAATTTCGTTATAAACTTCTTTTACCCCTTCTACACCAGCGGCAATACTTTTAGCTGTACCCGCAACACCACTATTTGGGACTTGTCCAACTAGCAATATTTTCCCATTATAAGCGACCACATTGATACGAGCTTCTTCTTTTAACTGAGCATCATTTGTTAAGTTATAGGCGACTTTTTCTTCTAATACTTCATCATCTACCTGAGTGCCTGCAGAGCGAGGATCGGTAGCGACTTTTGTTGCCACAGCAGCAGTTGTGACAACAGCCGTTGCAATACAACCTTGTAAAGATAACAAGCCAGCTAAGGTTAATGTCATCAATGAAATTTTTTTGAGCATCTTCATAGAAAATCCTTATTTAATTTTAAGAAAAAAGTAGGTGGTCCACTAATTCGCAAAGTAAATTAACGCAGAATAAATGTCCTTCAACAATTCTTGCCTCGTTGGTGGAGGGCATGGCAATTTCAATATCTTGATCTTCAAGAAGTCCATTGGTGTGGTCATTTAAAATGCTTGTAAATGCAATAATATCTAAGCCTTCATTTTTTGCAAAATGGATCGCATTTAAGACCGCTTCTTCATTCCCGATAGGGGAGAAGCTCACGAATAAATCGCCTTCTTTCGCAACGGCTTGCAATTGCTTGCGATAAAGCTGCGCCAACTCGTTATGATGAGCGGCAACGCTGGCTAAAACGCCGTCAAACTGAAGTAAAACAGCTGCAAAACTCGGGCGAGCCAATTCATATTTATGTAATAGATGGCTGACTAACATTTCTGCATTTGCATAAGAACGTCCATGCCCGCATACAATAATTTTATTGCCACGCAGGAGGCACTCTTGCATACGTTGTGCCGATTCACTCAATTTATGCGGAAGCAATTCTGCTGCTGCAATTTGAACTTGGATACTTTCAGTAAAGCGATCTTGTATCTTCTCTAACATATTGATGATTTGTTGGTATATTTTTAGCCTAGAAAATTAGGTATCCATAGTGGTGGTTGTTCACCTTCAAAAGCCACGACATCAAAACGGCAATTGGCTGTCTCAAGGCTTTGTTTTCTCTTGGTTGCTAGCCACATATTGGCTGCATTAAGCCATTTTTGTTGCTTGCGGTAATCAATACTTTCGACCGCAGAACCAAATCGGTTACTTTTACGTTGGCGAACTTCAACAAATACTAAGGTTTCTCCTTGTTGCATAATTAAATCCAACTCGCCACATTTAAAAGATTGATTCGCTGCAATAAAATGTAGCCCTTGCGCTTCTAAATACGCTCGGGCTTTTTGTTCATAAAGAGAACCTTGAGTCCGTTTACTAATAAGCTTGTTCAACAGCTCCATTGCGGTATTGCATCCAAGAGAGAGTTCGTTCAATGTTACAATTTTGACCTGCACTTAAATCGCCGGTTAAACCAGATACTTTGTAGCCAGGGATTTTGCTAAACTCATTAAATTTATTCGCTAATGACCAAGCATCTGCCCCCATTGCATATAAACGCATCATAGAGAAATCGCCTTCGGCTAAGTTTTGCGATTTTTTATATTCATCTGAATTTGGATCAGATAAAAGTGGGATCTCACTAAATTTTACCCCTTCCATTGCTGTATAAAATTCAATGCCGCTGTTTGGAGAATTACTTCTTGAAGAGGTATAAATCGCAAGCTGATCTTTTAACGGCGAATTATCCACGCCTTGTTTAACCCCTAAAACTTGTTCAGATGTACCTAAAATATATAACCCACCTTTCGTCACTCCAGAGCTTAAGATCGAGGCAATCGCATCTTCAGGAGAAGAGTAGTAGCGAACATCGGCATCATTACCGCTTAATTGGCGCCAACGTTGTGCAAAAGCGTCGGCAGAACGTTGTCCGAAATCGCCTTGAGGAGCAACAACAATCATCACCTTATTGCCATCAGCATAGGCACGATCAGCGCCTGCTTTAGCTTCTGATTCCGGTGACAAGCCATAGTAACAAACTTGAGGAATCGCTTTTACATTTGGTGTTGAGTTTAAGACTAATACATTTATCCCTTTAATTTCCGGGCTATCTAATGCTTCATCAACGCGATTTTTCAATAATGGACCAACAATAATACCTGCACCATTTTGTTTTGCATTGGCTAAGAGTGTATTAATATCGGCAGAATCCGTATCGTAAGTTTTTACAAGCGTAGTGTCATTACCTTTGGCATCATCAAAACCACGTTTAATAATATCGCCTAAGATTTTTGCTTCACCGCTTAATGGTAGTAATAATGCGACATCATTAAGTTGAGTTTGTTGATAACTTGCCACATCTTTTAATTCTGTTGGCATGAGGCTAACTGCGCTATGGTTAGGATACTGCACTTTCCAGTTGTTGATAGCCCCCTGCATTTGAGCTGGGTTAGTGATATTTTGGTTATAAAGCGTAATCAACGCAATCCAACCGGCAAATTCCATTTCGCCTGCAAGTGGCTGTGCTTTTTCAATGCCACGGTTTGCATTACGTAAGGTTTCCCAAATCTTATCGTTATTTTCCTGACGAGCTTTATTATCTGTTAAATAGCCATTCATTAATGAACGAGCACGAACGATCTCTTCCGCATTTTTTTGATTTTCGGCAATACGAGCTTGTGTTTCATAATAACGGAGTAGTTGCGAACGGCTAAGTTGTGTTGTGCCTAATGTTTTTAACTGTGCTTGCGCATCGGCATTTTTACCTTGTAAGGCGGCAAGTTGAGCTGAAACTAATTCATATTCCAGTTTTTGCGTTGGATTTTCTTGTATCTCTTTTAATGAAGCATTTAAGTTGCTAAACGTATCTTGCGCCTCTTCAGCTTTATTTTCATCAATAAGCTTACGTACAGCTAAAAGTTGATAGGAAATTTTATCTTCTTTTTCTTTCGCTTGGTCGGCTTTATTGATATAGAACTCCGAGTTTGCATAAGCATCGTCTTTTATCGATTCGGTAACTAAATTGGTTGAACTACATGCAGAGACAAAAAGTGCGAGAAAAGTAGGGACAAAAACCGTTTTCATTTTTTGTTTAAATTGCGCTGCCATTTTATTGCTCCCTAAAAGCATAGAAAAAAGAGTATAATTACATCGAAAATAATGTTAAATCTTACTTATCAAACGAGTGAAAAGCAAATGAAAAACGAACAAAAAGGTATTTTATATATTGTTGCGACCCCCATTGGAAATTTAGGCGATATTACGCAACGTGCTTTAGATACCTTTGCTCATGTCGATCTGATTGCGGCGGAAGATACTCGTCATAGTGGGCTTTTATTAAGCCACTACGGCATTAAAAAGCCTTTTTTCGCCTTACACGACCACAACGAACAACAAAAAGCGGTCGTTTTAGTGGAAAAATTAACAAAAGGCGAGAATATTGCGCTGATTTCAGATGCCGGCACACCGCTGATTAGCGATCCTGGGTTTCATCTTGTTCGTCATTGCCGACAAGCCGGTATTCGCATTATTCCTGTTGCCGGTGCTTGTGCGGCAATTACGGCATTGTGTGCGTCAGGTATTGCATCAGACCGTTTTTGCTTTGAAGGGTTCCTACCAGCAAAAACAAAAGCACGTTGCGATAAATTAAGCGAATTAGAAGCCGAACCTCGCACGTTGATTTTCTATGAATCAACCCATCGCATTTTAGATACGTTGGAAGATATGAAAGTGACTCTTGGCGAAGATCGCTATATCGTCATGGCAAGAGAATTAACTAAAACCTGGGAAACCATTTATGGCGATAGCGTGGCGAATTTACTGGGTTGGGTAAAACAAGACAGTAATCGTATTAAAGGCGAAATTGTCCTTGTGGTAGAGGGAAAACCACAAAGTGAAGAGGAGACTTTTTCTCCCCAAGCGGTAAAATTATTGACGCTTTTAACTAAAGAGCTTCCTCTCAAAAAAGCTGCGGCTATTGTCGCAGAAACCTTTGGCTACAAAAAGAATGCGTTATATCAATATGGATTAGAGTATTTAGAAAGCTAATTCAAAAGCGGTCATTTATTGAATTTGTCGATATTATGCCCTCTCCCGATTCCCCCTCCGTAAACGGAGGGGGGTTAAAGGGAAGTATTATTTAGTCAATAAATCCAACGCTTCTTGATATTTAGCAACCGTTTTTTCAATTACATCAGCCGGAACACGTGGCGCTGGTGCTTGTTTGTTCCAACCGCTGTTTTCTAACCAATCACGAATAAATTGTTTATCAAATGACGGCGGATTTGTGCCTTCTTGATAGGTATCGACAGACCAAAAACGGCTGGAATCCGGCGTTAAGACTTCGTCCATCAGCGTTAAAGTACCGTTTTCATCTAAACCAAATTCAAATTTTGTATCGCAAATAATAATACCTTTGGTTAATGCATAATCTGCCGCTTCTTTATAAAGCGCAATAGCTGCATCTCGAACCTTTGCAGCTAATTCTGCACCGATTTGGCGTTCACATTCCGCATAGCTAATGTTGATGTCGTGATCGCCGACTTCTGCTTTACTTGATGGGGTAAAAATCGGTTCAGGTAATTTGCTCGCCTCAACTAATCCTTTCGGTAATTCCAATCCACAAATCGTGCCGGTTTTTTGGTAATCCTTTAAACCGCTACCGGTTAAATAGCCACGCACAATAGATTCAATTTTGACCGGTGTTAAACGCTTACAAACGACCGCACGGTATTGGATTGCCTCGGCTTCTTCTTTTGGTAAAACATCAAATACGCTATCGCCGGTAAAATGATTTGGCATAATATGAGAAAGTTTATCAAACCAGAAATTCGAAATTTGGGTTAAAATTTCGCCTTTACGAGGAATAGGATCATCTAAAATGACATCGAAAGCAGATAAACGATCGGTCGCAACCATTAACATGCGCTTATCATCTATTTCATAGAGATCACGTACTTTACCGGAATAGATTTTTTTTAAACTGATTTGCATTTTCTCATCCTATATAAGATTTGGTAGAAACTGTGACGAATTATACCGCTTTACGCAAACGATTGCTAATTTTTCAGCAAAAAAGAAAATTTTTAAAAATTTTCTGAAAAAAGGGTTGCTAATCTCAAAAATTAAGCGTATTTTGTAAAGCAATTCAACTTTGGAGATTAGAAAATGACCTTTATTCGCAAATATCATCACCACCATTTACCTGAATAATCTTTCGGGCATTTGGCGTGTTCGGAAGATAAACTTCCGAGAGCGAATAAGTGTAATCTAACCATATTCACAACCCCTCGGAAGGTAACTTTCGAGGGGTTTTTCATTATTCAAAATAAATTCAAAAATAGAAGGAACAAACAATATGTCAAACAGTAACAGACTCCGCATCGCCCTCCAAAAAAAAGGTCGTCTAAGCAAAGATTGCGCCGAGCTACTTAAACAATGTGGGGTAAAAATCAATTGGAATGAACAACGTTTAATCGCCTATTCTGAAAATCTACCCATTGAAATTTTGCGTGTGCGTGATGACGATATTCCAGGCTTAATCTTTGATGGTGTGGTCGATCTCGGTATCATTGGTGAAAACGTGTTGGAGGAAGAAGAACTCGGGCGTTTAGCCACAGGCGAAAACGTGGAATACAAAAAACTCCGCACCCTTGATTTCGGTGGTTGTCGCTTATCTCTTGCTATTGATCGCGACCGCACGTACAACGGCGTGCAAGATTTCAACAATGCCCGTATCGCCACCTCTTACCCGAATTTACTCAAACGCTATATGGCAGAACAAGGCGTTTCATTTAAAAGCACCTTATTAAACGGCTCCGTGGAAGTCGCCCCTTCAGCAGGGCTTGCTGATGCCATTTGCGATTTAGTTTCATCAGGCGCAACCCTTGAGGCAAACGGTTTAAAAGAAGTGGAAGTGATCTACAAATCCAAAGCCTGCTTAATCCAACGCCAAGAACCGCTTTCGGCGGATAAACAAGCTTTAGTGGACAAATTGCTCACTCGCATTCAAGGTGTACAACAAGCCACCGAAAGCAAATACATTATGCTCCACGCGCCAAAAGAAAAACTCGCAGAAATCACCGCTCTTTTACCCGGCGTAGAAAACCCAACAATTTTACCGCTCGCCCACGACAGCTCAAAAGTCGCAATGCACGTGGTCAGCCAAGAGAACTTGTTCTGGGAAACGATGGAAAAACTGAAAGAAATCGGTGCAAGCTCGATTTTAGTGCTACCGATTGAGAAGATGATGGAATGATAAATGAAATATGATCCGAATATACATCATCGGCGTTCGATAAGATTAAAACATTTCGATTATCGTCAAGATGGTTTTTTACTTTATTACGCTTTGTTGTAAAGATAATGCGCATTTTTTGGGTGAAATTATTGACGATCATATGCAATTAAATGAAATTGGGGAAATTGCCCAGAAATGTTGGTATGACATCCCCAATCATTTTGAAAATGTTGAGCTACACGAATTTGTCATTATGCCCAACCACATTCATTTCATCATTGAAATTGTAGGGGCGAAATATTTTTCGCCCAATGACCCAAATGAATTTATGGTCAATCGCCCGAAAGGAACCTCTCAAACAATTGGTTCTATTGTTCGAGGATTTAAAGTGGGTGTAACAAAATGGGTAAGGCAACATACTCAAATTCATACATTATGGCAACGAAATTATTATGAACATATTATTCGGACGGAAGAAAGCTACCATAAAATTAGCGATTATATTAAATATAATCCATTAAATTGGCGAACCGATAGATTTTATTCATAAATATCAGAACGTAATTAGGGCGAAAAATATTTCGCCCCTACAACCGGCAGGAAGGAAAAAATATGCAAACCCTCATTTGGAACAACTTAACTGAAACCGAAAAACAAGCTGCTCTTTCTCGCCCTGCGCAATTAGTGGGCGAGAGTGTTACGCAAGCGGTTGAAAAAATTAAACAAAATGTCAAAACCAACGGCGATAAAGCCCTGTTTGAATTAGCGGAGCAGTTTGACCGCATTAAGCTCGACAGCCTTGTGATTTCTGCCGAACAGATCGCACAGGCAGCAAGCCGTATTCCTGACGAACTCAAGCAAGCCATTCAAAACGCTAAACGCAACATTGAGCGTTTTCACAACGCTCAACTTCCGCAAGGTGTGGATATTGAAACTCAAGCAGGTGTGCGTTGCCAAGTGCTGACACGCCCTATTCAACGAGTGGGCTTGTATATCCCGGGCGGTTCAGCGCCGCTATTTTCAACGGTGTTAATGCTTGCTATTCCTGCCAAAATTGCCGGCTGTAAGAAAATCGTTCTTTGTTCTCCGCCGCCGATTGCCGATGAAATTCTTTACAGCGCCAACCTATGCGGCGTGGAAACCATTTATGCCGTAGGTGGTGCGCAAGCGGTATTTGCTATGGCAAACGGTACAGAAACAGTGGAAAAAGTGGATAAAATCTTCGGGCCGGGCAACGCTTTTGTCACCGAGGCAAAACGTCAAGTGGTGCAAGAAGGCACAGCAATTGATATGCCGGCAGGGCCTTCGGAAGTATTAGTCATTGCCGATGAAAATGCCGATCCTGATTTTGTTGCCAGCGATTTACTTTCTCAAGCAGAACACGGTGCCGACAGCCAAGTGATTTTGGTTACGCCAAGCGAAACATTGGCAAAACAGACCGCACTTTCTATCGAAAATCAACTGGCACAATTACCACGTGCAGAAACCGCACGCAAAGCTCTTTCCCACAGCCGCACCTTTATTGCCGACAGCATTGAGCAAGCGGTGGAAATTAGCAACAAATATGCGCCTGAACACTTGCTGGTGCAAGTGGAAAATGCCCGAGACTTACTCGACAGCCTAGACAATGCAGGCTCGATTTTCTTAGGCGCATACAGCCCCGAAAGTATGGGCGACTACGCCAGCGGCACCAACCACGTGCTACCAACCTACGGCTACACCCGCACCTATTCCAGCCTAGGTTTAGCGGATTTCAGCAAACGAATGACCGTGCAAGAACTCACGCCACAGGGTTTTAAAGATCTCGCAAAAACCGTGGAACTAATGGCAAGTGCGGAACAGTTGGATGCGCACAAACAGGCGGTGTCGATTAGATTAAATAAAATCGGGAAATAATTGTAGGGGCTAATCACATTAGCCCCAAAGCAAAACGTAATTAGGGCAAATGTAATTTGCCCCTACGGTTCAAAAGGAAACATTTAATGAGAAAAATAATTTATCTGCTGTTAATGATTATCTTATGCTTGGTTTTTGCCATTCCTTTTATTCAAAATTTTATGGCAAAAGACGCTTGTTTAGATAATGGCGGTAGTTATAACGAACAAAGTAAAATTTGCGAAAAATAGATATTGAATTGACGAAGATAAATAAATGGTAGGGGCGAAATATTTTTCGCCCTGAATTCCCCACGATGTTTTGGGGCAAAAAATATTTTGCCCCTACAAATAAAAATGCAAATACAGGAAAGAAATATGACAATCTCACAACTCTCCAGAAAAAACATCCAAGCCCTTACCCCATACCAATCGGCACGCCGTTTGGGTGGTTCGGGCGATGTGTGGCTAAATGCCAATGAATATCCGACTTCGCCGGCTATTGACGTACAATTATCGGCTTTTAACCGCTATCCCGAGGCACAACCTGAAGGCGTGGTTAATGGCTATGCGGCTTATGCAGGTGTGAAACCTGAGCAAGTCATTACCACTCGTGGCGGCGATGAAAGTATTGAATTGATTATCCGCGCTTTTTGTGAACCGACCGATAGCGTGTTGTACTGTCCGCCGACTTATGGAATGTACAGCGTGTCGGCGGAGACCTGTGGCATTGCGCTCAAAACCGTGCCTTTAACTGCGGATTTCCAACTCAATTTGCCTGAAATCGAACGTAATTTGGATGGAGTGAAAGTGGTGTTTGTGTGTAGCCCAAACAACCCGACGGGAACCCTCGTCAAGCGGTCAGATTTGCTCAAACTTTTGCAAATCACCGCAGGCAAAGCCATTGTGGTGGTGGACGAGGCTTATATTGAATTTTGCCCGCAAGCGACAATGGTCAGCGAACTACCAAATTATCCGCACTTAGCCATTATCCGCACGCTCTCCAAAGCTTTTGCTCTTGCTGGCTTGCGTTGCGGCTTTACCCTTGCTAATGAAGAATTGATCGGCGTGCTACAAAAAGTCATCGCCCCTTACCCACAACCTACCCCTGTAACCGACATCGCTACCCAAGCCTTAACCGCTCAAGGCTTGAGCGAAATGCAACAACGTGTTGCCGATGTGCTAGAAAACTGCACCTGGTTAATCGACCAACTCAAAAAAATCCCAAGCGTGGTTGAGATTTTCGACACTGAGGCTAACTATGTGCTGGTAAAATTCCAAGATGGACAAAAGGTGTTCAAAGCCTTATGGGAAAAAGGGATTATCTTGCGTGACCAACACAAAGCGTTAGGGTTACAGAATTGTATTCGGATTTCTATTGGCACGAGAGAAGAGCTGGAAAGAACGGTGGAGGCGATTGGGGGAGTATAAGATAAATCGTGCGGATGCCACGCACTGACGTACGTGGTTAAGCATAGTGCCGCTACTCCGTAGCGGCAAGTTAGGGAAAATATGAGCTATACAAGAAATTTATACCATATTATCTTCCGTACTAAATATGGTACGCCAAGTATTTTAGAAGAAAATGAAGATGCGCTTTATCGCTATATTTTGGGATTTGTAAGAGAACATAATTCTGTGCTTTATCGGATCAACGGTATGCCCGATCATCTTCATCTTTTTGTTGAATTGCACCCGATGCTTTCGGTCGCTGAGTTTGTACAAAAACTGAAAACGACAACGCATAAATGGATTGATGAAAATAAACATCTTTTTCCTGAATTTTATGCGTGGTCTAGGGGCTACTGCTCACTAACTTATTGCGAAAAAGATAAAGAGAAAATCATCAATTACATTAAAAATCAAAAAGAACACCATAAAACAGCTGATTTTGTAGAAGAAGTAAAATTCTTGCTTACAGAGGCTGGAATTGAAATAAACGAAAAATTTTTTGAACAAGATTTATAGCGATGCAGCGCATCGCCACTATGCGTAACCACATACGTCAGTATGTGGCAAGAACAGGAGAACAAAAATGACACAACAATCTATTTTATTCATCGACCGTGACGGCACGTTAATTGACGAACCAAAAACCGATTTTCAAATCGACAGTTTAGAAAAACTCAAATTTGAGCCGAATGTGATCCCAGCCTTACTTAAACTCAAACATAAATATCGCTTTGTGATGGTAAGCAATCAAGACGGCTTAGGCACGAGTTCATTTCCACAAGAGACTTTCGACAAACCGCACAATGCGATGATGGAACTATTCCGCTCGCAAGGCATTGAATTTGATGAAGTGTTAATTTGCCCACACAAACCGGAAGACAACTGCGATTGTCGCAAACCGAAAACCAAGTTGCTGCAAAAATATATTGAGCGTGAACTGTTCGACCCTGCCACCAGTTTTGTCATCGGCGACCGTGCTACAGACGTTCAGTTGGCGGAAAATCTTGGTATTCGTGCTTTGCAATATCATCCTGAAAAATTAAATTGGGATTTGATTGCGGAAAAATTACTTGGCGAGCCAGTGACCAACATCGGCGACCGCCAACCACGCTATGGGGAAGTGGTACGCAAAACCAAAGAGACCGACATCAAAGTACAAGTATGGCTGGATGAAACCGGCGTGAACGACATCAAAACCGGCGTGGGCTTTTTCGACCATATGCTCGACCAAATCGCCACCCACGGCGGTTTCCGAATGAACATCTCGTGCAAAGGCGACCTCTGGATTGACGAACACCACACCGTTGAAGACACCGCTCTTGCCCTTGGTACAGCCTTAAAACAAGCCATCGGCGACAAACGTGGCATCGCCCGTTTCGGTTTCGTCTTACCAATGGATGAATGCCAAGCTCAATGTGCAATGGATTTATCCAGCAGACCGTTTATTAAATTCAAAGCGGATTTCAAACGTGAAAAAGTGGGCGATTTCAGCACCGAACTGACGGAGCATTTCTTCCAATCCATTGCCTTCACGATGCTTGCCACTTTGCATATCAAAGCCAAAGGCGACAACGACCACCACAAAATCGAAAGCCTGTTTAAAGTTTTCGGCAGAACCTTACGACAAGCGATTCGAATTGAAGGGAATGAATTACCTAGTTCGAAAGGGGTGTTGTAATCGGAAAATTGTAGGGCGTACTACGTACGCCCAAAAGTGCTGTTGGAATTTGTGAAGTTTTTAGGAAACTTGACCGCTTGTATAGAGGTTATAAATGTTTAAAGAAATTTTTGATTTTATAAAAAATAACAAATGGTATGTTTTATTAGTTTTGGGGTTACTAGGATTATATTTTTATCAATTTCATGGAGGCTTATCATCAGATAGTGAAAAATGGGATCATTTCGGAAGTTATATTGGTGGGATTTTTTCTGCCGTTACTTTATTAAGTGTTTTGCATGGAATGCAATTAGAACGTAAACGTTTTAACGAGCAGAAGGTTGAATTTGAGAATGAAAAAAGAGAGCAAGAGGAACGTCGGAGAAAAGAAGATTTTGAGCGTACTTTTTTTATGATGTTAGAACAACACAACTTGAAAATATCATCCATAGAAAATGACATTGATACTGTCTATGATGAATTAACTAGGGCATATAAATTTGAGACTGTTAGAAAGAAGTGTGAAGTTGGTGGGTTAAATAAAGAATATGCAAATATAAATGTTTATTTTCTCAATCTATATCGTATTCTTAGATTTATTCACAATAATAATATATTAAATATAAACAATGAATATTCTGGTTTGCTTAGAAGTTTTTTATCAAGAAAATTATTGGTAATTTTAGCTTTCCATCTATGTTATAGAGATAAATCATATAACGAATTCATAAAATATATAAATGAATTTGGTTTTTTAGAACATATTGATTTGATTTATTTAGAGTCTTTGATGCTTTCTAAGACAATGAATAATATTAGCCAAGAAATTATTTACCAAAATATTTTAGAGCTGGATTCTTTGGATGAATGTAAATTGAATTGTTTAATTTCTAGCTTGGATAACTCCGGAGGAAGAGTTGTAATAATGAATGATGTATCAAGAAATCTAGTAAGGAGTCCGAGTTTATTAGAGTGTTACAGAACTATTTTGAATGTGAAAAGGCTAAATGAGCAATTAGATGTTACTTCTCTAAACAGTGAATTTAATTCTGATTTTTTCTTTAGTAGTTTGTTTTTAGCAATTATCAAAAGATTTGACAAAAGGGCATTTACAGGAAATAAGCATATTGAACAAATTTTGCTTTATTATAAGAGATACTTAAAGTAGGAAAAAAATGACTAATCTAGTAATCATCGACACAGGCTGTGCAAACCTGTCTTCTGTAAAATTTGCATTCGACCGCCTGAATATTCAAGCGGAAATTAGCCGTGATTTGGCGAAAATTAAATCGGCAGATAAATTGCTGTTACCAGGTGTGGGGACGGCGATTGCAGCGATGAAAAATCTGCAGGATCGCAAGCTGATTGAAACCATTCAAAATGCCACTCAACCGATGCTTGGCATCTGTTTGGGGATGCAGCTGATGACGGAGTTTTCCACCGAGGGCAATGTGGAAACTTTGCGCCTGATGAGCGGTAAAACGGAGTTAATTCCGAATACAGGCTTGCCGTTGCCGCATATGGGCTGGAACCGTGTGCATTATGCGGCGGATCATCCGTTGTTTGCCGGCATTGAGCAAGACAGCCATTTCTATTTTGTGCATAGTTATGCGGTGCTACCAAATGAGAATACCATTGCGACCAGCAACTATGGCGTGGATTTTTCAGCGGCGATTGCGAGCAAAAATTTTTATGGTGTGCAGTTCCACCCTGAGCGTTCGGGTAAAAACGGGGCGCAGTTGTTGAAAAATTTTGTGGAGAATATTTAATGGCGGAAGTGTTAGCCTTAAAAATCGGTTTGGTAGAAAACATCACTTTTGCGGACGGAACAACCTTAGAAAGTGCTATTCGCAAGCAACCGGTGGACAAAATCACCGTTCACGAATTAGGAGCAGAAGGCAATGATGTAGGTTTGAAAGCCCATCACGGCGGTGTGGATAAAGCATTATTTTTTATGGCGGAAAAAACCTTTGAAAAATTGACCGCACTTATCGGTAAAGATTTCGATTGGAAGAACACGGCGATTTACGGCGAGAATTTTATCGTTTCCGAATTGGATGAAACCAACGTTTGTGTGGGCGACCGTTATCAAATCGGCGATGTGATTTTAGAAGTGTCGCAACCACGCAAACCTTGCGAGCGGTTGTCGCTTAATTCTGAGTGTGCGGAGACGCAAAAAATCGTGCGAGAGCAAGGTTTAACAGGTTGGTATGTGCGTGTGGTTCAAACCGGCGTTTGCAAAAAAGGCGACAAAATCCACCGATTGCAACGCTCGTATCCAGATTTAAACATTATGCATCTAAACCAACTTGCCGCACAAAAGCCAACAGAGGCAATGCGTGCGGAGTTAGAAAAAGCCTTAGCTTGCGAAGTGCTGGCAGAGGCGTTTAAGCGGACGTTGAGAACGCAATTATCAAGAATTTAACTACTCTTCCCCTCGCTCGCTTGCGGGCGAGGGAGGAGAAAAATGTAAAACATTTTTCGGAGGGAGAGGGGATTATGAGAGAAAAGGAAACTACATAGTTAAGAAAAAATGCAAAACGTTTACGTTCTGATATGACAGAAGCTGAATGGGCGTTATGGTATCACTTACGAGCAAAACGTTTTTGTGGTATTAAATTCTATCGACAAAAAATTGTTGGAAATTATATCGCTGATTTTCTTTCACTTAATCCTAAATTGATTATTGAACTTGATGGCTCACAACACGCAGAACAAATAGAATATGATCGTATTCGTACGGCATATTTAGAAGAACAAGCATTTACAGTAATTCGCTTTTGGAATGACGAAGTTTTAAGGGACATAAATATGGTGCTAGATGTGATATTCGATGCTATTCATAATGAGCCCCTCTCCCTCCGAAAATCCTTAACGGATTTTCTCCACCCTCTCCCGCAAGCGGGCGAGGGGTAGGATTGATACAAGGACAAACACAATGAAAAAATCCATTATTATCCCTGCCCTTGATTTGATTGATGGGCAGGTGGTGCGGTTGCACCAAGGCGATTATGCCAAACAGACGACTTATAGCGATAATCCGATTGAGCAATTTGCTGGCTACCTTGCACAAGGGGCGGAGCAGTTGCATTTGGTGGATTTGACAGGGGCGAAAGATCCTGCCAAAAGACAAACCGCACTTATCGGTGAGATTATTGCGACGACTAAATGTAAAATCCAAGTGGGCGGCGGTATTCGCACCGAGCAAGATGTGGCGGATTTATTGGCGGTGGGAGCGAACCGTGTGGTGATTGGCTCAACGGCGGTCAAAGAGCGTGAGATAGTCAAGGGCTGGTTTAATAAATACGGGTCGGAGAAATTCGTGCTGGCGTTGGACGTGAACATTGATTCAAGCGGTCGAAAAATCATTGCGATTAGCGGCTGGCAAGAAGCAAGCGGCGTGTCATTGGAAGAATTGATTGAAGATTTCCAATCGGTCGGTTTGCAGCACGTTTTATGTACGGACATTTCTCGTGACGGCACGTTGGCGGGGTCAAACGTGGATTTATACAAAGAAATTTGTGCCAAATATCCTGATGTAAATTTCCAATCATCGGGCGGTATCGGTTCGCTTGCGGATATTCAAGCGTTAAAAGGCACAGGCGTGGCTGGCGTGATCGTGGGGCGTGCGTTGTTGGAAGGTAAATTTAATGTAGCGGAGGCAATCGAATGTTGGCAAAACGGATAATCCCTTGTTTAGATGTGCGTGATGGTCAAGTGGTCAAAGGCGTGCAGTTCCGTAATCACGAAATTATCGGCGACATCGTACCGCTTGCCAAACGCTATGCAGAAGAAGGGGCGGACGAATTGGTGTTCTACGATATTACTGCTTCTTCAGACGGCAGAACCGTTGATAAAAGTTGGGTAGAGCGCGTGGCGGAGGTCATCGACATTCCGTTTTGCGTAGCGGGTGGCATTAAAACCATTGACGATGCAGAGCAGATTTTTGCTTTCGGTGCGGATAAAATTTCCATAAATTCGCCCGCACTGGCGGATCCTGAACTGATTTCCTGCCTTGCGGATCGCTTTGGCGTGCAAGCGATTGTGGTGGGGATTGATAGCTGGTTCGAAAAAGAAACGGGCAAGTATTGGGTCAATCAATACACTGGCGATGAAAAACGTACTCGTCAAACTAACTGGCAGCTACTCGATTGGGTGCAAGAAGTGCAAAAACGAGGCGCCGGCGAAATCGTACTGAATATGATGAACCAAGACGGCGTGCGCAACGGCTATGATTTAACCCAACTCAAACTCGTGCGTGAAGTCTGCCACGTGCCGCTAATCGCCTCAGGCGGCGCCGGCGAAATGGTGCATTTCCGCGATGCGTTTGTGGAAGCCAATGTGGACGGCGCACTGGCGGCGAGTGTGTTTCATAAGCAGATTATTAATATTGGGGAGTTGAAGGAATACCTTGCGAAAGAAGGTGTGGAAGTGCGGAGATAGATAATCTCTGGGTGACAAAGCCACCCAATGATGCGTAACCTAGTACGGCTTGCCGTGCTAGGGGAAAAGAGAAGGTAAGCATTAATACCGACAGCGACGTTGTCGCAATCGGTTACGCATAGTTCGGTGGCTTTGCCACCATTTTGGGGATAAAATGAGTTATACAAGATTGCTTTATCATATTGTTTTTCGTACAAAATATGGTTTGCCAACTATTGTGGAAGAACACGAAGAAATTTTGTATCGTTATATTTGGGGCTATGCGAAAGAGCAGGATGTGGTGCTTTATCGAATAAATGGTATGCCTGATCATTTGCATCTATTTGTTGAATTAAAAGCAACCATCAATGTAGCAGATTTTGTGAAGCATTTAAAAAATAGTACCCATTTATTTTTAGAACAACATCGTGATTATTTCCCTGATTTTTATGCGTGGTCTAAAGGTTATTGTGCTTTAACTTATAGCGAACGAGAGAAAGCACAAATAATCAATTACATTAAAAATCAAAAAGAACATCATAAAAGCCAAAATTTTGTGGATGAAATTAAATTTCTGTTTACAGATTATGGTATTGAATATGATGAACAATATTTCGAAAGAAATTTATAAAGGGTGGCGAAGCCACCCAATTATGCGTAACCTAGTACGGCTTGCCGTGCTAGGAAAATAAGGATAGAGAATGATAAATAAAGTAGATTGGCAAAAAGTCGATAACCTTCTCCCCGTGATCATCCAAAACGCCCAAACCTGTGAAGTCCTAATGCTTGGTTATATGAACCAAGAAGCATTAGCCAAAACATTAGCCGAGAAAAAAGTGACGTTTTTCTCCCGCACTAAACAACGTTTATGGACGAAAGGGGAAACTTCGGGGCATTTCTTAAACGTGGTGGATATGAGCTTGGATTGCGATAACGACACCTTGCTGATTTTAGCCGATCCGATTGGCGAAACCTGTCATACGGGGGCGGAAAGTTGTTTTCATCAGTTTAAAACCCAATCTGAAGGCGATTGGACGTGGTTTAGTAAATTAGAACGCACCCTTGCCGAGCGTAAAAACGCCGATCCTGAAAGCTCTTACACGGCAAAACTTTATGCGAAAGGCACGAAGAAAATTGCACAGAAAGTCGGTGAAGAAGGGGTTGAAACGGCGCTGGCTGCGATGGCAAAAGATCCCGATGAATTAGTTAGCGAAGCGGCAGATTTGGTTTATCACTTAACTGTATTGCTCCACAACGAAAATTTGGCGTGGCAAGATGTCATTGAAAAACTCAAAGAACGTCATCGGGGAATTGGGTTACATCCTGAAGGGTCGAATAAGTAAGTAAAAGGGGAGGATGCAATGTTCTCCTTTTATTTTTCTAAAATGCCCCAAAAAACAGATTTTAATGAGATTTTCTGTTAAAATAGCGAGTTTAATAAAGGCTATTTTCCAGATAAAAACTTTCTATGTTTCGTTTTGCTCAGGCCGATGATTTACCTCGTATTCTTGAAATTTACGATCAAGTTTGGGGCAAACTTCCTCAAGTAGCGGATATGGAAACGCATTTTGAAGATTTAGTAATCTTAGGATTGAAACAAGGCGTATGTGGCAATTAAAAGCATTTTCTGAGCTTTCCACTCAAGAACTTTTTGAGATTTACCAAGCGCGTATCGCAGTTTTTGTGGTAGAGCAAAATTGCGCTTATCAAGAAGTCGATGAAAAAGATCTGAAAGCCTTACATCTTTTTGCAAAAAATTCGCAAAAACTGACCGCTTACTGTCGGATTATTCCCGAACAAGACGGCGTGCATATCGGCAGAGTATTAGTTACAAAGGAAGCTCGCGGCACAGGCTTGGCAAAAAAATTGATGACACAAGCACTTACTGTTTGCCAGCAACAATGGCAAAGTGAAAAGGTCTATGTGCAAGCCCAAGCCTATTTGCAAGATTTTTATCAATCGCTTGGGTTTGAACCGATTTCCGAAGTTTATTTGGAAGATGGCATACCGCATTTGGATATGGTAAAGGGGGAGTAATATGATGAAATTGACCGCCTTGCTAGGAGAATACAATGACGAAAGACGAAATTCTGCAAAAACAAAAAGAGCTTGATGTTTTGTTCTCTGCTTGGATTGCGGAAAAGAAAAAAAAGGAAGTTTTGACTTATCGCCGAGAAAATGGGGATTTGATTGAGCATCACCCAAATGGTTTTATTCGAGTGATTGAATATGCACAATAAGTCTCTTGCTATTTTCTACTGCGGAACAAATGGAGCGGGTAAATCAACATTACGCTCTTTTAATCAGGATTCCGTGCAGATTGTGATTGATTCAGATCATATTGCAATGCAAATTAATCCTGGCAACCCAAGATTGGCAGATATTGAGGCAGGTAGAAAAGCAGTAGAGCTATTTAAATTTGCAATACGACATAATATTTCTTTTTCAATGGAATCAACCCTATCAGGTAAATCCATTTTGCAAAGAATGGAAGTAGCGAAGAAGAATTTTTATACTCGTTTAAATTATGTTGGAGTAGATGATCCAAAAATAAATATTGCTCGTGTCAAAGCAAGAGTAAAAGCAGGTGGGCATTTTATTGAGGAAGAGACGATTAAAAGGCGTTATCAAATTAATCGAGAAAATTTAATTCAAGCAATTTTATTAAATGACGAAACATTTATTTACGATAATTCATCAGATAGTCCAAAAATACAGCTTGTTATTTCAGAAAATAAAACTGTTACTAAATTAACAGATAAATTGCCTCAATGGTGTGAGGATTTAGTGAACGAGTTGTTAATATTGGGGTATGTAAAATAAAGTCGGTCAGTAAAATTTACCTTATTCCTAGCACGGCAAAGCCTTGACTCAGTTAAGCATAATTCAGCCCCGCTGGCGATTGGAAAAAGAGCCACAGAGTGGCTCACTCAGCCGAAGGCTGATCGTAACCATGTACGTCTTGCCGTGCGTGGATTGCAAGCGGTCAGGTTTTAGGAAAAATTTGCAAATGAAACGATACTCCCATCTCTGGCGGGTGCATCCGAGGATAATCTATATGAGATTTGAAATTGAAAATGTTGGTAAGCTAAAAAAAGCTAAATTTGAGCTTAAGCCTCTTACAATTTTTATTGGAAAAAATAATAGCGGTAAGACATACGCCACTACGGCATTATGGGCTTTAATTAACTATCTAAAAAATCTAGATGTTATTAATTTTATTAGTTCTGATTTACGCAAAAAATACAATGATTTATTTAAGTCCAAATTTATGGATTTAAATTTTGGAAATAATGTTAATGTTAATGTTAATGTTAATGTTCTTGTAGAATCAACTGAAATTAAAAAAATACAGGAAGTTATTAATAAGAAATTAGTGGAAGAGTCTAAAGAAATTCTTAATAATGCTTTTAGATTTTCTCATTTTGAGAATTCTAAGTTAAAGTTATTAAATGATACATTTGAGGATGTTGGTTTAAATTTAAGTGTTAAAAATCTGGGTGTTGATAGCTTTTATCAAATTACAATAAAACACAATGAAATAAACACCAATTATGAAATAGGAGTAATCGTTAATACTACATCTAGGGATGAATTAATTGAATATATTAATAAAATATTTTGGGATTATATTGCTAAATTATCTTATTCTGTGAATGAATTCTCAGAATTATGGCATAATATATATATACCTGCTGCAAGAACGGGTATTGTACTAAATTTGAATAACATTATTTCGGGGCCGTTTAGAGGACAGCTGTTCTCTAAGGATGATTTAGAAAGGAAGACAAATGACTTTACTCAACCGACATTAAATTTTGCTTTACATCTAAATAGTTTATTGTTTGATAATGATAAGGAATATACATATTTAAAAGAGTTAATGGGAGGAAAAATAAAAATCAATTCATCAACTAATAGATATGAATATTTACCTAATAAGACAGACAAATCAATTCCATTGTCAGCATCATCTTCCCTTGTTACTGAATTGACTCCTATGGCTATTTTAGGAGCTGACTCTGTAAGAAAAGATTTTATTTTATTTGAAGAGCCAGAAGCCCATCTTCATTTAGAAGCACAACGAGAAATGGCAAAAGCACTTGTAAAAATGGTTAATAAAGGGAAGAAAATATTAATTACAACCCATAGCGATACATTTTTACAGCAATTAAATAATTTAATTTTGTTAGAACGTCTAAAAAAACAAGGTAAAGATATTTCCGTATTTGACATATCCGAAGATGAATTACTTAGTGAAAGTAATGTTGTGACCTATGAGTTTAAATGCAATAGTGAAATTACAGATGTAGAACAGTTAACTTGTGGAGATTATGGCTTTATTGCAGATTCTTTAAATGAAGTTCTCATTGCTTTAGCTAAAGAAACTAATAGTATTATAGATTTGATAGATGAGAAGTAAAAATGGAACTAACTCTTTTAGATTCTTCGTATATAAATAGAATAGAGCCTAATACTGAATTTTTCATAGAAGAAAAAAATTCACAAGGAAATGGGCAAGGTAAGTCTATTTTTAGATGTCACAATGAGATTCTGCTTATAAAAACTAGAGATAATGTAACCAAAGTTTGGTGTTTAGCAAACAAAAAATGCGCTGAAGCGGCATTTATAATTTTTGAATCCAACAGCACGTTAACCCTTAATATCGTAGAAATGAAAAGTAAGTTAACTAAAAGTGAATTTGAGAAAGTTATTAGTCAGTTTGAAGGAATGTATTTATCTTCTATAGCAGTAATGGCCATATTAAAATTGGGATATCCGCATCAAGTAAAAACATTTATTGCATATAAAGAAGAGAGTTTAAGCCAGCCTTATAATGAAGATAGACCATATTCATTGAATAAGACATTGATTGGTAGAAAAGATGATATCCTTGATATGTGGAAGAATGAGAAAATTAAGCTTCCTCATAACGTTTCGGCTAGTTTAGTAAAAGGTAAAAGAACTGAAAATAATGGTAGCCATGATTACGACTTTGGATTTATATAAGCTAAAACTTATAAGATTTATGTGTTAATTCCTATAAGTCGTCTTATAGGAAATAAAATTTATAAAATAAAGAAAGAGAATAACCAATGACCCAAAACCTCCAAATGGCAGATCGTTTCGACTCATCGGCAGTCGAACAAGCACTTTATAAACACTGGGAAGAACAAGGCTATTTTAAGCCGAATGAAAACCCGAATGTTCCAAGTTACTGTATCGCAATTCCACCGCCAAATGTGACGGGGAGCTTGCATATGGGGCATGCTTTCCAACAAACCTTAATGGATACCTTAATCCGTTTTAACCGTATGGAAGGTAATAACACCCTATGGCAAGCAGGGACTGACCACGCAGGGATTGCAACCCAAATGGTGGTGGAACGTAAAATTGCGGCGGAAGAAGGCAAAACCCGTCACGATTATGGGCGTGAAGCCTTTATTAATAAAATCTGGGATTGGAAAGCTTATTCTGGCGGTACAATCAGCCAGCAAATGCGCCGCTTAGGTAACTCAATCGATTGGGATCGTGAGCGTTTTACTATGGACGACGGCTTGTCCAATGCGGTAAAAGAAGTGTTCGTGCGTTTACACGAAGAAGGCTTGATTTATCGTGGCAAACGCTTAGTAAACTGGGATCCGAAATTACACACGGCGATTTCCGATCTTGAGGTGGAAAATAAAGAGAGCAAAGGCTCGCTATGGCATTTCCGCTATCCGTTAGCTAATGGGGCGAAAACAGCGGACGGTAAAGATTATTTGGTGGTGGCGACCACTCGTCCTGAAACGATGTTAGGCGATACGGCGGTGGCGGTTCACCCTGAAGATGAACGTTACCAGTCTTTGATTGGCAAAACCGTAATCCTACCGCTTGCAAACCGTGAAATTCCGATTATTGCAGACGATTATGTAGATCGTGAGTTTGGTACAGGTGTAGTGAAAATTACCCCTGCCCACGACTTCAACGACTACGAAGTAGGCAAACGCCATCAGTTGCCAATGGTAAATGTGATGACCTTAAATGCGGACATTCGTGCTGAAGCGGAAATTATCGGCTCAGATGGTAAACCTTTAACAAATTACACCGCACTTATTCCAGCGGATTATCAAGGTTTAGAGCGTTTTGTGGCACGTAAGAAAATCGTGGCAGACTTTGAAGCGCTTGGCTTGTTAGAAGAAATCAAACCGCACGACTTAAAAGTGCCTTACGGCGACCGTGGCGGTGTACCGATTGAACCGATGCTGACAGACCAATGGTATGTGAGCGTGAAACCGCTTGCCGAAGTGGCAACCAAGGCGGTGGAAGACGGTGAAATTCAATTCGTGCCGAAACAGTATGAAAACCTCTATTTCTCTTGGATGCGTGATATTCAAGACTGGTGTATTTCTCGCCAATTATGGTGGGGACACCGTATCCCTGCGTGGTACGATGCGGAAGGTAACGTGTATGTGGCACGTGATGAAGCGGAAGTGCGTACAAAATACAACTTACCGGCAGATTTAGCCTTAAAACAAGATGAAGATGTGTTGGATACTTGGTTCTCGTCAGGCTTATGGACATTCTCAACCTTGGGCTGGCCAGAGCAAACCAAAGAACTCAAAATGTACCACCCGACCGAGGTGTTAATCACAGGCTTTGACATCATCTTCTTCTGGGTGGCTCGTATGATTATGTTTACGATGCACTTCATCAAAGATGAAAACGGCAAACCGCAAGTACCGTTCAAAACCGTGTATGTAACGGGCTTGATCCGTGATGAACAAGGGCAAAAAATGTCAAAATCAAAAGGGAACGTATTAGACCCGATTGATATGATTGACGGTATTAGCCTTGAAGATCTACTTGAAAAACGCACTGGCAATATGATGCAACCGCAGTTGGCGGAAAAAATTGCCAAAGCGACCCGTAAAGAGTTCGAGAACGGTATCGCTCCACACGGTACGGACGCATTACGTTTCACTTTGGCGGCATTAGCGAGCAACGGACGTGATATCAACTGGGATATGAAACGCTTGGAAGGCTACCGCAATTTCTGTAATAAATTATGGAATGCGAGCCGTTTCGTACTCACCAACGATAAATTAGATTTATCGGCAGGCGAAGTGGAATACAGCTTGGCGGATCGTTGGATTGAATCTACATTCAACCGCACCGTTGGCGAGTTCCGTGATGCCTTAAGCCAATACCGCTTTGACTTAGCGGCAAATACCATTTACGAGTTCACATGGAACCAATTCTGTGACTGGTATTTAGAGCTTACCAAACCTGTGTTTGCCAACGGTACAGACGCACAAAAACGTGGTGCGAGCCAAACTCTTGTGCGTGTGTTGGAAAAACTATTGCGTTTAGCGCACCCGATTATTCCGTTTATCACGGAAGAAATTTGGCAGAAAGTGAAAGGCTTTGCGGGGGTAGAAGGCGACACCATTATGTTACAACCTTTCCCGAAAGTGGAAGAAAGCCAAATTGATGAAGCGGCGGAAATGCAAATCAACTGGCTGAAAGAGTTGATTGTCGCGGTGCGTAATATTCGTGCAGAATGTAACATCGCCCCAAGCAAAGGCTTGGATTTCTTAGTGCGTAACCTATCTGACGAACATTGCAAAATGTTAGCGGAAAACGACCGCTTGTTAAAAGCAATGGCGAAATTAGACAGCGTACAAGTGCTTGCCCAAGGCGAAGAAGCACCGCTTTCGGTGGCGAAACTAGTCGGCAACGCAGAAGTGCTAGTGCCAATGGCTGGCTTTATCAATAAAGATGCCGAGCTTGCTCGTTTAACTAAAGAGATCGAGAAACTTCAAGGCGAAGTGAAACGTATCGAAGGCAAACTCAGCAACGAAGCCTTTGTCGCAAAAGCACCGGAACAAGTTATTGCCAAAGAGCGTGAAAAAATGCAAGAGTACCAAGACGGACTTGAGAAATTGCAAGCGCAGTATAAGGCGATTGAAGCGTTGTAGTGAAAAAGGCATAGTTAGAAAATATTTGTTGTCAGAACTATGCCTATGAATCTTGGATAAAAAAATCCACCTTTAAAAGGTGGATTTTTTTTAGTGTAATTTCATTGATGGGCGTAAGAAGCGGTTAATTTGACCCACAAGGAGAATTAACGCTGTTTTTACCCAACCGTGTAAAGCAACTTGGTGCATGCGGTAAAGTGAAAGGTAAGCCATACGGGCAATTTTTCCTTCAATAAACATATCGCCTTTAGTTAGATTACCCATTAAGTTACCCACTGTACCAAAGTGAGAGAAGGATAAAAGAGAACCTTTATCATTGAATTTGAATGACTGAAGTGGTTTTCCTTCTAATGCTGCCACGATATTTTTGCCACATACTTTTGCCATTTGGTGAGCGGCTTGTGCGCGCGGTGGAATCGGCTTGCCGTCTTGCATAAGCGCAGCGCAATCGCCGATTACATAAACAGAATCATCGACCGTTGTTTGTAACGTATCTTTAATTTCAATTTGGTTTAAGCGGTTCGTTTCAAAACCAAACTCTTTGGTAAACTCTGGAGCTTTTACACCGGCTGCCCAAACCATTAAATCCGCTTCGATCTTTTCGCCGTCTTTGGTAATAAGTCCATCTTCTAAGGCTTCAGTAACCATCGTATTTAAACGAACATCTACCCCTGTTTTGGTTAATTCAGAGAGTGCGGCAGCAGACACTTTTTCCGTTAATGCAGGAATTAAGCGAGGACCGGCTTCAATTAAGGTTACATTGATATTTGTACGTTTTAATTTCCCAAAGCCATAATCATTTAAGTGTGCAGCAGCATTGTAAAGGTCAGCTGAAAGCTCTATACCGGTTGCACCACCACCCACGATAGCAATTTTCACATCGTGATCATCGTTAAATGAGAATTTTAATACGGATTCTAAAAAGCGTTTTTGGAACATTTTGGCTTGCTCAGAACCATCAAGGAAGAAGCAGTTTTCTTTTACCCCTTTGGTACCGAAATCGTTTGATTGGCTACCGATAGCAAGCACTAACTTATCATAGGCAATACGGCGTTCTGCCACAAGTAATTCGCCTTCTTCATTATAAATTGGCGCAATAATTACTTGTTTATTTTCACGATCTAAGCCGGACATCGTGCCTTGGCGGAAAGAAAAGTTATGATGGGTTGCATGTGCGCGATAGCTCACAGCATCTGTGCCATCATCTAATGAACCTGTTGCTACTTCGTGTAATAGTGGTTTCCAAAGATGTGTTGTATTGCGATCGATAAGAATCACGTTCGCTTTCTTTTTACCGATTTTGTTGCCTAAATAAGTCGCAAGTTCTAACCCACCTGCGCCACCGCCAACAATGACGATTGTTTCCATAAAAAACTCCGAAAATTTGTGATAAATCAAAAAATAAAACTGGCGTAAATTGTAAGGGCTTTAAAAATAAAGTCTAGCCATTTTAACAATTTTTTAATTATTGTTATAAATTAGTTATCAAATGGAGTGGTTTTTGGCATTTTTTGCAAATATAGCTCCGTTTCTGATGAACAATGGCATGATGCCGCTTAGCTGAGAGTTGATGCGTTTGACAACCACATTGATAAGCATAGTGTTTTGTAGCATTTGAAGTATCAAAGCGATGATAAATTTCGGCAGGTACGTGGAGTACTTGTTCCATGACCATTTTCCATTCTTTGCCGTGTGGTTTTACCCGTCCAAAAAGTTGATAAACCAACAAATGTGCTAATTCATGAGGAACCACTTGCTGAATAAATGCAGTGCCATTTTCTTGTAATAAGGTTGGATTAAGGCGAATCTCATTTTGTTGTAAATAAGCAACGCCCGCCTTTGCACCTCTTAAGGCATAATTTAGTGTTGGCAGGGGAAAGTTTTTCTGAAAGTAAAGATTTGCCTTCGCCAAATCTTGTTTGAGTTGGCGAGAGGCTTGTAATTTTAAGATACGTAAATCGGTCATTTGTTAATGAGATTGTGGGCAATCCATTGGTTGCCAAGATTTATCGTAACAAATGTAGAGTTCATTCTTACTTGCACCCAAATAAACACGATCTAATTGTGGGTTGTTTTTACGCATCCAACGGAAAAGTTCATTTTTACGCATATCTGAGTGAGGTAGTGTAAGGCTTTGGAAAAGAGCTTTTTGTTTTGCAAAGTATTCTTCTGCATTATTAAACGCACAAGCTCCGTGCTTCTCCCATTGCCCTTGTAAGAGCGTCATTCCTGGAGATTCCGGTAAGTATTTTTCGAGTAGTTGTGGCGAAAGTGGTGCTAAATCGCCTTGACAATAACGTGGTTGGTCATTGACTGAACGAGCATTTTTATTTTGTGGCCATAAACCGTGAATAACCCAGCCAAAGTTTTGATTGCCGGCACATTGATAGCTGAGGCGTTGTGGTACATAGCCGCCATTTTTTTGTTTTTGGTTTTCACAAAAAGAAGGTGACCAAGAGAGCGCTAACATATAGTAATGTACCGGCGCAGTGGCGTTTTGCCCGAGATTATCTTCTGCCATAACCGCATCATAATCTGTTTCTTTTGCAGAGGAGGTTATTACAGTGGTTTTTGGCGATGAAGTTGTTGTTTGGGGTGTTGGTTGAGTTTGGACAGTCGTCTGAGTTTGTGTTGCTGGCGTAATGCTTTTTTCTTTTTCTTTAGAACCAAAGAAATAAGAAATAAGCGCAGCAAAGATCAGAATAATTATATTGAGGGTTGTTTTTGATAATTTCATTATTTTCTCCGAGGTTTAAGGGCGACACTATAAAAACAAGCGGTCTAAATTGCAAAGGATTTTACGTAAATTTGCTGTTTAAAAAAACGGCAATGTAAAAATAAGTTTTCAAATTTGTGAAGATGATCACTGAATATTTTGTCAAAAATAATTATTGTTGAGCATAAGTTGTTACTTCCAATAACAACGTAACCATAATGATTAAGTCTTCATAATAAGAGGAACATTCTATGAAAAAAGCCGTATTAAGTGCAATTGCATTATCTGTCGCATTAGGAGCCACGGTAGGGGTTGCACAAGCTAAGGATCGCATTGGTGTCACAATTTACAAATACGATGATAATTTTATGGCATTAATGCGTAAAGAAATTGAGAAAGAAGCTAAAAATCTCAAAGACGTTGAGTTGCTGATGAATGACTCACAAAATACGCAATCAATTCAAAATGACCAAGTCGATGTTTTGTTATCTAAAGGGGTAAAAGCACTTGCGATTAACCTTGTGGATCCATCTGCCGCACCAACCATTATTGGTAAAGCAAAAGGTGAGGATGTGCCTGTTGTATTCTTTAACAAAGATCCAGGGGCGGCGGCGATTGGTAGCTATGAAAAAGCTTATTATGTCGGAACAGATCCAAAAGAATCCGGTATTATCCAAGGCGATTTGATTGCAAAACAATGGAAAGCGACACCGGCATTAGATACCAATAAAGACGGTAAAATTCAATATGTGATGCTTAAAGGCGAACCGGGACATCCAGATGCGGAAGCTCGCACCAAATATGTGGTTGAGGAGCTCAATCGCCAAGGTATTCAAACAGAACAACTCTTTGTTGATACCGGTATGTGGGATGCAGCGCTTGCCAAAGATAAAATGGATGCGTGGCTAACCAGTCCGAAAGCGAACAGTATTGAGGTCGTTATTTCAAATAATGATGGTATGGCAATGGGTGCACTAGAAGCTGCGAAAGCTCACGGTAAAAAACTACCAATCTTTGGGGTGGATGCATTACCTGAAGTGTTACAGTTAATCAAAAAAGGTGAAATTGCAGGTACTGTCTTAAATGATGGTGAAAACCAAGCAAAAGCGGTTGTACAACTTTCTGCAAACCTTGCTGATGGTAAAGCTGCCGGAGAAGGTACAAATTGGAAAATTGACCAAAAAGTGGTTCGTGTACCTTATGTTGGCGTAGATGCGACAAATTTAGATAAATTCTTAAAATAAATTAAAAAACACAAGGCACGACAGCGCTCGCTCGTGCCTTTTTTATACGGAGTGAGATATGACAAACGAAGTACTGCTCACCATGACGAATGTTAGTAAGTCTTTTCCGGGGGTAAAGGCCCTTGATAAAGCGAATTTAACCGTAAAATCCCATAGTGTTCACGCCTTAATGGGGGAGAACGGTGCCGGTAAATCAACATTATTGAAATGTTTATTCGGGATTTACGCAAAAGATGAAGGCGAAATTTTATTTTTAGGTAAACCCGTTAATTTTAGAACCTCAAAAGAAGCCTTGGAAAATGGGATTTCGATGGTGCATCAAGAGCTTAACTTGGTAAAACAAGTGAGTGTGATGGACAATCTTTGGCTTGGTCGTTATCCATTAAAAGGACCTTTTGTTGATCATACAAAAATGTATAACGACACAAAAGCGATCTTTGATGAATTGGATATTGATGTTGATCCTCGTGAAAAAGTAGCAAAACTTTCTGTATCACAAATGCAGATGATCGAAATTGCTAAGGCTTTTTCTTATAACGCCAAGATTGTGATTATGGATGAACCGACTTCCTCTCTTTCAGAAAAAGAGGTTGAGCATCTGTTTAAAATCATTCAAAAGCTCAAAGAGAGAGGGTGTGGCATTATTTATATCTCACACAAGATGGATGAGATTTTTAAAATTTGTGATGAAGTTACGATTTTACGTGATGGTAAATGGGTTAATACCGTGCCAATTAAAGAGACTACCATGGAGCAAGTGGTTTCAATGATGGTAGGGCGGGAATTGACACAACGTTTCCCTGAAAAAACGAATGTGCCGAAAGAAACGGTATTAGTGGTAGAGCATCTGACTGCTAAAAATCAGCCTTCGATCCAAGATATTAGTTTTGAGCTACGTAAAGGCGAAATTCTCGGTATCGCCGGCTTGGTGGGAGCAAAGCGGACAGATATTGTCGAAACCATTTTTGGGGTGCGTGAAAAAGCCTCCGGTACAATTAAGCTCAATGGCAAAGTCGTGAATAACCGCAATGCCTTTGAAGCGATCAACAATGGCTTTGCATTAGTGACCGAAGAACGCCGTTCAACGGGGATCTACGCCAATTTGAGCATTGAATTTAACTCATTGATTTCCAATATGAAATCATATTTGGGCAGATTTGGCTTATTAAGTAATAAGAAAATGAAAAGCGATACCCAATGGGTAATTGATTCAATGAATGTTAAAACGCCGTCCCACGAAACAACGATTGGCTCGCTATCCGGTGGTAATCAACAAAAAGTGATTATCGGACGTTGGTTGCTCACACAACCTGAAGTGTTAATGCTGGATGAGCCGACTCGGGGTATTGATATCGGCGCCAAATTTGAGATTTACCAATTGATTCTTGAGCTGGCAAATAAGGATAAAGGAATCATTATGATTTCATCAGAAATGCCGGAACTATTAGGGGTAACAGACCGTATTCTCGTCATGAGTAATGGCAGAATGGCAGGAATTGTTGAAACCGCAAAAACATCTCAAGAAGAAATTTTACAACTTGCGGCAAAATATTTATAAATCAGGAGTGAATTATGTCTGCGGTACAACCAAACAAAGCACTTAATTTTCTGAAACAAAATGCCATTTATTTTGTGTTGTTGATTTTGTTATTTATCATCATTGCACAAGATCCTAGCTTTTTGAGTTTACGAAATTTCAGTAACATTTTAACTCAATCTTCGGTTCGCCTTATCATTGCTCTAGGAGTAGCCGGGCTGATTGTTACTCAAGGTACGGATTTATCCGCCGGTCGCCAAGTCGGGCTGGCGGCGGTTATTGCGGCAACTTTATTGCAATCAATGGAAAATATGAATCGCGTTTTCCCAAATTTAGGAGAAATACCTATTCCCGTTGTGATTCTTGCCGTGTGTGCAATTGGGGCGGTGATTGGTTTATTTAACGGTATTGTGATTGCGTATTTAAATGTTACGCCGTTTATTGCCACAATGGGGACGATGATCATTATCTACGGGGTAAACTCGCTCTACTATGATGCCGTAGGTTCTTCGCCAATTGCCGGCTTTAGCGAAAGTTTCTCTACCTTCACACAAGGGTTCTTTAATCTCGGTGGTTTTAAACTCTCTTACATTACTATTTATGCAGCAGTCGCAACATTGATTATGTGGACGGTTTGGAATAAAACCCGTTTTGGTAAAAACATTTTTGCAATCGGCGGTAACCCGGAAGCGGCTCGTGTGTCTGGTGTAAACGTTGCCTTGAACTTGATGGGCATTTATATGCTCTCAGGGATTTTCTATGCCTTTGGTGGTATGTTAGAGGCAGGACGTATCGGCTCGGCAACTAATAACTTAGGCTTTATGTATGAAATGGACGCAATTGCAGCATGTGTGGTTGGAGGGGTATCCTTTGCCGGTGGTGTAGGAACCATTATCGGGGTGGTAACAGGGGTACTTATCTTTACCGTTATCAACTACGGCTTGACCTACATTGGTGTAAACCCTTATTGGCAATACATCATTAAAGGGGGAATTATCGTATTAGCTGTTGCGATTGACTCTTTAAAATATGCGAAGAAAAAATAGCCTTTGATATAAAAACAAGCGGTAATATTTTTTGCCTAATTTGCAAAACAAGACAAAAAAATTACCGCTTACTTTTTTATTTTAACGCACCGTTCCGCAGGTAAAACAATATAAATACTGATTTTTCGGATCATTGAATTTGGTAAAGAAATCAGCAGTTTGTTGCGTTTTTTGCGCAAGCGGTAAATTTAACCAGCTGGCTAAATTCAATTTCGCTTTAGCATTTAGGCTACGAGAAATCTCGCCAAACAGCGAATCATCTTGTTCCGTAAACCATTGTGGTGTGAATGTTTCAACTTCAGGTTTGTTCTGTTCTTTCAACTTGCGATTAATCAAATCACCTAATAAAGCTAAGGTGTCATCAAAATTACCTAATTGATCGACCAATCCAAGCGATTGGGCTTTTTGCCCTAACCAAACTTGTCCTTGAGCGATTTGATCGACTTTGGCTAAATCCATATTTCTGCCACGGCTTACGAGATCTAAAAATTCACGATAACCTTGTTCTACGCTCATTTGGATTAACTCACTTTGTTGGCTTGAAAGTGGTTTTAAACCGCTGATTTCGGCTAATGGCGAAGTTGAAATCCCATCTTCACGCACGCCAAGATTTTGTGCTGTTTTCTCAAAGTTAAATAACACACCAAAAATACCGATAGAGCCGGTTAAAGTGTTAGGATCAGCAACAATCGCATCGCTTGTAGCAGCAATCCAATATCCACCGGAAGCTGCCATTCCGCCCATTGAACTTACAACCGGTATACCAGCTTGCTGAATAGCCTCAACTTCTTGGCGAATTAGCTCTGAAGCCAACGCACTCCCACCAGGGCTGTTGATCCGCAGGACTAAACCTCGAACAGTTTTGTCCTGGCGAACACGTTGCAGCTGGCGAATTAAAGTGTCGGCACCGGCGGTATCTTCGAGGCTTTCGCCCATTGTAATTTCGCCTTCAATATTGATAACGGCAATTTTATTAGCCACTTTACGATTAAAGCGATCCAGCAAATCTGTAGCATAATCATCATAGCGAATAGATTTAAAGTCGTTCTCTTCATCTGCACCGAATTTTTCAACTAATAATTGGCGTATTTCAGCACTGGTTTTGACTTCATTGATCAAACCTTGTTGTAAGGCAAAGGTTGCTTCATTGCCTTTATGTTGTTTGCGTAAGGCTAACAAGCGGTCAATTTCCGGCAAAATTTTACCAATCTCAAGCTGACGATTATCCGCAATCCCTTGTTGTAGGTTTTTCCACATCGGTTCAAGCCAGCCTTTGGCATTTTGCTTCGCTTCTTCCGACATTTCATCACGAATGAGCGGCTCCACCGCCGATTTATAAGTACCAACACGGAAAATATAAGGCTTAGCTTCAATTTTATCGAATAGCGACTTAAAGTAGAGATTGCGGTAACTTAGCCCTTGAAGCTCTACTGTACCGGCTCGGTTTAGGTAAATTTGATCGGCAAATGAGGCTAAGTAGTATTGTGATTGTGTGTAATTACTACCAATGGCTACAACAGGCTTGCCACTGGCTTTAAATTCTGTAATGCGTTTGCCGAGATAAGCTAAAGAAGGGTAATCGCCCCCTTCAAATTTGTCTAACTCAAGCACCAAACCGGTAATGCGTGAGTCTGTTTGGGCGTTTTTCAGTGCATCGGCAATATCGAATGTTGAGTATTTTTTCGGCTGTTCGTTGCCCATTTCGGACTCAATCAAACGATAAAAATCGGCATACTCTTCTCGATTATCGGCAAGATAGCCGTTTAAATCTAAGACTAATGCACCTTTATCAAAATGGACGAGAGCATCGCTGGGCTGTTTGGCATTAAAAGTATTCACCAAGCCGACAACCGCTGTGGCAACAAAAATAAAGAGAATAAAAAATAAGCTCATTACCGTTTCACGCACACAGCGAAAAAGGTGGTAAAGGGCTTTTAAGATCTTAAGCATAAAATATCCAATGAATAAAAAATGGCGTATAAATTACCATAAAATAAACGGTTATTTAAAAAATTTGAAATATTTTAATATGAAATGGTTGTAGGGGCGAAATATTTTTCGCCCTTTGTAGGGACACACTGCGTGTGTCCGTTATACAAACAAATGTCCTAAATCAACACGGACACACGCAGTGTGTCCCTACAACAATGTTATTTGTTTGGGTTGCAGTCTAATAGTTATTTAAACGTATCTTTGATCTTATCACTAGGTTGATTGATGAAATAAGAGTAAAATACAAGCGGTCATTTTTCTTAACTATGTTACAAGAGGCTTAATATGGCAATTTTAGTTACCGGTGGAGCCGGTTATATCGGTTCGCATACGATTGTAGAACTACTAAATGCAAATCGTGAAGTGGTCGTGTTAGATAATTTACATAATTCGTCAGAAATTTCATTAGAACGTGTCAAACAGATTACAGGCAAATCGGTTACATTTTATCAAGGCGATATTTTAGATCGTGAGATGTTACGTAAAATTTTTGCTGAAAATCAGATTGAATCGGTTATTCACTTTGCCGGTTTAAAAGCAGTGGGCGAGAGCGTTCGTGAGCCGTTACGTTACTATCAAAATAACGTAACCGGATCGATTGTTTTAGTAGAAGAAATGCTTAAAGCAAACGTAAATACCATCGTATTTAGTTCTTCTGCGACCGTTTATGGCGATCCGCAAATTATTCCGATTGTTGAATCTTGCCCGGTTGGCGGAACAACAAACCCATACGGCACATCAAAATATATGGTAGAACGTGTTTTAGAAGATACGGTTAAAGCTTTCCCACAACTTAGTGCGGTGGTATTACGCTACTTCAATCCGGTTGGTGCACACGAGAGCGGTTTAATCGGCGAAGATCCAAACGGTATTCCAAATAACTTATTACCGTATATCAGCCAAGTTGCAGTTGGTAAATTACAACAACTTTCGGTATTCGGTAGCGATTATGATACGCACGATGGCACGGGTGTTCGTGATTATATTCACGTAGTCGATTTAGCAATAGGACACTTGAAAGCCCTGGATAAGCACCAAAATGATGCCGGTTTCCACGTTTATAATTTAGGGACAGGCACGGGATATTCGGTATTAGATATGGTTAAAGCGTTTGAAAAAGTGAATAACATTGAAGTACCTTATAAATTAGTTGAACGCCGTCCGGGAGATATTGCAACCTGTTATTCCAATCCACAGAAGGCTTTAGTGGAATTAGGTTGGAAAACCGAGCGTGGTTTAGATGAAATGATGCGTGATACTTGGAATTGGCAAAAAAACAATCCGAATGGCTATAAAGGCTAATTCATTATAGAATATCGGCACAAATTTGATTTGTGCCTTTATTTTTGCAAAAACAAGGAAAAAAATGACCGCTTCATCACCGCCTTCGCTTTGGCAACAGATTTTCACGAAGAATATGTTGCTCTGTATTTACACCGGATTTTGTTCCGGTCTGCCGCTGTTTGTGCTTATTCAGCTTATGCCGGCTTGGTTCACTTCTGCAAACCTTGACATTAAAACCATTGCAGCATTTACGCTTACTTCCTTGCCTTATACGTGGAAATTTTTATGGGCAGCATTGCTAGACCGTTATTTCCCACCTTTCTTAGGGCGTAGAAGAAGCTGGATTTTTCTCTCTCAAGTTGGGCTACTTGCTATTTTAATGAGCTACGGCTTTTTTGACCCGGTGGCGGATATTCACATTATTGTCGTGCTTTCGGTGATTTTGGCTTTTCTGTCGGCTTCTCAAGATATTGTGATTGATGCGTTTCGCCGTGAAATTTTATCGGATAATGAATTGGGGCTAGGCAATTCAATTCACGTTAATGCCTATCGCATTGCCGGCTTAATTCCGGGGGGATTATCGCTGTTCTTAGCGGATCATTATGAATGGCAAACGGTCTTTTTGATTACCGCAAGTTTTATGTTGCCTTGCCTTTTGGTTACCTTATTTGCCCAAGAGCCACAAAGCAAACCGATTGATAAAAGCAAGCCGTTTTATATGGCATTTGTTGATCCCTTTACGGAGTTTTTTACTCGTAAAGGCTGGATGGGGGCAGTTGGGTTAATTCTGTTTATCTTCTTATATAAGTTAGGCGATTCCCTTGCCACCTCGTTACAAACGAAATTTATTTTAGATATGGGATTTACCAAATCACATATTGCGGCTGTGGTTAAAACAACTTCGTTATGGTGTAGCATTGGTGGCGGTATCATTGGTGGTATTGCGATGTTAAGACTTGGGGTCAATCGTGCACTCTGGTTATTTGGTACGGTGCAACTGGTTACCATTTTAGGTTTTGCTTATTTAGCCAGTTTCGGGCATTTTGATACGGCTCAAATTGGTACGCCGGAATTACTAAAACTAGGTTTAGTTATGGCGGGCGAGTATCTTGGGGTCGGTTTAGGCACGGCGGCATTTGTTGCCTTTATGGCACGTGAAACGAACCCTATGTACACCGCAATGCAATTGGCGATTTTTACCAGTTTAGCGGCGTTGCCAAGTAAGTTTCTAGGGGCTTATACAGGACATATGGTAGAAGCCTTTGGCTATTATCATTTTTTCTGGATATGTTTTTTTGTGGCGATCCCTGGAATGTTGATGCTTTTTAAAGTTGCGCCGTGGAATGAAGTATCAAAATAAAAGATAAGATAAATCATTGGGCGAAAAATATTTCGCCCCTACCAAAAAGCCCATTTTAATTGTAAAATACTGGCTTTATTTCCATTTGTGATAGATTATAGAGAATAAAAGAATGTCTGATAAACGCTACGGTGCTGATGAAATTACCGTTTTAAAAGATCTTGAGCCTGTTCAACTTCGTCCGGGAATGTACACGGATACAACCCGCCCAAACCATTTAGGGCAAGAGGTTATTGATAACAGTGTAGATGAAGCGTTATCAGGCTACGCAACACAAATTGATGTTATTTTACATAAAGACAACTCTTTAGAAGTGATTGATAACGGGCGAGGAATGCCGGTTGATATTCACTCGACAGAAAAGATGTCCGGTGTAGAGCTCATCTTAACAAAACTACACGCAGGCGGTAAATTTTCCAATAAAAATTACACTTTTTCAGGCGGTTTGCACGGGGTTGGGATCTCGGTGGTGAATGCCCTTTCTGAACGTGTCGAAATTACGATTAAGCGCAATGGCGAAATTTATACCATTGCTTTTGCTAATGGCGTAAAAGTTGAAGATTTAACCGTAGTCGGGAGTTGCCCGAAGCGTCAAACCGGGACAACGGTACGTTTCTATCCTAATCCTAAGTACTTCGATAGCCCTAAATTCTCAGTAAGCCGTTTACGTCATTTGCTCAAAGCAAAAGCGGTTCTCTGCCCGAAATTAACCATTAACTTCACAGATAAAATCAACGATACGCAAGAAAGTTGGTACTACGAAGACGGTTTGTCTGATTATTTGAGTGAAGCACTCAAAGAGTATGAATGTTTACCAAACCCTCCTTTTATTGGCGATGTGGCTTCTGAAACCGAAGCAGTAAGTTGGGCATTAACGTGGCTACCGGAAGGGGGAGAATTGTTGGCGGAAAGTTATGTAAACCTAATTCCAACGGCTCAAGGGGGAACACACGTAAACGGTTTGCGTAATGGTTTATTAAAGGCAATGACCGAATTCTGTGAAATTCATAACCTATTACCAAAAGGGATTAAATTAACCGCAGATGATGTCTGGAACCGTTGTGCTTATGTGCTATCGCTTAAAATTCAAGAGCCACAATTTGCAGGGCAAACGAAAGAGCGCCTCTCTTCTCGTCAGGCTTCCAGCTATGTTGATAGCACGATTAAAGACGCCTTTAGCCTTTGGTTAAATCAAAATGTACAAATCGGTAAGACTTTAGCAGAATTGGCAATTAGCTCCGCACAAAGCCGTTTACGTGCAGCCAAAAAAGTGGTGCGTAAAAAATTAGTGAGCGGACCGGCACTTCCGGGGAAATTAGCGGATTGTACTTCACAAGATTTGAGCCGTACCGAGTTATTTTTAGTTGAAGGAGATTCTGCAGGCGGTTCAGCCAAACAAGCTCGTGATAAAGAATATCAAGCCATCTTGCCGCTACGTGGGAAGATTTTAAATACTTGGGAAGTTTCTTCGGATCAAGTCTTAGCTTCTCAAGAGGTTCACGATATTGCTATTGCAATGGGGATCGATCCGGATAACGATAATTTAGATGAGTTGCGTTATGGTAAAGTCTGTATTTTGGCGGATGCCGACTCAGACGGTTTACACATTGCAACGTTATTGTGCGCTTTATTCTTACGCCATTTCCCAAATTTGGTTAAAAATGGACACGTTTATGTGGCAATGCCACCGCTTTACCGTATTGATATTGGCAAAGATGAAGTACATTACGCCCTTGATGAAGATGAGAAAGAAGCAATTCTCGCTCGTTTAGCCAAGAAAAAAGGCAAGCCAAATGTACAACGCTTTAAAGGTTTGGGTGAAATGAACCCGGGCCAGCTTCGTGAAACGACAATGGATCCAAGCACTCGCCGCCTAGTGCAACTCACTTTTGAAGAACGAGAAGAAGATGAGCAAGAAAGCCATACCTTCGAGTTGATGGATATGCTCTTAGCGAAAAAACGTTCGGAAGATCGTAAACAGTGGCTACAAAATCGTGGTAATGAAGCTGAACTCAGTGTGTAAATTATCATAAAAAAACCGAGCTCAATAAGCTCGGTTTTTGTTTTTACTTAATATGTTTAATAATCCAACAATTATGAATATGCGGATTGCGTTCAAAGTCTAGTGGTAGGGTTTTTGCTGAAATGTTTTCGGCTTGTAAACCCAGTTCTGCTAACCCGTCAAAGTCCATTTTGAAACCACGTTTATTGTTTGAAAACACAATCGTCCCTTCATTGGTCAGAATACGTTTGAGCTGTTTCATCAATTTGATATGGTCACGTTGAACGTCCCAACTATCTTCCATACGTTTAGAATTAGAGAAAGTTGGTGGATCGACAAAGATCAATTCAAAACGCTCACGACAATCTGCTAGCCATTGTAAGCAGTCGGCTTGGAACAAGCGGTGATTTTTTAGCGGTAAATCGTTTAAAATCAGATTTTGTTCTGCCCAATTCAAATAAGTATTGGACATATCCACCGTTGTGGTTGATTTTGCGCCATTCAATGCGGCGTGCACGGTTGCAGAGCCGGTATAAGCAAAAAGATTTAAGAAGGTTTTGCCTTTTGCCATTTCGCCAACCATTTTACGGGTTAGGCGATGATCTAAAAATAAGCCGGTATCAAGGTAATCTGTTAAGTTTACCCATAATTTTGCGCCATACTCATTGACATAAAAATACTCGCCTTTATTCGCCAATTTCTCGTATTGGTTCGTACCTTTTTGTTTTTGGCGAACTTTAAGCACAAGTTTATTGGTTTCAACACCTGTCACATAAAGCGTTGCTGAAACCGCATCTAATAAACGTTGGCGAGCTTTATTTTCATCAATGTTTTTTGGTGCGGCATACTCTTGTACCACAATATGATCAGCATAGCGATCAACCGCAAGATTATATTCAGGCAGATCCGCATCATAGAGGCGATAAGCATCAATACCTTGCTGTTTTGCCCATTTTTCAATTTTCTTGATGTTTTTTGTTAAACGGTTAGCAAAATCGGGAGCAACTTGCGCATTTTGTTCGAATTTAAGCTCATCTTGTTGCTCGTGTTGGCGTTCGCTAATGTGATAGTTTTTTTGTAAACATTCAAGCGGTCCGTTTTTCGCTTTAAATTGACGAGACGAGCGCAAACGCAAGCAGTTGAGTAATTCCGGTTCAGCACTGAAAATAGAGGCATTCCAACCGGCAAATTGTTGTTTTAAATGTTGCCCAAAAACAGAGTAGAGTGCAATCAAAGCCGGCGTTGTGCCTAAACGTTCTCCGTAAGGAGGATTACACACCACTGTACCAGTTTGAGTCGGGCAAGGATTGTGCAGCGCCGAAACATCGCTTTGTTGCCATTGGATGAGATGTGCAACACCTGCATTTTTGGCATTTTGTTTAGCTTTTGCTAAAACGCGATGATCTAAATCGAAGCCGTAAAATTGAACAAGCGGTGTAATTTCGGTGTTTTCTTGCAATTGTTTGGCTTCATCGAGTACTTCATTCCAAAGTTGGATATCGTGTCCCTTCCACGCATTAAAGCCCCAATATTTACGGTTTAATTGTGGTGGAATGTTTAACTGCATTTGTGCGGCTTCAATTAAAAGCGTGCCTGAACCACACATCGGATCAACTAACGGCGTACCTTTTTGCCAACCTGAACGCAAAATAATCGCAGCGGCAAGGGTTTCACGTAATGGCGCTTTCCCTGTTTCTTCACGATAGCCACGAAGATGTAATGCATCGCCACTTAAATCAAGAGAGACGACTAAATCATCACGATCTAAATAAACGTGAATACGAATATCCGGGCTGATTTTATCAACGGTTGGACGAGCAAAACCTTTTCGTTCAAAATAATCTACGATCCCGTCTTTCACACGCATCGCACCGAATTGCGTGTTGCGGATTTCTCGGTTGGTGCCATTAAAATCAATGTAAAATGTATCCCGAGGATCAAATAAGTTTGCCCAGTTATAGCTGATTATTGCCGCATAGAGATCGCTATCACTAAAAATTTTGGTTGTGATAAGCGGGAGTAAAATACGTGATGCCAAACGGCTATGTAAAAGCGCTTGGTAAGCTCCTTTTTGTGTTGTCGTGAAATGCACGCCACCTTGGGCAACTTTGCAGCTTGCGTTGCAAATTTGTTCCAATTCTGTTTTGAGCATCTCTTCAAAACCGCGTGCAGCGGTTGCAAAATAAGTAGTTTGAATTGTCATTGTGAGTATTCTTTTTACGAAAATTAGCGCTATTATAGCGGAACAAGCGGTTAAAAACTTCGAAAGTTTTGCAAATTTTTACTCGACAATTTTTTAGCCTAGATCAAAAATGTATTGATTTACCCAAAATGGGTAACTTGTTTTAGGTAAGCAGAATACGGAAAATAGATTTATTTTATCGATAATAGAGGTATAGCATGAGCGAGGCTTATAAAATTCTGTTAATTGACGATCATCCTTTAATGCGACAAGGTATGCGTCAAATCCTCGAACTCGAAACGGATTTTGTTGTTGTAGGTGAAGCCAGTAATGGTTCAGATGGTGTCGCATTAGCCTTAGAATTAAACCCGGATTTAATTATTTTAGATCTCAATATGAAAGGGATCTCAGGGTTAGATACATTACGGGCATTACGAGCTAAGGAAGTTGATGCTCGCATTGTGGTATTAACGGTGTCTGATGAACAATCGGATATTGTGGCATTAATGGATGCCGGTGTTGATGGCTATTTATTAAAAGATAGTGATACAGCAGAATTAGTTGAGAATATTCAAAAAGCAGCCCGTGGGGAAACGGTTTTAAGTGATGCTGTGCGTAAGCATTTATTAGAACATCGCCCTCAAGCAGATCCTTTAGCAACATTGACCGATCGTGAGAGAGATGTACTTCAATGGATTGCCACCGGCATGTCAAATAAACAAATTGCCGGTCAGTTATTTATTTCGGAAGAAACGGTAAAAGTTCACATCCGTAATTTGCTGCGTAAATTAAATGTTCATTCTCGTGTGGCGGCCACAGTACTTTACTTAGCGCAACAAAAGGGCTAATATCGCTCCTTTTCATTCATTAGGTAATTATTATGGCACTACTCATTACACAAAAATGCACAAATTGCGATATGTGCTTACCGGAATGTCCAAATGAGGCAATTTCTGTGGGCGATGAAATTTATGTCATCGATCCCATTTTGTGTACCGAATGTGTAGGACATTATGATACGCCGACTTGTCAAAAAGTTTGCCCGATTAGCAACTGTATTATTTCTGACCCTCAGCACGTTGAGAGCCAAGAAGAACTTTGGGAAAAATTTGTGCTGATTCATCATTCAGATAAATTATAAATATGAAAAATACACCTAATGAATGTTCATTTAGGTGTATTTTTTTATACGCTAAATTTTTAAGGACATGTTTTGTTGAACTAAGAATATCGCTAGAATAGTGAAACTTGCGTTATTTTTAGTGATTAAGATATTTTCAGGAGAAGATTATGCTTACCATTGTTTTTCTTGATCGAACAGGTATTCCGGCTACACACGAAATTCCACGTCCAAATTTTGCTCATCAATGGATTGAATATGATCGCACATCGGCAGATCAGACGTATGAACGAGCGAAAGAGGCAGACATTATTATCACAAGTAAGGTGTTATTAACGCGAGAATTATTAGCAAAATTACCTAAATTAAAGCTGATTGCGATCACGGCAACAGGAACCAATAATGTGGATATGGTGGCAGCACAAGAGTTAGGCATTGTTGTCAAAAATGTGACAGGCTACTCGAGCGTTACTGTACCTGAACATGTGATGGGTATGATTTACGCACTGAAGCATAGTTTGATGAGCTATCATCGAGATCAAATTATGACGGATCGTTGGGCAACTTGTGGGCAGTTCTGCTATGTAGATTATCCAGTTACGGATATTCGAGGTTCTACATTAGCCATCTTTGGTAAAGGAAATACGGGATCTGAAGTCGCTCGCTTAGCGCAAGCGGTCGGAATGCGTGTTATTTTTGCAGAACATAAAAATGCTCAGGTTATCCGTGAAGGTTATGTACCTTTTGAAGAAGCATTTAAGCAAGCCGATATTGTCTCGTTACATTGCCCTTTAACAGAGCAAACGCAACATTTGATCAATGCAGAAACATTGGCTTTGATGAAACCGACGGCTTATCTTATCAATACAGGGCGAGGTCCACTTGTCGATGAAAGGGCATTACTAGAAGCTCTAGAAAATCGCCAAATTGCAGGGGCAGCGCTTGATGTTTTAGCAAAAGAACCGCCAGAACTGGATGATCCACTTATGCTAGCGGCAAAACGTCTTCCAAATTTACTGATTACACCTCATGTTGCATGGGCGAGTGATTCTGCGGTAACAACTTTAGTTAATAAAGTGACTGAAAATATGGAAACCTTTGTGGCAACAGGAAAATAATTTACGCTCATTTTCGTAAATTTTTATATAATGTCGGCAATGAATAGAGGGGAAGTGAATCTAGACTTCCCCTTAGATTTTAGTATAGGAAGAATTTATTCAATGAATTTAACGCCGTTTTTTATCGCATTTCGTTATTGGCGGGCAAAAAGTGCGGATCGATTCGGTCGATTAGTCACGAATTTAGCCAGTTTTGGAATTGTCTTAGGTGTGATGGCACTCATTATTATGTTGTCGGTCATGAATGGCTTAGAGAATATGCAAAAGCGTAATTTGCTTTCAACGCTTCCGCATGCTGTTATCTCGCCTTTGGAAGGGCATTTCTCTAGAACGCAGCAGCTTACCTTGCCGGAATTTGTCATCAAACAAGTCCCAATAAATCGAACGAATGTGATGATACAAAGCCAGCAAGGCATCAACGCCGGACAACTCATCGGTGTTGAGCAAGAAAATGACGATCCTTTATTAACCGGGGAAAATATTGCTCAACTGCTTCCTCAGGGGGAATTTAATGTGTTAATTGGCTCTCGGTTAGCCGATAAATTAAAAATTGGCGTGGGCGATAAAATCCGCTTAATGATTACTGAAAATAGCCAATATACCCCGATGGGAAGAGTACCGGTACAACGTTTATTTCATATTTCGGGTATCTATTATTCTAATAATGAAGCAAGTGAATACACGCTCTTTGCTAATTTAGCCGATGTTGGGCGGCTATTACGGATTACCGAAGATCAAGTACAAGGGGTTCGGCTCTTCTTAACAGACCCTTTTAAAGTGACAGAACTCCCTCTCTCTTTTGATACAACGCAATATCAAATCAGTGATTGGCGTGAACAAAAAGGTGAATTTTTCCAAGCGGTTCGTATGGAAAAAAATATGATGAGCTTATTAGTCGGACTAATAATCATTGTGGCGATTTCCAACATTGTAACCTCTTTAAGTTTGATGGTAGTCGATAAACAAGGCGAAATTGCGATTTTACAAACCCAAGGTTTAACAAAAGGACAAGTTACGCAAATTTTTGTTCTGCAAGGTAGCCTTGTTGGTATTCTTGGTGCTGTTTTAGGTGGGGGCTTAGGCATTTTAGTAACCCATAATTTAGGCAGTTTATTGAATCTTATTAACCCAAGTATTCATTTACCAACGATGATTTCAGCTTCACAAGTGATTGTGATTATCGCAGCTTCCATTGGCTTATCACTACTTTGTACCATTTACCCTGCTTACCGAGCTTCAAGAATTGAACCGGCTCAAGCATTGAGATATGAATAAGACTATTTTATAGATAGAGTAATTAACAATGACAGAATTATTACGCTGTGAACAAATCAACAAGTTTTATGACGAAGGAAGTCAAAAAGTTCAGGTCTTAAAAGATGTGAATTTTACGATGAATAAAGGCGAATTAGTGGCAATTGTCGGGAGTTCCGGGTCGGGAAAAAGTACGTTATTGCATACTTTGGGCGGCTTAGATCAGCCAAGTTCGGGGAATGTCTATATTAACGGGCAATCTCTGCAAAAATTGAGTGCAAACCAATTGGCGCACTTACGAAATCAGAATTTAGGCTTTGTTTATCAATTCCATCATTTAATGGCGGATTTCTCCGCGCTTGAAAATGTGATGATGCCGATGTTAATTGGCAAACAAAATAAATCGGAAGCGAGAGATCGTGCCGAAAAAATGTTACAAGCGGTCGGATTATCGCATCGAATTGCACATCGTCCTTCAGCCTTATCAGGGGGAGAACGTCAAAGGGTTGCAATTGCACGTGCATTAGTAAATAAGCCAGCTTTGGTTCTTGCCGATGAACCAACCGGAAATTTAGACCAAAAAACGACAGAAAGTATTTTTGATTTAATCAAACAATTAAACCAAGAGCAGAATACGGCTTTTTTATTGGTTACCCACGATCTCGCTTTAGCGGATAAACTTTCTCGCCGCTTGATTATGCGAGATGGTGTGTTGAGTGAGGATATTTGATGAAAGCATCATTTTTCATTAGCTGGCGCTATCAGCGAGGCAAGCAGAAAAATCGCTTGGTCTCTTTGATTTCATTGTTCTCAACGATGGGAATTGCACTTGGTGTGGCTGTGCTTATTATCGGTCTAAGTGCGATGAATGGCTTTGAACGTGAATTAAATCAACGAGTATTATCAGTAGTACCACACGCAGAATTATTTTCTTATGGTCAGCAAGGTAATATGCCGATTAAAGAGAGTGCGAAACTTGAAGCTTTGGTTAAGCAAAATCAAAATGTGCGAGCCGTTGCGCCTTTTGTGAGTTTTACTGCACTAATTGAGAATGGAACAGCACTTAAAATTGCACAAGTAAGAGGTGTTGATCCTGCTAAACAAGATCAAGTAAGCCAAATAGGGCAGTTTGTCCCAGCGGCACAATGGCAACAATTTCATCAAGAAGGTGGCTTAATTTTAGGTGCCGGGATTGCCAAATCACTTGATGTCAATGCAGGCGATGAGGTGACATTATTGCTTCCTCAACCGGCTGAGGATGGTAAATTAGCTCAACCTTTGCGTTTTAATTTACCTGTTACGGGTATTTTAAAACTTGAAGGGCAACTGGATCATAGCTATGCATTACTTCCTTTAGAAAAAGCACAAGAGTTATTAGAGTATCGCCCCAATGAGATCTCCGGATTAGAACTGGCTCTTACTTCGCCTTTCGAAGCGCAAATGCTTGAATTGCCTCAATTAGAAACATTTAAACAGCCTCTTTACCTCAACACATGGATTAACAAGTTTGGGTATATGTATAACGACATCCAGTTAGTTCGCACCGTCATGTACATTGCAATGGTGTTAGTGATTGGGGTAGCGTGCTTTAATATCATTTCGACTTTAGTGATGGCGGTAAAAGATAAGCAAGGCGATATTGCGATTATGCGGACACTTGGCGCGAATAATGCTTTTATCAAACGCATTTTTCTTTGGTATGGGCTTTTGTCAGGGATGAAAGGTGCAGCTATTGGTATTGTTTTAGGTGTGCTGTTATCGCTCCACTTAACTGAGATCATTAAAATGCTTGAACAGTTCTTTAATGTGAAATTATTATCCGATGGGGTTTATTTTGTTAATTTCTTACCGAGCCAATTAAACTGGCTTGATGTGCTGTATGTTCTATTAGCAACGATGCTGTTAAGCCTTGTTGCAAGTTTATATCCTGCAGCAAGGGCTGCCAAATTAGAACCGGCTAAAGTCCTTAGCGGGCATTAATCTTTCTCAAAATCCTGGCATTTTGATAAAAAATGCTAGGATACTAATCATTTTTAGCTTAAATTTTAATCTTTTCATCCACTATTCCGACTATTAGATCGGCAAACGATCTGATTTTCTCGCCATTTTTATGAAAAAATCTTGCAACTGTATGTCAAACCACTATACTGACATACAGTTAATTACGACAAGCGGTCGTAAAATTTCAATGATTTACGAAGGAACAAATTATGGCTTCAGATAACAAAAAAAACGCAAGTACGGTTACAAGACAGACCGATCCAGAACAACGTGAAAAGGCACTTGCCGCTGCATTAGCACAAATTGAGAAGCAGTTTGGTAAAGGCTCAATCATGAAGCTAGGGCAAACGCAAAATTTAGATATTGAAGCGGTTTCAACGGGTTCCCTTGGTTTGGATATGGCTTTGGGAATTGGCGGTTTACCAATGGGACGTATTGTTGAAATTTTTGGTCCGGAATCATCAGGTAAAACAACATTAACCCTTTCAACCATTGCTCAAGCGCAAAAAGCAGGAAAAACCTGTGCATTTATTGATGCGGAACATGCTTTAGATCCGGTATATGCCCGTAAATTAGGGGTAAATACGGATGAATTATTGATTTCTCAACCGGATAATGGTGAGCAAGCGCTTGAAATTTGTGATGCATTAGTTCGCTCTGGCGCAGTTGATGTAATTATCGTGGACTCTGTTGCCGCACTAACGCCAAAAGCTGAGATCGAAGGCGATATGGGCGATTCACATATGGGCTTACAAGCTCGTTTAATGTCTCAAGCATTACGTAAATTAACGGGTAATATCAAAAATACCAACTGTTTAGTGGTTTTCATTAACCAAATTCGTATGAAAATTGGTGTGATGTTCGGTAACCCGGAAACGACAACGGGTGGTAACGCCTTAAAATTCTACGCATCTGTTCGTTTAGATATCCGCCGTACCGGCGTTGTAAAAGATGGCGATAATATCATTGGTAGCGAAACGAAAGTGAAAGTGGTAAAAAATAAAGTTGCGCCACCATTCCGTGAGGTTCAATTTGATATTATGTATGGTGAAGGGATTGCTCGTACCAATGAATTGTTAATTTTGGCTGAAAAACAAGGCTTTATTAAGAAAGCCGGTGCTTGGTTCTCTTATGAGGGCGATAAGATTGGTCAAGGTAAAAATAATGCGATTAAATGGTTAAACGAACATCCGGAAGTTGCAAGTAAAATTGAAGCGGATCTTCGAGAGTTGTTTATGAAAAATCCAAATACAACATTAGAACTTGATGATAAAAATGTTGATGCGGAAGATGTTGATACCATTGAAGAGTTTAATGACGAAGAATTATAAAAAATAAAGAGGAAATGCGACAGAAATGTCGCATTTTTTTCAATGATAGAAAAGATAATAGAGAAAAATGCGCATAAATACAGCGCAGCAAATTATTTACTGTATTTACTCTCAAAACGAGATTACAGTGAAAAAGAAGTGCGGACGAAGTTAAAGTCAAAAGAGTATGATTCAGAAGAAATTGAATTAGCGATCGAGAAAGCAAAAGAACATAAATGGCTTAGTGATGAGCGGTTTTGTAGTGCTTTTCTTCGCTATCGTGCTCAACAAGGAATAGGCCCTCGCCGATTAAAGCAAGAATTAAAGATGAAAGGTATTGCGGACTATCTAATTACGCAAACCTTAGAAGAAGCTGAATATGAGGAAATTATTGATTTCTTTGCCTTAGCAGAACGGGTTTTTGAAAAGAAAAGACCTAAAGTTTGGGATATTAAGGCTAAACAAAAAATGTATCGATTTATGATTAGTCGTGGGTTCTATCAAGATCATTTTAGTCATTTGATGGAAATGGACTATAATGACGAAGAAGATTTTTATGAGTAAATAATATGTTAGAACAAGAAATACATCGACAAGTGGTTTTAGATACTGAAACAACAGGGATGAACTTTAATGGTGCGCCACATATTGGACATAATATTATTGAGATTGGCGCAGTGGAAGTGATTAACCGTCGTTTAACGGGAAGAACCTTTCACGTCTATATTAAACCACCTCGGGAGGTTGAAGAAGAGGCGATTAAAGTTCACGGTATTACCAATGAATTTTTACAAGATAAGCCAAGCTTTGCAGAAATAGTAGATGAATTTGTAGCCTTTATTAAAGGTGCAGAACTTGTGATTCATAATGCTCCCTTCGATGTGGGGTTTATGGATCATGAATTTTCTTTTTTAGCCAATCCACCGCCTAAAACAGCGGAAATGTGTACGGTAACAGACAGCCTTGCTTTGGCGAGAAAAATGTATCCGGGAAAACGGAATAATTTGGATGCATTATGCGATCGCTTAGGAATCGATAATAGTAAGCGTGTACTTCACGGAGCGTTACTGGATGCGGAGATTCTAGCCGATGTTTTCTTAATGATGACAGGAGGGCAGATCGCATTATTAGCCGAAGAAGAACATGATGAAAATCCACAGGTTGATTTATTAGAGGAAGGTCCAAAAATCGCTTTTGATACAAGCAATAGTGTTATTTTAAAGGCGGATGAAAGCGAACTTGAAGCACATCAACTTTTTCTTAAATTACTATATAAAAAATCTAAGAAAAATTGTATTTGGGGAAAACGTGATAATCTAGACCTAGAATAGTTCTTAAAAAGAGTACATTTTGTCTATTTTCAAGGCAATTAAATTTCTTTTATTAAAAAATGTTTGCGTGTAATGAAAGAAATCATTATTATACAAAAACCAGTTGCGGAGTGGTAGTTCAGCTGGTTAGAATACCTGCCTGTCACGCAGGGGGTCGCGGGTTCGAGTCCCGTCCATTCCGCCAATTAATTCCGGAGCGGTAGTTCAGCTGGTTAGAATACCTGCCTGTCACGCAGGGGGTCGCGGGTTCGAGTCCCGTCCGTTCCGCCAATATTTGAACATAGTATCTCCTTACGTTGTTTTATAGAAGAGCCTCAGAGAAATCTGAGGCTTTTTCTTTATCTATTGGTTACGATCTGTTGAATTTGTTGTAGCCCGTTTAAGCGAGTGCTTGTTAAATGTTGAGCGATCTTTAATTTATTGAATAGAGCCGTTAAATCAAATTGGGGTAACGATTCGTTCGGCATTTCGCTTAGAGCGGTTATGATAATAACTAAAATCCCCTGCATTAAACGAGCATCGCTATAAGCAGTCACTTTTCTTGGTTCAATTTGGAAAGAAAACCATAATCGACTTTCACAACCATGAATTTCTGGTAATTGTGCCAGTTCTTCTTCGGTTGGTTTAGGAAGTTGGCGGCTTAGTTGAATTAACAAGCGGTATCTTTCTTCCCAAGATTTACAATTTTCAAAACGTTGATAAATTTCAGCTAAATTCATTGTTCTACCTCATAAAATTTGCAAAAGATTGTAGCAATCTCACCGCTTGTTGTTAATGATTTTCTGAAAGTTTGCTAGAATAGCAAAGTTTTATGACGATTTATTAAAAGGAATAAAAAATGGCACTCATTCCAATGGTTGTTGAGCAAACTTCAAAAGGAGAACGCTCATACGACATTTACTCACGCTTATTAAAAGAACGTATTATTTTCTTAAACGGTCAAGTTGAAGACAATATGGCAAACTTGATTGTCGCACAATTATTATTTTTAGAAGCAGAAGATCCTGAAAAAGATATTTATCTTTACATCAATTCACCGGGCGGTGTTGTTACAGCAGGCTTAGCCATTTATGACACGATGAATTTTATCAAACCAGATGTCGCTACGCTTTGCACAGGGCAGGCTTGCTCAATGGGGGCATTTTTACTTTCCGGTGGGGCGAAGGGGAAACGTTTTGCGCTACCAAATGCTCGTGTAATGATCCATCAACCATTAGGTGGTGCACGTGGTCAAGCAACGGATATTCAAATTCAAGCGCAAGAAATCTTAAAATTAAAAGAGATGCTTACCCGTAAAATGGCTGAACACAGCGGACAGTCTTTTGATAAAGTGGCGGCAGATACAGAGCGTGATAACTTTATGTCGGCTGAAGAAGCGAAAGAATATGGTTTGATTGATAAGGTATTAACATCACGCGGTGAGGTGGCATAATGGCATTTGAAAAAGAACCGCATTGCAGTTTTTGCGGTAAAAAACGTTCAGAAGTCGATCAGTTAGTTGAGGGGACGGAAGGGCATATTTGTAACGAATGTATCGAAGAATCTTATGCATTATTAAATGGCGAAGAAGAGCCATTAATTGATGAAACACAAGATGAAAGCCAATTTTTCGATAACGTACCAACTCCACACGAACTACATGCCCACTTAAATGATTACGTGATTGGGCAAGAATATGCCAAAAAAGTGCTATCTGTTGCGGTATACAACCATTATAAACGTCTAAAAAGTGCATTATCTAATCACGAAGTGACCAATGGTGTTGAGTTGGGTAAAAGTAATATTTTACTTATTGGACCGACAGGAAGCGGTAAAACTTTATTGGCTGAAACATTGGCGCGCCGTTTAAATGTGCCTTTTGCTGTCGCTGATGCCACTACACTGACGCAAGCCGGTTATGTGGGCGAGGATGTAGAGAACGTTATCCAAAAACTATTGATGAAATGTGATTTTGATGCAGAGCAAGCAGAGCGAGGCATCGTTTTTATTGATGAAATCGATAAAATTACCCGCAAATCTGAAAGCGCTTCAATTACACGAGATGTATCAGGCGAGGGCGTACAACAAGCCTTATTAAAATTACTTGAAGGTACGGTTGCTAATATCAATCCTCAAGGATCGCGTAAACATCCAAAAGGCGAAACGATCCCTGTAGATACTTCAAAAATCCTCTTTATTTGTGGTGGTGCTTTTGCGGGTTTAGACAAAATTGTTGAAGCTCGTACCAATAAACAAGGCGGTATTGGCTTTGCGGCTGAATTAAAGAATGATAAAGAGCGTCAAGATTTAACGGAGCTATTTAAACAAGTTGAGCCGGAAGATTTGGTGAGATTTGGTTTAATTCCGGAATTAATTGGTCGTTTGCCGGTTGTAACACCGTTACAAGAACTTGATGAAGCAGCGTTAATTCAAATTTTAACCGAGCCGAAAAATGCGATTATCAAGCAGTATCAGGCTTTATTCCAAATGGAAGGCGTTGAACTTGAATTTACCCAAGATGCTCTCGTTGCGATTGCGAAAAAAGCCATTGTTCGTAAAACAGGCGCACGTGGATTACGCTCAATTGTAGAAGGCTTATTACTTGATACCATGTATGATCTTCCAACTTTGAATGCGAAAAAAGTAACGATAGAAAAAGCGTGCGTAGAAAGTGGCGAAAAGCCAAAGGTAGAATAGGCTTATTCATTTACTGAAGGTCGATAAAAAATAAAGGCATCTTTAAGGATGCCTTTAGGATATACCCGTTTAGGTAAAATATAGTGAATCCAAATTTTACGATTACTCATGTCATGTTAAATCAGATTGTTGAAATTTCAGCAATTGCAGGACAATTGTCGCTAGAAAAGCGAGATTTGCACTTACGTAAAGAAAATCGGATTCGTTCAATTCAATCTTCTCTAGCTATTGAAAATAATTCTCTGACTCTAGACCAAGTAACGCGTATTATTAACGGTAAGCGTGTTTTGGGCCCACCTAAAGATATTCATGAAGTGGAAAATGCTTATCAAGCCTATGAACAGGCTTTTTTATTAGATCCTTATGATTATCGGGACTTACTTAAAGCTCATCAATTATTAACTCATGGATTGATCAAAGATTCGGGGAAATTTCGCTCAAAAGATGTTGCAGTTTATCGTGGTGATCAAGTAGTCCATTTAGGTGCAAGATCGGATTTTATTCCTAAACTCGTTAAAGATCTGTTAGATTGGGCGAAAAAAAGTGAAATGCCTGCTCTGATTAAAAGTTGTGTAGTTCATTTCGAATTAGAAATTATACATCCTTTCTCTGATGGTAATGGAAGAATAGGGCGACTTTGGCAAAATCTTATTCTTAGTAAATGGGAACCTCTTTTTGAGTGGATTCCTATTGAAACAGTCATTTATCAACACCAACAGCGTTATTACGATGCGCTTAGTTACAGCAATAAAAAAAATGATTCATCTGCATTTATTGAGTTCATGTTAGAAGCGATTTTAACAACCTTAAAATCTTATTCTCTTTCCGAGATGAGCGATAAACTAAGCGATAAATTGAGCGATAAAGAACAACAGATATATCGTAAAATCCAACGTTATTTAACTCAATATACAGTGATTACCAATCAAAAGGCAGCGAGGTTACTTGAGTTAAGCCCTGCTTCAGTGAGACGTTATTTAGCAAAATTTGTTGAGTTCAATTTACTTGTTGCGGAAGGCGAAAGAAAAAAACGAATTTACTACCTTAAAGAAAAATAACATGAAAATCTGGCAAAAAAAATCCCTCATCACTTGGCTACTTGCCCCATTCTCCTTACTCTTTTGGCTGATTAGCCAAATACTAGTGGCGTTATATCACAAAAAAATTCTAAAATCTTACCGCTCGCCGGTGCCGGTATTGGTTGTTGGTAACATTTCTGTTGGTGGGAATGGTAAAACGCCGGTGGTTGTATGGTTAGTTGAGCAACTTCAGCAACGAGGTGTAAAGGTTGGCGTGGTTTCTCGTGGTTATGGCGGGAAAAATAAGCAATTTCCACAATTAGTTACCCCAGAAAGCGATCCTGAACTAATGGGAGATGAACCGGTGTTAATCGCACAACGCACTCAAGCTCCCGTTGCGATTTCGCCTAACCGCCAACAAAGCATCGAATTATTGCTGAGCCAATTTGAGTTAGATTTGATCATTACTGATGATGGTTTACAGCATTACGCCCTTGAGCGAGATATGGAATGGGTCGTTATTGATGGGGAGCGCCGTTTTGGTAACGGTTTTGTATTACCGGCTGGAGGGTTGAGAGAGTTACCGAGCCGTTTAAGCTCAGTGCAAGCGGTCATTTGTAATGGAAAATCTGCAAAAGAAGGCGAGCATTTAATGCAACTAGAACCTGAATGGGCGATCAATTTAAAAACAGGCGAGAAAAGAGCTATTACCGATTTTTATCATCAGTCGGTCATTGCACTTGCCGGCATTGGCTATCCTCCACGCTTTTTTACGATGTTGCAAGATTTAGGTATTCATTTGGAAGCAAGTCATAGTTTTGCTGATCATCAACCTTATTCACGAGAGATTATTGAGCCACTACAAAAGGGCGATTTACCATTGTTGATGACAGAAAAAGATGCGGTAAAATGCCGAACGTTTGCTCAAGAAAATTGGTGGTATGTGCCAGTTTCTGCAACCTTTTCTGAAAAATCGACCGCTTGTTTGGTTGAAATGGTTTTGGATATGCTAGAAAAACGAGCTGTTATTTAATAGAAAAAACCTTTTAATTTAAAAGTGTTTGAAAAATAAATGAAAGCGAATTGAGCTATAAAATGAGGTAATCACTAGATATATTTCTAAAGCTATCTTGTTATTTGATATTTTATGCTTTAAATCTATTTTAATTGGTACTTTTGGACTATTTGTATAGCATAAAAATCGGATTTTAGCCGAAAAATAGCATTTTACTTTCATTCGGGGAGCCGTTATAGTTTACCTCATTCAGACAAGCGGTCTGTTATTGTAAAATTTTTACCAATAATGACCGCTTTGTTGAGGGGCTGTTTATCTTTCAATAAAAGGCTGCGACGGAGCTTATTTTTTGCCCAATCAAGGCGAAAAAACTGCCGTTTAGCCATTCTAAACAAAGTTTTTTTAACGTAGAGTGGGCAAAAAAGAAGCCCGTCCCTTCGGGTTGTGCCTAAAAAAGCCCTCGCCGTCGTTGTAAAACTTGTCAATAGTCCCGCTATTAACGGCGTTTTACGCCTAGCCGATGGCTTTTTTAGGCGACAACGCAGGCTTTTTTGAAAGATAAACAGACCCTAAATCTATTTATTTTTTGAGTTGGAATTTATTATGGGAAAAACATTATACGAAAAATTGTTTGATGCTCATGTTGTTTATGAAGCAGAAGGCGAAACGCCAATTCTTTATATCAACCGTCATTTAATTCACGAAGTAACCAGTCCGCAAGCTTTTGATGGATTACGTGTCGCAGGGCGTCAGGTTCGTCAAGTGGGAAAAACATTTGGGACAATGGATCACAGTATTTCAACCCAAGTACGTGATGTGAATAAATTAGAAGGTCAAGCGAAGATCCAAGTACTTGAATTAGCGAAAAACTGCGAAGCAAGTGGTATCGAACTCTTTGATATGAAAACCAAAGAGCAAGGTATTGTTCACGTAATGGGGCCTGAACAAGGCTTGACCTTACCGGGAATGACCATTGTTTGTGGCGACTCTCATACCGCAACGCACGGCGCATTTGGTGCATTAGCTTTTGGTATTGGGACTTCTGAAGTTGAACACGTATTGGCAACGCAAACGCTAAAACAAGCACGTGCTAAAAATATGAAAATCGAAGTGCGTGGCAAAGTGAATCCGGGAATTACGGCAAAAGATATTGTGTTGGCGATTATCGGTAAAACAACAATGGCTGGCGGCACAGGGCACGTTGTTGAATTTTGTGGTGAAGCTATCCGTGATCTTTCAATGGAAGGTCGTATGACGGTATGTAATATGGCGATTGAATTAGGCGCAAAAGCTGGACTTGTCGCACCGGATGAAACCACCTTTGAATACTTAAAAGGTCGTCCAAATGCACCAAAAGGTCAAGATTGGGATGATGCGGTCGCTTACTGGAAAACGTTAAAATCAGATGATGATGCCGTATTTGATACGGTTGTCGTATTGGAAGCAAAAGATATTGCACCACAAGTCACTTGGGGAACAAACCCAGGGCAAGTTATCGGTATCGATCAATTAGTGCCAAATCCGGCGGAAATGGCGGATCCGGTAACAAAAGCTTCAGCAGAAAAAGCATTAGCTTACATCGGCTTAGACGCTAATACAGATTTAAAAGATGTACCGGTTGATCAAGTCTTTATCGGATCTTGTACTAACTCTCGTATTGAAGATTTACGTGCAGCAGCTGCGGTAATGAAAGGGCGTAAGAAAGCAGATAACGTAAAACGTGTTCTGGTTGTTCCGGGCTCAGGTTTAGTGAAAGAGCAAGCAGAGAAAGAAGGCTTAGATAAAATCTTTATTGAAGCGGGCGCAGAATGGCGTAACCCAGGCTGTTCAATGTGTTTAGGTATGAATGATGACCGTTTAGGCGAATGGGAACGTTGTGCTTCAACCTCTAATCGTAACTTTGAAGGTCGTCAAGGTCGTAATGGACGTACTCATTTAGTGAGCCCTGCAATGGCAGCCGCCGCTGCTGTGTTTGGTAAATTTGTTGATATTCGTAATGTAACATTAAATTAAGAAGGAGCAGAAAATGGCAGGTATTAAACAACATTCAGGCTTAGTGGTTCCTCTTGATGCAGCAAATGTGGACACAGATGCCATTATCCCAAAACAGTTTTTACAAGCAATTACCCGTGTAGGCTTTGGTAAACATTTATTTCATGAATGGCGTTATTTAGATGCGGAAGGCACGAAACCAAATCCGGATTTCGTATTAAACTATCCAAAATATCAAGGTGCGACTATTTTACTGGCTCGCAAAAATTTAGGCTGCGGCTCTTCTCGTGAACATGCACCTTGGGCATTAGCCGATTACGGCTTCAAAGTAATGATTGCGCCAAGCTTTGCGGATATTTTCTATAACAATAGCTTAAATAATCATATGTTACCAATTCGTTTAAGCGAAGAAGAAGTCGAAGAGATTTTCCAATGGGTTTGGGCGAATGAAGGAAAGCAAATTGATATTGATTTAGAAGCAATGACAGTAACGGTTGGCGATAAAGTATATCACTTTGAATTAGACGAGTTCCGCCGCCACTGTTTATTAAATGGCTTGGATAACATTGGTTTGACGCTGCAACACGAAGATAAGATCGCAGAATACGAGAAAAATATTCCAGCGTTTTTACGTTAATTTTATGAAAAAAGAGACTTCATTTGAAGTCTCTTTTTACTTTGCTATTTTTGTCAAATCGTATCGTTAAATTTGATATTTACTTTTATCGCCAATATCAAAATGAAGTGGCATACGCCATTTTTGAATTGTTAAAATCAGTAGTAAAAGACCACAAATGCTGCTTAGTATTTGAATAAGTATTGCTTGTTCAAACAACACAGCAAACCATAACCCCCCTACCAAGATAGGCTGGAAATTAAGCCCAAAAATCCGGAAACAAAAGTATTCTTTATAACTTAGCCCACCAATGACAAGTAACATGGCTCCAAATGCTAGGTTTGGTAAGTTGAAAATAGCACAAAGTAATCCAATCCAAGCAGCAAATTGAAAAATTAAGCGAAATTGTTTGAGATAGAGATGTAAAGATGAACCAAGCATTGTTCCAGCAACTAACAATCCTTTTTGAGCCGGTTCAGATTGGTAAGGTAAGAGAAATATCATCAATGTCGCAATAATAAAGCCTGAACGATAGATGATAACGGTAAGGTAATCCCAAAAGTCCATTGGGGATTGAATGTGTGGATCAGCCATAAAGCCCTCATAAAAATAAAGCGGTTAAATTCTTTGTAAATTTTACAAAAAAATTAACCGCTTGAGAAATTACTCTATCGCAAAGCGAACTGGAACTGTTACATTGCTTGGGAAGCCTGCCGGTGGCGCTTCTGTTTTCGTGCCTTGTGCCGCTTTAACTGCTGCCGCATCAAGGTTTGAATTTCCAGAGCTATTAATTACCTGTACATTCGTAACTTGTCCTGATGGCGAAACAGAAAACGACAGTGTTACTGTTCCGGTTTTTCTCATCATTTTTTCACGTGCAGGATATGTATTATTTGCTCTTCGCTGTAAAGCCCGTTGCAATGTGACTTTATAAGCATTGATTTCATTACCTGATGCCGTGCTTTTCGGTGCATTACCATTGTCTGAACCGGCTGAGCTACCGATATTACCTTTACCAGCTGGGCTACCTTGTGCTATACCAGGTTGTGCTTTAATCGCTTGTGGAAGATTAGGGGCTGCTTTAGCCACTATGCCTTCCTTAGCCTCAATCCCTTTTTCAAGGGCTTTAATTGGTTTAGCCGGTTTTTCCAATACGGGTTTCGGTTTTTCTATCGGCTTTGGTTTCTCGACTTTCGGTTTTTCAATGTTTTTTTCGATTTTTTTAGGTTTTTCTTTTGGCGGTTCAGGCTTTTTCTCTTTAGGTTTTTCTTTTTTCTCTTTTGGTTTTTCGGCAATAGGTTCCACTTTTAATGGTTTTTGTGGTTCTACTTTAGGTTCTTCTTTTAGTTCTTCAACTGGGGTTGGCGTTTCTTTTTCTTCTACTTCCGGTTGCACAGGCGTATCTTCTGGTGCAACAGCAACTTGAGCTTGTTGCTCCACACCGGCGAGCATTTCCATTGAAATGCTCGTCACCTCTTGTTCGATGATAGGTTCTTGAGGCAGTTGAGTCATTGCCGCCCAAACGCTCCCAACAATGGCGCCATGAATTGCAATAGAGCCAACTAAACCAATACGAGAGTTGCGTTTATTCATCTTTACGCCCTATTTGCCATTCTCTTTTCGAGTTACAATCGCTACGTTTTTGATTTGATTTGCTGCCAGTAAATCGGTTAATTCAACAAATTTATCAAAACGAACTGCGCCATCTACTTTTAATGTTACTTTTTGTTCTTTATTCCAACGGGCAATTTCAGCATTTAACTGTGATTTATCAATCGGTTGATCGTTAAAATAAAATTGATTGTCTGCGGTTAGTGTAACCAATTTCGCCAGATCATCAGCTTTTACCGCTTGAGTTGTGGTCGCTTTCGGCACATTTACTTGGATTTTTCCTTGTGAAATAAAGGAAGCTGTAACGAGCACGATAGCAAGTAGCACCAACATAATATCAATAAAAGGAATGATGTTGATCTCATCAAATTTTTTCATTTAACACCTCGTAAAATATGGCTTAAAAATTACCGCTTGTTATGCTGATTTACGAGCGTTTAACGCTTGCCATTTGAGTTTGTTTTCATCCACTTTTCGATTAAAACCGCTATAAAACATCATTGCCGGAATAGCTACTAAGATACCTGCTGCTGTTGCTTTTAAGGCTAATGAAAGATGAACCATGATTGATGCCGCATCAATATCGCCACCAGAATGACCTAATTCATAGAATGTTAATAAAATACCAATAACAGTACCTAATAAGCCGATATAAGGGGCATTTGCGCCAATGGTTGAAATCGTTGTGAGATTGCGAGTAAGGTCAATTTCTAACTCTTCTTGTGTGTCATATTGTTGTACATTCACTTGCTTGTAGAACATAAGGCGTTCAATGATTTTCCAAACCAGCACAATGCTCATAAATGCTAATAATCCTAAAATAATGTAGTCGATATAATTTTGTAAAAATTGAAAAAGCTGTTCCATAAATTCCTCAGTTCAATGAATGTCATGCATTAATTTTTAATGCATTTGAAAATAGTTCTTAATTATACTAAATAAGATAAGAAATTCAACTTAGAATAATAGGAACGAGAATGACTATTTTGTGTTATATTGCCGAAATTTTTTGAAATAGAGAGATAATTATGGAAACATTTACGGAGATTTTACCTGAGCAGGCTTGGCATTTACTTGAACAAGAAGGGGCAACATTAGTGGATATTCGTGATGCTCGCCGCTATGTTTATAGCCACCCTCAAGGTGCTTTTCATTTAACGAATGAAAGTTATGGGCGACTATTAGATGAGGTTGATTATGACGAGCCGATTATCGTGATTTGTTATCATGGCGTAAGTAGCCGAAATGCAGCTCAATTTTTGGTCGAACAAGGTTTTGAACAAGTATATAGTGTAAAAGGTGGGTTCGATGCATGGCAAAGAAGTGAGCTACCTATTGAAACGGCTTACACTTAACCTTATATGCAGTAAAATAGTGATTTGATTAAATAATTGGAAAAACAAGATGGAATATATTGTTAATGTAAATGAAGCTAATTTTAGCGAAGTTTGGGCGGCGGCTTCACAAGTACCGATGGTGTTTAATTTTATTTCGCCGCGTGAAATGGCTTCACTTGAAATGGATGGTTTATTACGCCGACTGGCAGATGAACATTCAGGGCAATTTATTTTGGCAACGGTAAATTGTGATGAACAGCGAGAATTAGCTACACAATTTCGTATTCAAACAATTCCAACCATGTACCTTTTTGCTGATGGGCAGCCGATTGATATGATTCAAGGGGCAGTAAGCGAACCTGAATTACGTGTTCGTTTAGCAAACATTTTACCAAAAGAAGAAGATCTTAAATTTAATCAAGCGCTTGAGTTGTTACAAGATCAGCGTTATGAAGAAGCTTTACCTTTATTAAAAAACGCGTGGGAGTTATCCGATAAGAAAAATAGTGATTTTGCTTTGTTATACGCAGAAACCTATATCGTGATGAAAAAAACTGAGGAAGCTAGAGAGATTTTAAAACAGATCCCTATTCAAGATCGAGATAGCCGTTGGAATGGACTACAAGCGCAAATAGAGCTGTTGGAACAAGCTTCTGAATCGCCTGAATTGCAGCAGTTACAAAAAGACTATGCGACGCAAAAGACGCCAGAGATAGCCATGAAACTGGCAAACCAACTTCATCAAGCGCATAAAAATGAAGAGGCATTAACACTTTTATTTGATTGGCTTAAGTCTGATCTTAATGTTGCAAACGGCGAGCTTAAGGCACAATTTCTTGCTATTTTAGCTGCACTTGGTAATGATCCTATTGTGCCTAAATTTAGACGCCAGCTTTACTCTTTACTCTATTAGCCACATAGGCATGCTAAAATAGTCAGCAAAGATCACTTTTATTAAGGAAAAAACATGACAACAAGACACGTAAAATTATTGATTTTAGGCTCTGGTCCGGCAGGATATACTGCCGCAGTTTATGCCGCTCGTGCTAACTTAAAACCGGTTCTCGTAACAGGTATGCAACAAGGCGGTCAGCTTACCACCACAGATGAAATTGAAAACTGGCCGGGCGAATATGAGCAAATTACCGGTTCGGGTTTAATGGATAAGATGTTAAAGCACGCTGAAAAATTTGAAACAGAGATTGTGTTTGATCATATTCATAGTGTCGATCTTTCAAAACGCCCTTTTACATTAAAAGGCGATCTCAATACATTTACCTGCGATGCATTGATTATTGCCACGGGGGCTTCTGCCAAGTATTTAGGTTTACCTTCAGAAGAAACTTTTAAAGGGCGTGGCGTTTCGGCTTGTGCAACTTGTGATGGCTTTTTCTATCGTAATAAACCGGTTGCCGTCATTGGTGGTGGGAATACCGCTGTGGAAGAAGCGCTTTATTTAGCCAATATTGCAAGCGAAGTGCATCTTGTGCATCGCCGTGATACCTTCCGTGCTGAAAAGATCTTATTAGGACGTTTAGCCAAACGTGTTGAAGAAGGCAAAATTATTTTACATACAGATCGCACGGTTCAAGAAGTATTGGGCGACAATATGGGCGTAACGGGAATGCGTTTAGCCTCAACGAAAGATGAATTGGTTGAAGAGATTAATGTTGATGGCTTCTTTGTGGCGATTGGACACGCACCGAATACCGCAATTTTTGAAGGTCAATTAGAACTCGAAAATGGCTATATTAAAGTGAAATCAGGCTTAGAAGGCAATGCGACAGCAACTTCAGTTGAAGGCGTATTTGCCGCAGGCGATGTGATGGATCATAACTATCGTCAAGCGATCACATCGGCTGGAACAGGCTGTATGGCAGCACTTGATGCAGAACGTTTTTTAGATGCTTTAGAAAGCTAGGAGTAAAAAATGAATTTTACCGTCATTATTCCGGCTCGTTATGCCTCAAGCCGTTTACCTCGTAAGCCTTTAGCAGATATTGTCGGTAAACCGATGATTCAACACGTTTGGGAAAAGGCACAACAAGCGGGTGCAAATCGTGTGATTATTGCAACAGATCATCCTGAAATTGAAAGTGTTGCCCGTCAATTCGGGGCAGAAGTTTGTATGACTTCAGATAAACATAATTCCGGTACAGAGCGTTTAGCTGAAGTAGTAGAAAAAATGCAAATTGCAGATGACGAGATTGTTGTGAACATTCAAGGCGATGAGCCTTTAATTCCACCAAGTATTGTTGAACAAGTTGCCCGCAATTTGGCTGAAAATCAGGTTAATATGGCGACACTTGCGGTAAAATTAACAACCCGTGAGGAACTTTTTAATCCAAATGTGGTTAAAACGTTGAACGATAAAAATGGAATGGCCCTCTATTTCTCACGAGCGCCAATTCCGTTTGGACGTGATGATTTCCCACATTGTGATGATGCTTTTGTTCAACAGCAGAATTATTTACGCCATATTGGTATTTATGCCTATCGAGCGCGTTTTATTAAACAATATGTAGCGTGGCAGCCAACAGCCCTTGAGCAGTTAGAGTCACTAGAGCAACTCAGAGCGTTATGGTATGGCGAGAAAATTCATCTTGCGTTAGCAAAAGAAGCCCCACAAGTGGGTGTGGATACATTAGAAGATTTGGAACGAGTACGCCAAATTTTATCTTGCTAAACAGCAAGCGGTTGCTTTTGGTAAATGTTTTGCAAAAATCAACCGCTTGTAGATAGCAATATTTGATAAGGAACATAAGTATGTTAGGTAACATTTTAGGATCGATCGCTTCATCAGTATTAAGCGGCAATAATAGTAATCAATCTATTGCGATGCAATTAATTCAATCTTTACTTCAATCTGAAGGCGGAATTGAAGGATTGATTCAACGTTTTAACCAAAGTGGTTTAGATGATTTACTTAAATCATGGATTAGCCCAAATGAAGAAAATGCCCCAATCTCAAATCAACAAATTGTTGAAGTTGTAGGCGAAGATAATTTACGTTCTGCTGCAGAAACCGCCGGCGTTGATACAAAAGATGCAGGAGATATTTTGGCGGAGTATCTACCAAAATTAGTGAATATGCTTACGCCAGACGGGCAATTACCGGATTTGAAAAATTTAAATACAGATGATTTATTAGCACAAGCAGCAAAAGGCGTGCTAGGAAAATTATTTAGCTAAATTAAAAAACGTCCAAGCTTGCTTGGACGTTTTTACTATTATTTATACTCTTTATGATATTTCTTACGCATGCCATCTAATTCAGTCAGTAATGCTTTAGCTTCATCTAATTTGCCGGCTTTTGCTTGTTCATTTGCTTTTTTGACAACGTCAATTACCTCTTGCATACCTGCTTGATAGCCTTTAAAACGTGTTTCATCGCCTTCTAAACTTGCCGGCATCGTTGCTTTTGCTTGCTCAGATAAGGTAATAAAGTTATCAGCCGAAGCTTGGAAAGCCTCCACAGTTTCAGCACTATTGAGTAAATTGAGTTGCTGTTTCATTTGAAACATTTCTTTCATAACGCCAGCTGACATTGCCGTTGTTGAAATCGCAAGTAAGCTTATGGCTAAAAGTGTTTTCAATTTCATATTTATTTTCCCACGGTTACAAAAACCGTTAAAAGAATTTGTATTTTAATCTATCTATGACTTGCGAGAAAAGGTTATTTCTTAGAAAATAAACACTTTTTAACGCTTCTCCTTGTGAGAAGTCCTGACTTGTAATCAGAAGAGAACTTATATGACTTTAAAATACGCCAAACCTGAACTACTTTCGCCAGCCGGCACATTAAAAAATATGCGCTATGCTTTTGCTTATGGTGCAGATGCCGTTTATGCTGGGCAGCCTCGTTATAGCTTACGTGTTCGTAATAATGAGTTTAATCACGCAAATTTAGAAATTGCGATTAAAGAAGCTCACGAATTAGGTAAAAAATTCTATGTGGTAGTTAATATTGCGCCGCATAACTCAAAATTAAAGACGTTTATTAAAGATCTCAAAGTCGTGGTGGATATGAAACCTGATGCTTTGATTATGTCTGATCCTGGTTTAATTATGCTTGTACGCGAGAATTTCCCTGAGATGGATATTCATCTTTCTGTTCAAGCAAATGCCGTAAACTGGGCAACGGTTAAATTTTGGAAACAAATGGGATTAACCCGTGTGATTTTATCTCGCGAGTTGTCATTGGAAGAGATTGAAGAAATTCGTCAAAATGTGCCGGATATTGAGCTAGAAATTTTTGTTCACGGCGCATTGTGTATGGCTTATTCTGGGCGTTGCTTGCTTTCCGGTTATATCAATAAACGTGACCCAAATCAGGGAACCTGTACCAATGCTTGCCGTTGGGAATATAAAATGGAAGAAGGAACGACTGATGAAGTAGGGAATATCGTCCCTCAGAATGCAGTGCAAAAATATCAGCCTGAAATTGAAGTTACGAATGTGGCACCAACTTTAGGGGAAGGCGCTCACACAGATAAAGTGTTCCTTTATACCGAGCCAAATCGTCCGGATGAACAAATGACCGCATTTGAGGATGAACACGGTACTTACTTTATGAACTCAAAAGATTTGCGTGCCGTACAACACGTAGAACGTTTAACACAAATGGGCGTTCACTCCCTTAAAATTGAAGGACGCACCAAGTCATTTTATTACTGCGCAAGAACCGCACAGGTTTATCGTAAAGCTATTGATGATGCCGCAGAAGGCAAGCCTTTTGATACTTCGTTATTAGATACATTAGAAAGTTTGGCGCATCGCGGTTATACGGAAGGTTTCTTACGCCGTCATACACATGATGAATATCAAAATTATGAGTATGGTTACTCTATTTCAGAGCGTCAGCAATTTGTGGGCGAATTTACTGGTAAACGTAATGAACAAGGCATGGCAGAAGTTGCGGTTAAAAACAAATTCCTTGTTGGCGATTCTGTCGAGATGATGACACCAAAAGGTAATATTGTGTTCAAAATTGACCGCTTGTTAAATCGTAAAAATGAAAATGTTGAGGCAGGTTTAGGCGATGGGCATTTTGTTTTTGTTGATGTACCACAGGATATTGAATTAGATTTTGCGTTGTTAATGCGAAATTTAACCGAAACCAATACAAGAAATCCGCATAAAGCGTAATCTTATGTCCCTGATTATTCAGGGACATTTTTTTGAAATTACGCAAATTTAGCGAGAATTTCGGTATAATAGCAAGTCATTTTTTACCCACTTGAGAAATCAATATGTTAAGCCGTATCAAAGCCAATCAATCGCTGATTTTATCGCTCTTAATTGGGCTATTTTTTATTCTTATTCTACATTTTAAAATCAGTTATAGCTTGATCCCTATTTTGCTTGCCTTAACAGGCTTAGGACTACTTTATCCTTCGATCAAACAAAAAAATGGACAATGGGATAGCCAAACTAAATGGTTGGTAGGGGCTTTCGGTGCTTACTTCTTGCTTTTTGTGCTATCGCTGATTATCCATAAAGGAAAGGCTAATGAGCTAGATTTAGCGAGCCGGGCATTATTGGCATTACCAATTTTAGCCGTATGCTTAAAAACGACGTTAAAGCATCTTTGGATCCTCTATGCTATTTTGATTGCTGGGTTAATTGCTGGTGGCGTTGCTCTGGTTCAAGTCTTCGGGCTTGGGCTTCCTAAACCTTTCCCGCGTTTTATGCATATTCAAGCAGGCGATATTGTGATGTCTCTTGCCGTTTTCGCATTTTGTGCCTTATTTTATTTTTATGCTAAGCGTAATTATACGATGTTAGCTATAAGTTTAATTGCTGGGTTATTTGCTATGATCGCTAGCTTTTTAACGGGAGCAAGAGGTGCTTGGGTTGGTGTCCCTTTTGTATTATTAGCAATTTTTTGGATTAATCGTAAAAATTTCTCAAAATGGGTTGCTATTAGTCTAGCATTTATTGTGTTAATTAGTGGTGTTTCAGCCGGAAATATGATTAAACAACGCGTTGCTGAAGCACAATATGATATTCAGGCATACATAGACAATAATGATGGCAATACTTCACTTGGTGCTCGTTTTGATATGTGGAAAAGTGCTGTATTAGGTATGCAAGAAAAACCGATTTTTGGCTGGGGATTGCAGGGCGTTAAAGGGATGCGCAAGCAACATTTTGCAGAAAAGAAAATTTCTCAATATGCAGCGGATTTTGATCACGCCCATAACCAATTTTTACACGATGGCTCAGCTAGAGGCTTATTAGGTTTAGCAGCGCTACTGTCTATTTTCCTTGTTCCACTGAATATTTTTAGAAAAAATTTATCACTTGCACCCACCGGTTCGCTAGCTAATTTATGGGGAGTGATGGGCATTAGTCATATTTTATTAACGATGAGCTACTGTTTGAGCCAAGGTTTTTTATCACACACCTCTGGTGCAATGTTCTATTTTGTTACTGTGATTTTATTTATCGGTTTGCAAAAAAATGCCATAAATCAACCGCTTGTGAAGGAATAATATGCTCCGCTATTGTTATATTTTTTTAATATATTTAATTCAGCCTTTTGTGCTGTTATTGATGTGGAAAAAAGGGATAAAACAACCGGAATATCGTGTGCGTCTCTGTGAACGTTATGGGCATTATCATAATCTGGTAAAACCTCAAGCAAAGGGGGTTATTATTCATGCAGCTTCTGTGGGGGAAGTTATTGCTGCTACACCGCTTATCCGAGCCGTTCAGGAGGCTTACCCTTCTTTACCGATTACAGTGACTACGGTAACACCTACAGGATCAGATAGAGTGAAGGCTGCATTTGGAGATAGCGTGTCACATTTCTATTTACCCTATGATTTACCCGATGCCATAGAACGCTTCATTCAATTTGTTGATCCTAAGCTAATGGTTGTTATTGAAACGGAACTTTGGCCAAATCTTATCCGTAAATTTGCATTACATAAGATCCCCTTTGTCATTGCAAATGCAAGATTATCCCCTCGTTCGGCAAAACGTTATGGCTGGATAAAATCCAGTATAAAAAACATGCTTAATGAGATTGATATGATTTTAGCTCAAGATGATGTGAGTGCAACACGCTACTTAGCTTTAGGTTATCAGGAACATAAACTAGTCAATACAGGGAACTTGAAGTTTGATTTAGAGATCAACGATGAATTACGAAAGCAAGTGATTGAAACTGCAAATCAGCTAAATATTCATTATCGTCCGATTTGGATTGCGGGAAGTACCCATGAGGGCGAGGAAAAATTGATTTTAGAAGCGCACAAGAAACTATTAGATACGTATCCTAATTTAGTATTGATTATTGTTCCTCGTCATCCTGAGCGATTTTTGAGCGTAGAAGAATTGATAAAGAAATCTGGATTGAGTTATGTGAAACGATCAAGCGGTGAGCCTTTTTTATCTTCAACACAGGTTTTGTTAGGGGATAGTATGGGAGAAATGATGATTCTTTATGGGTTATCGAAAATAGCATTTGTTGGTGGAAGTTTAGTCAAACATGGTGGGCATAACCCACTTGAACCGATTGCTTTTGAACTTCCTGTCATTTCTGGTGTACATACTTATAATTTCCCTGAAATCTTTAGTAAATTAAGAGAAGTTAATGGCGTCATTGAAATAGATAGTTCGGTAGATGTACTTGTGGAGTCTGTCGAGTTTCTATTGCAACATGAGAACGAAGGAAAAAAAATAGCACAATTTGGCTTTGAGGTATTGAAAGAAAATCAAGGCGCACTTAAACGCCAGCTTGCTTTACTTGCCCCTTACTTAGAGAAAAAATATGAATCGTAAAGTCATTTATGCGGGAACGTTCGACCCTATTACGAAAGGGCATTTAGATATTATTCAGCGTGCCGCTTCACTTTTTGATCAAGTGATTGTTGCTGTTGCCAAAAACCCAAGTAAGCAACCGCTATTCTCTTTAGAAGAGCGAACCGCATTAGTTTCAGAAAGTTGTTTACATTTATCCAATGTACAAGCGGTCGGATTTAGCGGATTACTTGCAGATTTTGCTTTAGAACATCAAGCACAAGCATTAATTCGCGGTATTCGTGGTAGTGATGATTTAGAATATGAAATTCAGTTAGCACAATTAAATCACAAATTGGCTCATGAACATTTGGAAACGATTTTTTTTCCACCTGCTGTTGAGCTACGTTATATCTCATCGACAATGGTCAGAGAAATTTATAAACACCATGGCGATATTTCACACTTTGTTCCGCTATGTGTGTTAAATGCATTGGCATTAAAATCAAATAAGGAAAACTAATGTCTCAAGATAAACAAAACCTTATCTGGATTGATCTTGAAATGACGGGATTAGATCCGGAAAAAGAAAGAATTATTGAAATCGCGACAATTGTCACCGATAAAGATCTTAATATTTTAGCAGAAGGTCCGGTGTTAGCGATCAAACAGTCGGATGAACTCTTAGCGAAAATGAGCGATTGGTGTGTGAAAACTCATACCGAAAATGGGCTGATTGAACGTGTGAAAAACAGCAAACTCACGGAAAGAGCCGCAGAGCTTCAAACCATTGATTTTCTTAAACGCTGGGTGCCTAAAGGTGCGTCTCCGATTTGTGGTAATAGCGTTCCGCAAGATAAGCGTTTTCTTTACAAATATATGCCGGATTTAGCGGATTATTTCCACTATCGCCATTTAGATGTTAGTACATTAAAAGAGTTAGCAAATCGTTGGAAGCCTGAAATACTGACACAATTCAAAAAGCGTAATACGCATTTGGCGCTTGATGATATTCGGGAATCCATCAATGAATTAAAATTCTATCGCGAACATTTTATTAAACTTTAAGCCATGACATATTATTTTCCAGATGAAAAGAGCATGTTGCAATTTGGGCAACAACTTGCTACTGCCGTAAAAGAGGTGTTAATTAATCATCCCGATATCGGGGTTGTTATTTATTTAAAGGGCGATTTAGGTGCAGGAAAAACCACTTTAACACGAAGTATCGTGAGAAGTTTTGGTTATCAAGGAAATGTAAAAAGCCCGACTTATACTTTGGTTGAAGAATACCAATTATCGCCTTTTACACTTTATCATTTTGATTTGTATCGTTTAGCGGATCCGGAAGAACTTGAGTTTATGGGGATTAAAGATTATTTCCGCCCACAAACGTTATGTTTATTAGAATGGCCAAGTAAAGGGCAAGGGATGATTCCTGAGGCAGATCTTGTCATTGAACTTGAATATGCGGAGCTCGGCAGAAACCTTAACTTATCGTCTCAAAGTGATATTGGGCAGCAAATCAAACATTGGCTTGGTAAAAGAGAAGAATAAAGAGAAGAATAATTAGACCGCTTATCTTAAAGTAAAAAAATATAGGAATAGAATGAAAAAAGTCATACGTTATTTTTTAGTGAGTTTATTTGGACTTATGTTGAGCTCGTTGAGTCAAGCAAGAACCGTTGTTGTTATTGATGCAGGACATGGCGGTAAAGACCCAGGAGCCATTGGGAAAACACTTGGCATTAAAGAAAAAGAGGTTACCCTCTCTATTTCAAAGGAGTTAAAAGCACTTCTTGATGCCGATCCCAATTTTAAGGCGGTCATGACGCGTAATAGTGATGTTTTTATTCAATTACCTGAGCGAACAGAAATAGCTCGTAAGAATAAAGCGAATTATTTAGTGTCTATTCATGCAGATTCTTCACCGATTTCAAGTGAAGTTAAAGGAGCTTCTGTTTGGGTTCTCTCTAACCAAAGAGCCAGCGATGAAATGGGTAAATGGTTAGAGGAGAGTGAGAAACAATCAGAACTTTTAGGTGGTGCTGGACGTATTTTATCAAATAATAATGAACGTTATTTAAATCAAACGGTATTAGATCTACAATTCTCACATTCACAACGTGCAGGATATGAATTAGGTAAAACCGTCTTAGCGCGTATGGCAAATATGACAACGCTTGCAAAATCAGCACCACAACATGCAAGTTTAAGTGTGTTGCGTTCTCCGGACATTACTTCAATTTTAGTTGAGACGGGCTTTCTTTCTAATCCGGTAGAGGAGAAAAAATTATCAACAGCGTCTTATCGTAAGCAATTAGCCAAAGCGATTTATAACGGTTTGGTTGCATATCGCAATAGTCACGTAAACATCTCAGAATCGCGTGCTTCAAATGTAAAAGTGAAAGAAGTTAAAGAGAGTAAAAAAGACAAGGATAAAAAAGAGGATACATCAAAAGATACGCCTAAAAAGCCTGTAAAAGAGGTCTCTACTAAAGAGAAAAAATCAACAAAAGCTGAAAACGCAAAAGATATTGAGCGTAAATCAAAAGAAAAAGACGAGGTAAAAAAAGAGGAAAAAAGCGAACGTAAGCAACCTCAAAAATCAAATACCGGTTATCATCTCGTACAACAAGATGAAACGCTCTACTCAATTGCACGAGTATATGGTACGACACCAGAAAAATTGAGCCAATTAAACAATATTAAGAATAACCAAATTGTGGTTGGTAAGAAGTTGAAAGTTCAATAGTTGAATATGGATGAGAAGAAGGCTACATAAAATAGAATTTATGTAGCCTCTTTTATTCATGTTTATCCGGCTCTAAAAACTTTTTGTGTGAAAATATCTCGAATTTCAGACGGATTGGTTTTGCCGTCTGTTGTTGCTTCTAAAACTGGGAAATCTTGTCCAAATTGGGCATAAACTTCGTGGTATGTTCGACAAGGCGTTAAACCGGATAGATTTGCACTTGTAGAGGTGAGGGCAGATTGTAAGTTTTCACATAAAGCAACCACGGCTGGTGTGCGACAAATTCTCACTGCAATAGAGTTAAATTTGCCGGTTAAATAACGTGGTAGATTTGTTTTAGCCGGCATAATCCAAGTAATCGCTTGTTCTTGTTGCGTGTTCAATCGTTGCCATTCAGTTTCACTAAGTTGGCTTTCATCAATGTAAGGGCGGAGTAATTCAAGATTATGAGCAATCAGAATAAGCCCCTTTTCTTCGGGACGTTTTTTCAAATCAAGCAATAATTTAACCGCTTGTTCGCTATTAGGATTGCAACCTAAACCAAAAACAGCTTCAGTCGGGTAAGCGACAACCTGATTTTGTTTAACTTTGTCTAAAATTTGTTCTAAATTATTCATTTGGTTCTTCTTTAAATATATGCTGGCAATGTTTGTTTGCACATTGGTAATATCCTTCTTTTTTTTGCGTGGCTAAAGTGCAATGACATTGTGGGCAGGTTTTTAGTACCGGTTTATGCGTTAGTGTAAATTTACATTGAGGATAACCTCGGCAGCCATAAAACATTTTTCCCGCTCGTCCTTTCCTTGCAATCAGTTGATATTGTTTACATTCCGGGCAAAGAAAATTAACCTCCTCACTCTCTTCTTGCTGTTCGTGAACAATAAAATGGCAAGTCGGGTAATTGCTACAACCAATAAACATGCCTAAATGCCCTTGTTTGATTTGAAGCAAATGCCCACATTCAGGGCAGCTTTCTTCAAGGGTTTTCACCACGTGATAGTGCTGCTGAAGGGGCTTAATATACTCGCATTTTGGGTAGTTAGAACAACCGAGAAACAAGCCTCGTTTCCCCTGCTTTATTTGCAATATGGCGCCACAATCAGGGCAGTGTTCCTCTTTTTTCGTGGATTTAAATAACGACATATGCTTATTTCCTATTTGCTTTTAACTGTGCCATTAAATTCGCAATATGGGCGGAGGTTTTTTCCACTTTTTCAGCTTCGGACATTTTAGGTTTATCTCGTTCCCACATTAAATCATCTTGAGGGAGCTCAAGTAAAAAACGGCTAGGCTCGGTTTGCATAACTTCTCCGTATTGACGGCGTTCTTTGCAAAGTGAAAAAGTGAGGGTTTGTTGGGCCCGAGTAATACCAACATAAGCCAAACGGCGTTCTTCTTCCACATTGTCTTCATCTAAGCTGGTTTGATGGGGTAAAATCCCCTCTTCCATACCGATTAAAAATACATGTGGAAATTCTAAGCCTTTGGAAGCGTGAAGGGTCATCAGTTGAACTTGATCTGCTTCATCATCTTCTTCGCTCCGCTCCAACATATCTCGTAATGTTAAACGGTTTACGACTTGAATCAGTGTCATCGGTTCTTCCAATTCATCGCCTTCTAACATACTTTGCACCCATTCAAACAATGTTTCAACATTCTTACTTTGCATTTCGGCCGCTTTAGGTGATGTTGCCGTTTCGTAAAGATAGGCTTCGTATTGAATGTGTGATAAAAGATCTTTGACGGTTTCTAATGGGTCGGCTCGTTCTGCTTGATCAGCAATTTTTACAATCCAGTGCGCAAAATCTTGTAGCGCTTGATAAGGCTTTGGCGTAAGGCGCTGAATAAGCTCGAAATCAAAAATCGCTTCAAAAAGACTAATATGCTTTTCATTTGCTAATTGCCCTAATTTCTCGAGCGTAGCCGCTCCGATTTCTCGTTTAGGGACATTAACAATGCGTAAAAAAGCTGCATCATCATCTTGATTGACCACTAAGCGTAAATACGCCATCATATCTTTAATTTCAGCTCGGGCAAAAAAGCTCGTTCCACCTGAAATTTTGTAAGGAATACGATTTTGCATCAATAATTTTTCAAGCAAGCGAGATTGATGGTTCCCTCGATAAAGAATGGCATAGTCTTTATATTTTGTTTTTTTAGAAAAACGATGGGCAATCAGCTCACCTACAATACGTTCAGCCTCGTGTTCTTCATTTTTGGCTTCTATGACATTGAGCTTTTCGCCTTCTCCAAGCTGTGAAAAAAGTCGCTTTTGAAAGATATGGTCATTATTATCAATCAGAATGTTGGCGCAATGCAAAATACGTTGGCTAGAACGATAGTTTTGTTCCAGTTTAATAACTTTAAGATCAAAATCTTCTCGTAAACGTTGCATATTTTCAGGCTTTGCTCCACGCCAGGAGTAGATGGATTGATCATCATCGCCTACAACGGTAAAGTTTGCCTCTTTGCCAACAATAAGTTTAATGAGTTCATATTGGCTGGTATTTGTGTCTTGATATTCATCAACCAGTAAATAACGAATTTTTTGTTGCCAGCGCGCTTTAGCCTCCGGAAATTGACGAAATAGCAATACCGGTAACATAATTAAATCATCAAAATCCAAAGCGTTATAGGCTCTTAATTGGTTTTGATAAAGTTGATAAAAGTGAGAAAAAACACGGTCTCGCTCGGTTTTTGTATGCGAAATCACCATTTCAGGAGAGAGTAAATCATTTTTCCAGTTTGAAATGGTGCTAATGAGCTGTTTTAATAAATCTTTATCTTCGCTTACTGTTTCAGGTAGCAAATGTTTTAATAATGCCAGTTGATCGTGTTCATCAAATAATGTCATACCTGATTTAAAACCAAGTAACTTATATTCACGTTTTAAGATTTCAAACCCAAGTGTGTGAAAGGTAGAAATTGTCAGCCCTTTACTTTTTTCTTTACCAATAGAATGAGCCACACGTTCACGCATTTCCCGTGCGGCTTTATTGGTAAAGGTTACGGCAGCAATTTGTTTGGGCGAATAACCACAGTGTGCAATTAAGTGGGCAATTTTATTAATAATTACCCGCGTTTTGCCCGAACCTGCTCCGGCAAGCACTAAGCAAGCACCTTTGACATATTCAACGGCTTGTTGTTGTTGATCGTTTAATTTCATATTCTTTTCTTTATGTTTTTCTTTATTTTAACGAAAAGCTGGCAAGCGGTCTAATTTGTTTAGCAATTTGCAAAATATGAAAAAAAGATAACCGCTTATTCTTTGAATAATTTGCCTAAAAAGT